>JANPMG010000078.1:0-40221 GCA_031422675.1 Acidimicrobiia bacterium | reverse complement strand
TGCTGACCAGCCGAAGCGGTGGTCGGGATGCCGGGATTTGAACCCGGGGCCTCAGCGTCCCGAACGCTGCGCGCTAACCAAACTGCGCCACATCCCGTAAGGGCCGAGAGTGTAGCGACCCGTCAGGCGGGAGCTGGAGCCGTTGCCGAACCCAACAGCGGCTTGGCCGCCCGGCGGAGGATGCCGGCGTCGATCGGCTTCAGGAGTTCCGCATCCGCGTCGGCGCGGGTGGCGAGGAACCGGTCCGCCTCGCGGTCGAGCAGCAGCAGGATCTTGGTGGCCGGGATCCGTCCCTCGGCCGCTTCCATCCGGAGGTCGATCGCACACGCAACGCCACCCATGTTGGCGATCTGCATGTCGAGGATCACGAGGTCCGGTGCGTGCTCGCCCACGGCGCCCCGCACGTCCTGGCCTCGGCGCACTTCGATCACTTCTTGACCTACACCCGCGAACGCCGTGGTCACCTGGTCTCGTATCCAGGAAGCTTCGGCGGCGACGAGAATCGTGGTCACGAGAGGACGTTACCTGTCGGCGCCGGAGGGCCTCGCCTCGATGTCGGGCGGTGCGAAGAGGATGCGGCCGATCGCGGCGAGCGCCACGAAATCGTGCACGTCGTGGGGCAGGTAGGGGACGAACGCCACCGCGGCGGATCGGGTACGGACACGGACCGTCTCGATGTAGGTCCGCTCGCGCTCCGCGATCTCGTTGAACTCGGCGAGGTTCTGGTAGCGGGCGGCGAGCCGGTCCCGCGCGTCGCGTTGGGTGCGGCGTGAGAACTCCAGATCGCGCAGGGTCTCCACCCGGGCCCGCAGTCCGGCGGAGAGTTCGGTGCCGAACCGTGGGTGGACGCGATTCACGACCAGCGCGTCGACGGCGAGATCGTGATCGCCGATCTGCTCGGCGAAGAAGCGGGCTTCCTCGATCGCGTCGCGGCGTGGGGACGTGACCAACACGAAGCGCGTCTCGGGCTGTTGGAGGATCTCGACGACGCGCGCGGCGCGGGTGCGGAACCCTTCTTCCATGCCCTCGAACGACCGGAAGAATGTGACGATGTCGTCGACGACTTCTGCGCCCACCACCCGCGAGACGGTCCGGATGAACGCCTGCACCGCCGCGCCCGCGATCTTCAGGTAGGTACGAGTCGGCACCATGAGGACGCGGAAGATCGGGTTGTTGAGCAGTCGCAACAGGCGGGCCGGCGCGTCGAGGAAGTCCAGCGCGTGCCGGCTCGGTGGCGTGTCCACGACGATGAGGTCGAAGCCGCCGTCCTCGTGGAGTTCGTGGAGCTTCTCCATCGCCATGTACTCCTGCGTGCCCGAGAGCGCGGAGGAGATGTTCCGGTAGAAGTTGTTGGCCAGGATTCGTTGCGCCTGCGCGGGCGAATCCGCGTAGCGCGTGACGAGCCCGTCGAAGGTGCTCTTGGTGTCGAGCATCATCGCGGAGAGCTCACCGCCGTTCGCGCGGGTGCCGTCGGGATCCCACCGCGCGGGGTCGATGGTGCGGGGTTCGTTCGCGAGTTCGTCGAGGCCGAGCGCGTTGGCGAGGCGTTTGGCCGGGTCGATGGTGACGACGACGGCGCGGCGTCCCCGCCGCGCGCCCTCGATGGCGACGACGGCCGCGGTGGTGGTCTTGCCAACGCCGCCGGCCCCACAGCACACGGCGATCCGGCCGTGGTCCACCACATCGTTGAGGTTGGGTATGTTCACCGGAAGCCGTCTCGGGTCACAGGTCGGCCAGCCCGTCGGTGAACGCGTCCGCGAGTTCCTCGATCTGGTTCGGGCCGATCTCGGAAGTGAACACGAACGGCAGGCGGATCTGCGGCACCGGCAGCGCGCCCGCCAGCCGCTCCGCTTGCCCGAGCTGGATCTCGGTCCGTTCGGTCCTGAACGCGGCGGCGGCGGCGAGGTCCGCCGCCTCCTGGTCTGAGACGAACACGTCGATCAGGTCAGCGTCGGCCTGGGCCGCGGCCGCAGTGGAGGACCCAGCCGTCAACGCGAGTTCGGGATAGCAACCGTTCACCACCACCGGACCCAGGCGTACGCCCACTCGGTCCTCGATCGCGAACGCGGTGTCGACGGCCTCGTTCACCGGCGTCTCCTCCGGCAGGGTCACGAGCAGCACCTGGCACCGGGCGGGGTCCGAGAGCATCTCCACCACGTCGGCCGCCTGCTTGCGCACGGGACCCACCGCCACCGCGTTCAGCAGACCGTGGGCCGACGTGAGGAACGTGAGCGCGTGCCCCGCGGCGGGGGCGTCCACGATGATCAGATCCGCGGCCCGACCCTGCTCCAGGCCCTTCACCTTGCCGAGCACGAGGATGTCCTTCATGCCCGGCCCCGCGGTGGCGATCACGTCGAGCGCGCCGGTCTGGACCAGCCGCTTGGAGATGCGCTTGAGGCCGTTGCCTTCGAGCCAGTCCCGAAGCGCCGCGTCGGGGGTGAGGGTTCGGCCACGGATCCCGGGCGCGAGGTCCTGCTCCTCGTAGCCGAGCGCGGGCCGATTGAAGGCTGTCGCCAGCCCCGATTTACCCTCGACCTCCACGATCAGCACGGTGCGACCGGTCCGGGCCGCGGCAACGGCGAGCGTTGCCGTCACCGTGGTCTTGCCGACACCACCTTTGCCCGCAACGATGACCACCCGGGAGGTGGAGCAAAAGTGATCCAGCTCCATCACGCCGAGCCTACGGGAGTGCGTTCGGCCCACCCCCGACGCAACCGGGTCCGCGCTGCCGCGATGCTCATCGCCGCAGGTGTGCTCGCCGGTGTGGTCGGTGGTTCGTCATTCGCCGGCGCCGGCACGAAGCCCGAGAAGTCGATCGACGTGATCCAGGTCGACGGGTTGATCGATCCGCCGAACGCGGCGCTCATCCGGGATGCGATCGCCGCCGCGAATCGGGACCGGGCCACGATGCTCCTGATCAAGTTCAACTCCGGCGGTGCGGTGGATGTCGATCCGGTGCCGCTGGTGAAGGCGATCCGGAACTCGCGAGTGCCGGTGGTCGTGTGGGTCGGCCCCTCCGGTTCGAAAGCGCGAGGACTCGCCGCAGTTCTCGCGGTGGCCGCGCCGGTCGTGGCCGTGTCGAACGGGTCGACGATCGGGGCCGCCGCCCCGGTACGACTCGACACGCGCCACGGCGACGCGATCCTGCGCGATCTGGGGACGATCGAGGACGGGAACGACCGCCGGGCCGCCGGTGGCCGGTTGCTCCGGCAGCGGTCGCTCAATGGGGACGACGCGGTGCGGCTCGGGGTCACCGATCGCGTCTGTGCCGCGCCGCCGGGCTGCGCCACCATTGGTGATCTGCTCGTGGCGCTCAACGGGAAGTCGGTGCGCACCGCGTCCGGCACCGTCGAACTCGAGACCGCCGAAGTCGTCGGCACCGGGCGGGACCGGCGGCTGCAACCAACCGACCTGATCCGCTTCACCAAGCTGGACCTCGTGGGTCAGGCGGTGCACACGCTTACGAATCCCACCATCGCGTACGGCCTCCTCGTCGTGGGCCTCGCCCTCATCATCTTCGAGTTCTTCACCATCTCGGTCGGCCTCGCCGGCGCCACCGGCGCAGTCGCGCTCGTGGGTGCGTTCGTCGGCTTTTCCCACCTCCCGGTGAACATCTGGGCGCTCGCCCTGATCTTCGTCGCCATGTTCGGATATGCGATCGACGTGCAGTCCGGCCGCGCCTACTCCTGGACCGTGATCGCCACGATCCTGCTCGTGATCGGAACCCTGTTCCTCTACGGCGGATCGTCGAACCTCGACGTCTACTGGTGGGCGATCATCCTGTTGGTGCTCAGCACGGTCGCGTTCTTCGTGACCGCGATGCCCGTTGCGGTGCGGTCACGGTTCTCCACCCCCACGATCGGCCGCGAGTCCCTGATCGGTGAAGTCGGCGAGGCCGTGGTCGATGTTTCGCCCGACGGTGTGGTGCTCCTGCGCGGCGCCCGCTGGCGAGCACGGACCAACCGAGCCACGCCGATCACGTCCGGTCAGGGGATTCGGGTCGTCGAGGTCGACGGGCTCGTCCTGGAGGTCGAGCCCGAAGAGGGCGGCGCTCGGGATTACCGGGAGCCGAAACCGAAGGATCCGGTCGAATAGGTCGTGTGAAACCTGGCTCTTGTGGCTGGTCACACCCCAGGAGTAGTTTCGCCACACGGGTCGGAGCGGAAGGCCCTGTCACCCTGCAGGAGGGTTTCGGTGAGTGTCGGCACGGTGAACCAGACGTGGCAGATGCGAGCGGCGTGTCGCGGCCCCAAGTCGGGGGTGTTCTTTCCTCCGGCGAGCGGTGAGCGCCGGGACGAGCGGGAGCTGCGCGAGGCCCGGGCCAAGGTGATCTGTGGCGAGTGCCCGGTGACCGCCGAATGCCTGGACTACGCGCTGTCGATCAAAGAACCCCACGGCATCTGGGGCGGGTTGAACGAACACGAGCGTTCGCAACTGCTCGCCACCCGCGCCGGCTGACGCGCCGACCGACACGCCGGCTGACGCGCGAACGCGGCGCTCACGGCTCGAGCAATCCCGATCGGGGCCCCGGGATGCGGTTGTCGCCGCGCCGTCGGGTCACGCCTTCGGCATCCATCCGCCCCATGATGGGTACCACGTACTTGCGGGTGGATCCCAGCACGTCGCGTGCGTCGGCGATGGTGACCGATCCGCGGTCGGCCAGCGCGCGGATGACCAGCGCGCGCGCCGCGTCGATGGCCGCGGCGGTGAAGTAGATACCGTCGAGTTCCACGAGCACGCCCTCGCGCGTGAGTGCACGCGCCACCGTGAGGTCCGGCGGCGGCGGTGGCGCGAGCGGGGTCGTGGCGAGTGCGTCCACCAGCGCGCGCCCGGCGTCGGTCATCGCCGCACTACCCACGTGCGCGCGGTCACGGGCGAGGCCATGTTCGATTGCGAGGCGCTCCGCATCGGTTGCGAGGAGCGCCGATACCTGGTCCGCACCGAGCTCGAGCGCTCGGGCCAGATCGGTGATCGGCATCCCGGTCTCGTTCGGATGGTCGCGGTGATGGTCGGCGATGAGCGCGACGGCACGGGTGCGCTGCGCGGTGGCGAGATCGGCGGCAACGAGCCAATCGCCGACGGCCTCGCCGCCCGCGGCCAGGAGGGCAGCGCTCGCCGCGTCCGGCGACATTCCGGTGCGGGCATCGAGTCCGGCCCGGGGCACCCAGCCGGTTTCGAGGACCCTCGTGCCGAGCGGCTGCGCCAGGCGGGCCGGTGCCTCAGCGGTCCGCCGGCTCGGCATGACGTCGAGGATCTCGGCCCCAGCCACCGTTGCTTCGGCTCCCGTGTCACGGAGCACGATTCGATCTCCCGGTGCGAGGGGCAGCGCCGCATCGAACCGCAGCCGCGCGAACCGCTCGTCGAACCGTCGGAACCACACGCCGTACTCGCCCGAGCCGACCGCGGCGGTGAGTCGGCCGCGCGTTTTCAGGCGCGCTCCGGGTACCTCGGTCAGCAGAACGTCAGCGATTCCGACGGGGAGCCACTGACCCGGCCGCACGACCGCGTCCCCCCTCGTCAGGTCGTGGCGATCCACGCCGACGAGATTGAGCGCCACCCGCGCCCCCGCCTCACCACGGCCGGAGGTCATCCCGTGGCTCTCGATGCCGCGCACCCGCACGTGATGGCCGCCCGCGTCGAGTTCGTCGTCGGTCTCGATCACGCCACCGGTGAGCGTGCCGGTCACGACGGTCCCGGCACCCTTGGCCGCGAAGACGCGATCGATCCAGAGCCGGGGCCGCGCGTCGTCACGCGCACTCGGTGCCGCGGCGAGCGCCGCGTCGAGCGCGCTGCGCACGGTGTCCAGTCCGTGCCCGGAGCGGGCATCGCAGGTGACGATGTCCAGTCCGTCGAACGTGGTGCCGGCCACATGGTCCGCCACCTCGAGCTGCGCGATCTCGAGGGTCTCGTCGTCCACCAAGCCGGACTTCGTGACCGCCACGATCCCGTGACGCACGCCGAGGAGGTCGAGGATGCGCAGGTGCTCCTCACTCTGGGGTTTCCAGCCCTCGTTGGCGGCGACGACGAGAACGGCGACGTCCACCGCACCGACGCCGGCCAGCATGTTCTTGATGAAGCGGGTGTGGCCCGGCACGTCGACGAATCCGATATCCGCGCCCGAGGGGAGCGTGCAGAACGCGAACCCGAGGTCGATGGTGAGGCCGCGCGCCTTCTCCTCGGGGAATCGATCGGGGTCGGTGCCGGTGAGCGCAAGGACGAGGGTCGACTTGCCGTGGTCGACGTGTCCCGCGGTGGCGACGACCCGCATCAGAGTGACGCGAGCGCAGCGGCCACGACTTCGTCCTGGGCCGGGTCGACACTGCGCAGGTCACAGACGACCAAGCTCGAGTCGGTGCGAGCGATCACACCACGATCGCGGAGCGCGCGGATCGCGGCGCCCGCGTCGCCCGGTTCGATCGCGACACCGATCGACGGGATCGTCAGCCCCGGGAGCGACCCACCGCCGGCGACGGCTTCGGTATCGAGCACTTTGCTGCCACCGACTCGTTGCGCGATTCGCTCGGCGCGGATGCGCAGTTCGTCGAGCGACACGGTGGCCATCCGCCAGAGTGGAATCCCGGTGGCGTCGCCGGAGAGGTAGACCAACGCCACCTGTTGCAACGCCGCCAGGGTCATCTTGTCGGCGCGCATCGCGCGAGCGAGCGGATGCTTCGCGATCGTGGCCACGAGATCGGCACGGCCCACGATGACGCCGGCCTGAGGACCGCCGAGCAACTTGTCGCCCGAGAACGTGACGATTCCGGCGCCGGCGGTGATCGCCTGGCGCACACCAGGTTCGTCGCGCAACCACGCCGGCTGCGTGGGCAGCCATGGGGTGGTCTCGTCGAGCAGACCCGATCCGGCGTCCACCATCACCACCGGACCGAGCGACGCGAGATCACCGATGGGGGCGGCCTCGGTGAAGCCGATCATCCGGTAGTTCGACGCGTGCACCTTGAGCAGGAGCGCAGTGTCCTCGGTGATCGCACGCTCGTAGTCCGCACGCCGAGTCCGGTTGGTGGTACCGACCTCCACCAGCGTGCAACCGGACTCCGCCATGATCTCGGGGACGCGGAAGCCGCCACCGATTTCCACGAGTTCGCCGCGCGACACGACGACGTGGCGGCCGCGGGCGAGGGCGCCGAGGGCCAGGAGGACCGCGGCCGCGTTGTTGTTGACCACGAGTCCGGCCTCGGCCCCGACCGCGCGGGCCAGCAACGTACCGGCGTGGTCGTGGCGCGACCCGCGGCGGCCGGTGTCCAACCGGTACTCGAGGTTCGACGCACCGCTCCCGATGGCGGCGACGGCCGCCAGGGCTTCGTCGCCGATCGGGGCGCGGCCGAGGTTGGTGTGAAGGAGCACACCGGTCGCGTTGATGACCGGTTGCAGGAGCCGGGTCCGGGCTTCGGCCACGCGCACCGATGCGTCGGCGACGACGGCGGCCTCGTCGACCGGATCGCCGTCGGCGACCGCCTGCCGGGCGGCGTCGACTGCGGCGCGAGCGGCGTCGGCCAGGAGTTGATGAGGAAGGCCGTCGAGCTGCCCGAGCACGCGCTCGACGGAGGGAAGCGCGCGTCGTGGATCCATCGCCCGGCAGCGTAGGTCCCGCCCGTACTCCCGAGCCGGGGCCCGAGCGGCCTGCGACGTAGGTGCGAGAGCGGGAGCGGAAGGCGAGGGGTTGTTCGCGCGTGGTTCGTCGGTTGATCTCCCGAGCCGGGGCCCGAGCGGCCTGCGACGTAGTCGCGAGAGCGGGAGCGGAAGGCGAGGGGTTGTTCGCGCGTGGTTCGTCGGTTGATCTCCCGAGCCGGGGCCCGAGCGGCCTGCGACGTAGTCGCGAGAGCGGAAAGAAAGGGGTCGTAGGATTCGCGGGTGGTGCAACCTCGGGACGCGGCGACGGTGATGCTCATCCGCGACGCCCCCGAACTTCAGGTGTTCATGGCGCTGCGCAACGCCGAATCGGCGTGGATCGCCGGTGCGTCGGTGTTTCCCGGTGGGGCGATCGACGCCGACGACCGCGACCAGGCGTGGGAGTCACGCTGTGCCGGCTGGGACGACCGGCGCGCCAGCGCGGCCCTCGGAGTCGAGACCGGCGGTCTCGGCTTCTGGGTTGGAGCGATCCGTGAAACGTACGAGGAGGCCGGAGTCCTGTTGGCTCGTCATCGCGATGGCGAGCCGGTTGATGCGAGTGCATCCGAGTTCGTCGGCGCTCGCGCGGCGTTGAACGCCGGCGCGCTCGACTTCTCGGCGTTCGTCGAGGCGCATGAGCTGACCCTCGCCACCGACGAGTTGGCTCCGTTCGCCCACTGGATCACGCCCGAGGGCGGTGTGCGTCGATACGACACCCGTTTTTTCGTCGGTGCCGCGCCGCCCGGCGCGTACGAACACGACAACACCGAACTCATCGCGTCGGCATGGGTTCGGCCGGCGGATGCGCTCGACGCCGCGGATCGGGGCGAGCGCGCCCTCATCCTCCCGACCCGCCGCAGCCTCGAAGTCCTGGCCGGGTTCGACCGCGCGGCGGATGTCCTCGTCGCGACGCGCGCCGCAGTGTCCTGATGCCGGCCATGACCCCCGAGGTGCCGAGCGCGTTGTCCCCGCTGGTCCGGCGGGTGGTCGCGTCGAACCCGAGCCACATGACCGGTCCGGGGACGAACACCTATCTCGTCGGCATCGACGAGGTGGCGGTCATCGATCCCGGTCCTGACGCGAAAGCGCACATCGACGCGATCATCGGCGCGGCGGTGCGCGACCGCGTTCGGTGGATCGTGCTGACGCACACGCACCCGGATCACGCGCCGGGAGCCACGCGGCTGGCGAAAGCCACCGGCGCCGAGGTCCTCGCCTTCTCCACCCGAGAGAAGAGCGTGAAGGTGGATCGCGCGATCGGCGAGGGCACCACGATCGACGGCACTGAGTTCCGGCTCGAAGTCCTGCACACGCCCGGCCACGCGCCCAATCACCTGTGCTTCCTCCTGGAGGAGGAGCGGATGCTCTTCACCGGCGACACGATTCTCGGTGGCGTGTACTCGGTGGTGTCGCCGCGAACCGGCGGTGACATGGCCCACTACCTCGCCACACTGGAACGGCTGCGCAAGCTTCGACTGCGATCGATTGCGCCGGGTCACGGCGAACTCATCGAGGAACCACGCGCCCGCATCGACGAGTACCTCCGGCATCGGCGCACTCGTGAGCGCCAGATCCTCGGTCTGGTGCGCGAAGGTCCGACCACCGTGGACCACATACTGGCCGTGCTGTACGTGGACACGCCCGCGCCGCTCCTTCCCGTCGCGGGGAGCCAGATCTACTCCCACTTGAAGAAACTGCGGGACGAAGGCCGGGTCACCGGCCGCGATCAACGCAGCCGGTGGACCGCCGTCACCTGACGTTCGGAAGGGTCAGGTCTTGGCGGCGTCGGCGGCCGCCAGGTTCGCGGCGGCGAGCTCGAAGATGCGCGCGGTGCAACCGGCCATCTCGACGGGCGGGAGCAACTCGTCCACGATGCGCTGCGCGAGCGCGTTGAACGCCATGCCGGCGGGGGAGTCCGGAGCCGAGAGTGACACGGGGTTGCCGGTGTCACCGCCTTCGGACACCTCGGGTTCGAGCGGGATCGACGCCAGGAGCGGCGCGCCGATCTCGGCGGCGAGCGCGGCGCCGCCACCGCGACCGAACAACGCGAAGCGCTGACCGTCGGGCGCAACGAACTCGCTCATGTTCTCCACTACCCCCACGATCTTCATGTACGACCGGCGCGCCATGTCGGCCACGCGAGTGGCCACCTTCTGCGCCGCGAGCGCCGGGGTGGTGACCACGAGCATCTCGGCCTGAGGCAGCATGCGGGCCAAGCCCATCTGCACGTCGCCGGTGCCGGGCGGCATGTCGATCAGCAGGTAGTCGAGATCGCCCCAGCGCACGTCGGTGAGGAACTGCTCGACGGCCTTCGTGAGAATGAGGCCACGCCACATCAGGGCCGTCGACTCGTCGTCGACGAGGAAACCCATCGACACGATTTCGAGCGAGCCACCGCCGGGAACGTCCCGGTGGTGCGGGCTGATCTTGCCCTGCTCACCACTGAGGCGCCCCTCCACGCCGAGCATGCGCGGGACACTGAATCCCCAGATGTCGGCGTCGAGCACGCCCACGCGCAAACCACGCGCCGCGATCGCGGCGGCGAGGTTGACGGTGACCGAACTCTTGCCGACCCCACCCTTGCCGCTCGAGATCGTGAGCACGCGCGTCGTGGCGGGGATCATCGTGTCCGGCGCGTTCTCCCGCGCGTTGAGTCGGGCCCGTTGCATCGCGGCGGACTTCTGCTCCTGGGTCATCTCCACCCAGCGCACCTTCACGTCGGTGATTCCCGGCAGACCGGTGACCTTCGACTGGATTTCGCGCCGGATCTCGGCCTGGAGCGGACATCCGAGGGTGGTCAACGCGATGTGGATCATGACGACGCCGTCCGGGCCCACATCGATGTCGTGCACCATGCCGAGGTCCACGATGCTCGCCTTGAGTTCGGGGTCCATGACCCCGCCGAGCATCCCGCGCACCGCCTCGACCGACGGGGTAGCGGGCAGGGGTGTGGTGGGGGCGGCGGGAACGGGGGGAGCGGTGTCAGTCATCGGGTCCTGAGGGAGGGGGACGAGCTCGGATGAATAAAAACAGTGCCGACCTTGAAAATATGCCCATCCGCAGTTACGGTCAAACGATGGAACTGGCGGTGCTCAAGGCCCTCGGCGACGAGACCCGTCACGCGCTCTACCGGGAGATCTCGGCCTCGACTGCGCCCCGATCGGCCGCGGACCTCGCCGAATCACTGGCCCTGCACCCGAACACGGTCCGGCTCCACCTGGAGCGCCTGCGTGACGCCGGCCTGATCGAGGTCGAGGTGGCCCACCGCGGCACCGTCGGCCGACCGCAGCACCGTTATTCCCTCGCCCCCGGCGCGCCCGGGCTCGGCTTCGACCCGCCGGCGCACGTGCTCCTCTCCGGGCTGCTCGCCGCGCTGGCCGAGACCTCCGGGGCCAAGGGTGCCGGCGCGCGTGCGACCGGACGGGCCTGGGGTCGGGCGGCCGCGGAACGCAGCCTGGAACGGACGCCGGATCAGAGTTGTCTCTCGTTGGTGGCCGCCGAACTCGATCGGCTCGGCTTCGAACCCGCCGCCGACGACACGGGCACCGGCGACAGGGGCACCGACGACAGGGGCACCGGCGACTCGGGCCCGCAAGACGCATCCACCCGCATCGAGTTCCTCCATTGTCCCTTCCGCGAACTCGCCGAGGCGTACCCGGATTTGGTCTGCAACCTTCATCGGGGGATCGTCGAGGGCGTGGCCGAATCCCGCCGGGGAACAGTGGAGGCGTTCTCGACGTTGTACGAGCCCGATCCCTGTCACGTTGTCGTCGCGCTACCCTGATAGCCCCCTGAAACTCACGGAGCCCACCATGAGCATGTTCACCGTCACCGATACTCGCGCCCAGTTCGTGCTGACCGATGCGGCCGCAGCCAAGGTCAAGGCGCTCATCGAGGCCGAGAACACCCCAGACCTCGCGTTGCGGGTTGCGGTGCGCCCCGGCGGTTGCTCCGGCTTCAGTTACGAGATGTTCTTCGATGCCGACGTTGCGGATGAGGACGTGAAGTCCGAGCAAGGCGGCGTGTCGGTCGTGATCGATCCCGCGTCGATGGGTCACCTCGGCGGCGGACAACTGGACTACCGAGACGGGCTTCAGGGCTCCGGTTTCCACATCAGCAACCCGAACGCCGAGCGCACCTGCGGCTGCGGCCAGTCGTTCAGCTGAGCGAACCGGGTTCGCTCCGCCTCACGCTCGACGGCGAGGCCGTCGAGACCGAGATCGCCGACGGCGAGACCCTGCTCTCGGTCCTGCGCGAGCGCCTCGGCGTCACCACGGTCAAGGACGGCTGCGCGCCCCAAGGGCAGTGCGGCTGCTGCACGGTCCTCGTCGACGGTGACGCGCGCGTCGCCTGTGTGACTCCGGCCGCGCGCGTCGAAGGTCGCTCGGTCACGACCCTCAGTGGCCTGGCACCGGCGGTGCTCGACCCGCTCGTCGACGCGTTCGTCGCTGCGGGCGGGTCGCAATGCGGTTTCTGTACGCCCGGAATCATCGTGCGGTTGGCGGCGCTCCAGGCGAAGGCCAAGACCTCGGCCACCGACGTGGAACGCGCCCTCGCCGCGCACCTGTGTCGCTGCACCGGCTGGCACACGATCACCGACGCCGTCACCGCCGCGTTCGCGGCGGATGTGCACCCCATGCCGGAACCGGGCGGGCGCGATTTCGAGGCGGCGGCGCGACGGGCCGAACTCGAAGGCGGCGCGGCGCAGGCCGTCGGGCGCGCCACGCCGCTGGGCGACGCCGGGTTCGCGGACGACACTGCACCCCGCGACGCGCGGGTTGCGGTGCCGCTTCCCCCGGGGAGCACGGCCCCGAGCATCACCGCCGGTGGCGTCGAGTGGGTGGTCGGCGAGAGCTTGGACGGAGCCCGCGCGGTCGCAGGCAAGGTGCAGGGCCGGCGGACGACGGTGGCCGACGTGACGCCACTGCCACTTCCCGAGTTGCCCGCAGGCGGGGTTCGCCTCGCGACGGGTTGGGTCGAGCCGGCCTATCTCGAACCGGATGCGAGCTGGTGCCGGCCCGGCGGGGAACCGGCGTCCACGCTCGCGAACGGCGGTGCCTTTGGCGGGAAGCGGGCTTCAGCCGCTCCCGGCGCGGCGCGCGCCCTGGCGGACGAGCTCGGCCGGCCGGTGCGCACCGTCATGGCACGCGAAGATGTGGTGCGGATCGGTCCGAAGCGGCCCCCGATCGCGGCCACCGCGATCGCGTCCGCCGCGGTCGCGCCGGGCGATCGGATCATCATCAGTGGTCTCACCGCCGGCGCGCTGCCACCGACCGCCACGCCGTATGCCCTTGCGATCGACGCGCAGTGGACGCACCAGCCGGTCAAGGGTCCGCCGGTGTCGGACGCGCTCCGCGCGGTGGGGCTCGCGGAGCAGACGGTGCTCGTCGAAGGCGCGCTCGCCGCCGCGGGCGCGGATCGCCGCGCGCTGCTCGCCCACGACCCGCGCGCGCTCGCCGTGCTGCTCGACACCGTTGCGGTGTCGAGCGCGGGCGCGCTCGCCGGTGCGCGAGTGGACACCGACGCCGCCACCGGTGTGATCGATGCGGTTCATGTGCGGATCGACGCAGGCGATCCGCTCGACGAGGTGGTGTTGCGGTCTTACGTCGTCGGTGCCGCGCACATGGCCCTCGGCTGGGTCCTCACCGAGGGCATTGCGGTTGATCCCGAGACCGGCGAAGTCCTCGACCTCACGATTCGATCGTTCGGCATCATCCGGCCGAAGGCGATGCCGCCGGTCCACGTCGAAATCGTTCCGGCCGCCGCTGGCGAAGCGGCGCGCGCGGGAGCTTCCGACGCCGCGTTCGCCGCGGTCGCCGCGGCAACGTGGAACGCGGTCACCGCGGCCGACGGCGTCCGGCCGGAGACGTTCCCGGCGAGGGAGACCCGCGCCGCCCGTATGCTGCGCCGGTGACCGTCGAACCCGTTCCCACGCCGCACGCGCCCGCCGTCGCCGGACCGTATTCACCCGCGGTGCGGGCCGGGGATTGGCTCATCCTCGCCGGCCAGGTGCCCCTGGACCCCGCCACCGGTCAACTGGTTCCCGGCGACGGGGCGGCCCAAGCGCAGCAGGTACTGGACAACATCGTCGCGGTGCTCGGCGATTGCGGCGCCCGCCTCACGGACGTGGCCAAGACCACCGTGTTCGTCACCGACCTCGCGGACTTCGCCGCCATGAACGAGGTCTACGCCGCCGCGTTCGGCGATCACCGCCCGGCGCGGTCGACGGTCCAAGTGGCCGCGCTCCCCGCCGGCGCGCGCGTCGAGATCGAAGCCTGGGTTTACCTCCCGCGCGTCTAGAATCTCGGCGTGCTCGGAGCCCTGATCATCATTCTCGTCATGGTCCTGCTCGGACCCGTCGCCATCATGGGTGCGGGCGCAGCGTGGAGTGCGATCATCGGCTGGACCGTCGGCGACGACGCCGACCAGCGCGCGGACGCTCAACCCGCCTGACTAGAGCCCGCGGGACTGACCGAAGCGGTAACCCACCGACCGGACGGTCTGGATCAAGTTGGCGTGTTCCTCGCCGAGCTTGGCCCGCAGGCGGCGGACGTGAACGTCCACCGTGCGCGCGCCGCCGTAGTACTCATAGCCCCACACTCGGGACAGCAACTGCTCCCGGGTGAAGACCTTCGCGGAGTGGGTGGCGAAGAACTTCAGCAGTTCGTACTCCATGTAGGTGAGGTCGAGTGGCTTCCCCGACAGCGCGGCCTGGTACGTCTCGAGGTTCAAGATGAGGTCGCCGTACTCCACCATTTCCGGCGTGGACCCGCGCCCCGAGCGGTACATGAGGTGGCGCAGACGCGCCTCCAGCTCCTGGGGATGGAACGGCGTCAGGCAGAAGTCGTCGAAGAGGTCTTCCCGCTCGCCGAGTTCGCCGAGCTGCGCGCCGGTCACGAGCATCAGCAACGGTTCCAGGACCGCGTCCCGCTTGCGTAGGGAACGGCACATGGACAACGCGCCGTCGATGTCGTCGTCGACGACCACGATGGCGCCCGCCCAGCCGTCGGCGGGCTCATCGGCGATCGCGACGGCCGCGTTGCTCACGGCCTTCCACGCGTATCCGGCGAGGTCGAGGGTCTGGGCGAGCAACGCGGGCGGTGGATCAGGGAACACGAGGATCGGTTCCATCTCAGAGCGACCCGAGGTAGCGGTCGAGCTCCCACGGCGTGACCTGTTCCTTGTACGCGTTCCACTCGCGTCGCTTGTTGCGGATGAAGTAGTCGTGCACGTGTTCGCCGAGCGCGGTGGCGACGAGCTCGGACTCCTCCATCACGTCGATCGCTTCGGCCAGCGATTGGGGGAGCAGGTCGATACCGGCCGCGACGCGCGCGGCGGGCGTCATCTCGAAGATGTTGTTGGTCGCTTCCGCGGGCAGCGGGTAGCCCTCCTCCACTCCCTTCATCCCGGCCGCGAGCATCACCGCGAACGCGAGGTAGGGGTTGCACGCCGGGTCCGGCGACCGGAACTCGATTCGCGTGCTGGAGTCCTTGTCCCGTTTCGGGGCGGGCACCCGCACGAGCGCCGACTCGTTGTTGCGAGCCCACGAGATGTAGGTGGGGGCTTCGTACCCGGCGATGAGCCGCTTGTAGGAGTTGACGGTCTGGTTGGTGATGGCGGTGATCTCACCCGCGTGGCGCAGCAATCCGGCGACGAAGTGTTTGCCGACCTTCGACAGTCCCTGCGGATCGCCCGGATCGTGGAACGCGTTCACGTCGCCTTCGAAGAGGGAGAGATGGGCGTGCATCCCCGAGCCGAACGCGCCGGCGATCGGCTTCGGCATGAAGGTGGCGTGAACACCGAGCTCGCTCGCGATGCGCTTCACGACCATTCGGAACGTCATCACGTTGTCCGCCATCGACAGGGCGTCGGTGTACCGCAAGTCGATCTCGTGCTGGCTGGGCCCGTTCTCGTGGAAGGAATACTCGACGGGAATACCCATCGCCTCGAGCGTGAGGATGGTGCGGCGCCGGAGTTCGTTGGCGGCGTCGGTGTGCGTGAGGTCGAAGAACCCCGCAGTGTCGAGTGGCTCCGGCTCGGTGGCGGACCGGAAGTAGAAGTACTCGATCTCGGGTCCGACGAAGAACGTGTACCCGTGCTCGCTGGCGCGGGCGAGGTTCCGGCGCAACACGTTGCGGGGGTCGCCGTCGAAGGCGTCCCCGGTGAGGGTCTGGATGTCACAGAACATGCGCGCGACGGGTGCGTCGTCGCCCCGCCACGGCACGATCTCGAAGGTCGCCGGATCCGGCATGGCGAGCATGTCGGACTCTTGGACCCGGGAATAGCCCTCGATCGCCGAGCCGTCGAAGGTCATCCCCTCTTCGAGCGCGCCTTCGAGCTCGGCCGGGGTGATCGCGAAGCCCTTCAACGACCCGAGGACATCCGTGAACCAGAGCTGGACGAATCGCACCCCGCGTTCCTCGACGGTGCGCAGCACGTATTCGAGCTGAGGTGGCATTCGAATGCTCCGATCAGGGAAAACGCCCGGCTCGGCACAGTGTACGGAGGCTCGCCTAGGCTCTCGCCGCCCGAGAGAGCCGGGGTTACACAGCGTTCACATTTCGGCAATAGATCCGAAACCCCGGTCCGAAAAGCTCGCTGCGTCGTCGCCAGTCGGCCACGGCACCGAGCCGAACTGAATCGCATCGGTCCGACGGACCGGCCCCCAACATCTGAACGACGACCATCCGAATCTCGCACCGCAGAAGGATCAGGAGCAATCACGTGGCGTACAAGGCCGAGTACATCTGGATCGACGGCACGGAGCCGACCGCTCGACTCCGCTCGAAGACCAAGGTCATCGACAAGGGCGGCGACCTCCCGATCTGGGGTTTCGACGGCTCGAGTACGAACCAGGCCCCGGGCGACAAGTCCGACTGCGTGCTGCGGCCGGTGTTCTCCTGCCCGGACCCGATCCGCGGCGGCGACCACAAGCTCGTCATGTGTGACGTGCTCTACACGAGCATGGAGCCGCACATCACCAACAATCGGGCCAAGCTCGTGCCGATCGCCGAGAAGTTCGCCGACCAGGAATCGCTGTTCGGCATCGAGCAGGAATACAACTTCTTCCAGGACGGTCGGCCGTTCGGTTTTCCCGTCGGCGGGTATCCCGCACCGCAGGGCTTCTACTACTGCGGTATCGGCGCCGACGAGGTCTTCGGCCGTGAAATCGTCGAGGCCCACCTCGACGCCTGTCTCGACGCCGGTCTCGGCATCTCCGGCATCAACGCCGAGGTCATGCCCGGTCAGTGGGAGTTCCAGGTCGGTCCGCTCGGTCCGCTCGACGTCGCCGACCAGCTCTGGGTGGCGCGGTGGTTGCTGTACCGCATCGCCGAAGACTTCGGGATCGCGGTGACCATCGCGGCGAAGCCGGTCATGGGTGATTGGAACGGCGCGGGTGCCCATACCAACTTCTCCACGAAGGCGATGCGCGAGAGCTACGACCCGATCATCACGGCGTGTGAGGCGCTGGGCAAGCGCGTGCAGGAGCACGTGGAGGGCTACGGCGACGGCATCGAGTCCCGCCTGACCGGCCAGCACGAGACCGCGCCGTACAACGAGTACAGCTACGGCGTGTCGGACCGCGGCGCGTCGGTGCGGATCCCGTGGCAGGTCGAGGTCGACCAGAAGGGTTACATCGAGGATCGGCGTCCGAACGCCAACATGGATCCCTACGTCGTGACCCGCCTCATCGTCGACACCTGCTGCTCCGCCCTCGCCTAATCCCCCGAACTCGCACCAAAAGCGTAAGCCGGGGCTTGCGTTTCACGCGTCGGTTCGGGCGCCCGCGCCCGAGTCAGGGGGTGACGGTCAGGTTGACCGAGCTGGTGGCGCGCCCGATCGTGTTCAGTAACGCGCTCACGAGCAGGGCCAAGCCGAGGAGTTCGAGCGAGTCCGAGGTGGACGCGACCAGTCCGAACGACAACTTCCAACGCTCGTCGTCGAACAGTGCGGCCTTGAAGAACTCGAGCCCCCCCGAGCCGCCGGCGAAGCCGATCGCGGCGAGTAGCAGCTGTGTCCGCAACGGGTTGGCCAGCCGCCGCCAGAACGGTAGGTACACCACCGTCAGGACTGCGAGGAGTGGCAGATACACGAGCACCCAGGCGAACTGCAACGGTCCGCTGGTGCCCAGACTCTCGTGGAGGATGTCGGAGATCCGTTGGTGCATGTAGGTCATCTCGTCCAGCGAGAGAAACGCGAAGACGGCGCCGATCCCGAACCACCGGATCCGGTGCCAGCGATCACGGACGGTGAGTCCAACCCCGACGAACAGCACGGTGGAGCCGAGGAGCAGCACCACCTTCATCGCAGTCGGGAAGTTGAGCTTCTGGTTCGCGTCGAACAGGTCGACGATCACACTCCGACCCGACTGGCTTCGCACGAACTGCACGGAGAACGTGGCGACGATGAGGATCGCCACCGCCACCCATATGACTCGTGCCGCCGCGCGCGCCGGGATCGACGCCGCCGCCCCCGCCTCGAAGGGACCGACGTCGCCGATGCCGGTGAGCCGGGCCGCGCGGCGCGCGCCCGAGGAGTCCGGGCCCGCCGGTTCCCGACCCGACGGTGCGGTCACCGCGGTGTCCCCGCCGCCGAGCGGCCGCTGCGGTCAATGTCGACGATCGGCACCGATTCCCCCTCGTGCGGTTGCGACCGGCAAGCGTAGAGGTGTCGCCGGGTGGCCGTGGCGCGCACACCCCGAAACGGGCCGGTCCGGCTTCAGCGCGCGTTGCGTCGGCGGTGCGGCGCGAGCCATTGTGGTTTGTGACAGACACCGAGTCGGATGAGGCGCTGCTCGTCTCGGTGGTCATCCCCTCGATCGGACGGGACGTGCTCGCCGAGATCGTGGCTCGCTGCCTATCCGAGGACCCGCTCGAGGTCGTCGTCGTCGCCGACGCCAACCCGGACACGGTCACCGGCGTGCTCGAGCGAGCGGATCTCCTCGCCGACTCCCGAGTCCGAGTCGTCGCCGGTCCGGGCCGGGGGGTCGCGCTGGCGCGCCAGGCCGGCGTCGATGCGGTTCGCGGTGATCTCGTGCTCATCCTCGACGACGACGTCGTGCCCGAGCCGGGCCTGTTGGCGGGGCACCGGCGGATCCACGAGGCTCAACCCGATCGCGTGGTCGTCGGCTACATGCCGGTGGCGCCGCACCTGGTGGCGAAGAGCGTGACGGCCGCGATCTACTCCGGCGATTACGAGTCGGAATGTCGGGTGCTCGACGCGGACCCGCTCCGGGTCCTGCTCCAGTTCTGGGCCGGCAACTTCTCGATGCGTCGGGCGGACTGTGACCGGGTTCCGCAGGCAGTGGCCACGTATGCGGAGTCGCTGCTCGAAGACGAGGAGTTCGGTTTCCGGTGTCACGCCGCCGGACTCGTCGGGGTGTTCGACCGATCGTTGGGTTCGTTCCACCATTACCGGCGGCCGGTGCGTACGTTCCTCGTGTCTGCTCGGGCTCAGATGGTTGCGGCGCGGCGGTTGCACGGGCTGTACCCGGGGTTGATGGCGGTGACCGATGGCCGTCGGGACCTACCGAAGGCCGCGCAAGCGGTGGTGTGGATGTCCACGCGGCCCGGCATCGGCCGGCTGGTGCGCGCCGCGATCGTTCGGGCCGCCACCCAACTCGGCGCTGGGCCGCCCACTCGCATGCGGGTGCGAGCGGTCGTGTTGGCCCGGGTGGTGGTGCAATCGTACGAATGACTCGGAGTCGGGTCCCGCGCAGGTGGGCTCCGAGCGGGCGACGGGTCAGCGGCGCGCGCGTATCTCGGCCGCGATCGCCGGCACCACTTCGTGGAGATCGCCGATGACCGCGTAGTCGGCTTTGGTCACGATGTTCGCACCTCGGTCCGTGTTGATCGCGAGAATGCACTTCGCGCCCGACGCGCCCACCCAATGTTGGATCGCGCCGGAGATACCACACGCGAAGTACAGGTCGGCGCCGATCCGGGTGCCGGTCTGGCCCACCTGATCCGAGTGGTTGCGCCAGCCGTTGTTGGTGACGGCTCGTGAACACCCGACGACGCCGCCGAGGAGTGTTGCGAGGTCCTCCAATGGCGCGAACCCTTCGGCGCTGCCGACCCCGCGGCCGCCGCCGACGACGACCGCCGCGGTGGCCAGGGTCACGCCCGCCTCCCGTTCGACCCGATCCCGCACCATCGTGATCGGGGCGCGTTCGTCGATCTGGGGTGTGAAGGGCGCCGGCGTGATGACGACGGATGCACCATCGGGATCGGTGGGTTCCGCGAGTTCGGCGTCCACCGCATGCCGCGCGACGGAAACGATCTTCACTGCGGCGGTCAGCGCGGTTCGTTCGTAGAGGGAGCCACCCCAGCGGACGCGCGTGAGTTCCCACGGCGCGTCCGGGTCGCCCGTCGCAACGAGGTCATCGGGTAACACGTTGGCGACGAACGGCGCATCGAGTCGGGCCGCGAGTTGCGCCAGGACCTCGTT
Source organism: Acidimicrobiia bacterium (assembly GCA_031422675.1). Lineage (GTDB taxonomy): Bacteria > Actinomycetota > Acidimicrobiia > IMCC26256 > JAENVU01 > JAENVU01. The sequence goes on along the minus strand of JANPMG010000078.1, from coordinate 20,148 downwards.
GCCCCGATCCGTTCCGCAGGCCAGCACCGCATGGGGTGCGATGGATTCGACCAATGTGGTCACCGCGTCGGCCCAGAGGTCCGGGCCGTAGTCGGTGAGCCACTCGTGGCGGGCTTGGTGCACCGTGGTCGCACCGTACGCACCGAGTTCGTCCGCGAGCGCGTCGGCCACCGATCCGATCGTGACCGCATGCACCTCGGCGCCCATCGATGCGGCGAGCCCGCGTCCGAACGTCAGCGCTTCGAGCGCGGCAGGAACGAGCGTTCCGCGATCGTGCTCCGCGAGCACCAGCACGATCACAGCAACCCCCGTTCGGCGAGCACGTCCACCACCGCGGCCGCCGCCGCCGCACCTTCGCCGAGCACGACGAGGTGCGACTCGGCTTCGGGGGGAGTGAGGAGCGCCATCATCGCTTGACCGCCGGGCGCGCTCGTGACGACGGTGGACTCGACTGCCGCCTTGCGTGACGCGAGGCGGCCCTTCATGGTGGGGTATCTCGGGAGGTTGAGACCCTCCTTGACTCCCAGCACGGCGGGAAGTGGCAGCTCGTAGACCTCCTGCACGCCGTCGATCTCGCGCCGGACGCGCGCCGTGGTGTCGGTCACCTCGAGACCCTTGATGCCGGTGATCATCGGTCGGGCCAGCGCGCGGGCGACGCGCACTCCCACCTGGAAGCCACCGGCATCCGCCGATTCGTTCCCGAAGATGACGAGGTCGAACGGCTCCTCGCCGGCCGCTTCGAGTTCGCCGATCGTGTGGGTGATGGCCCGGGCGGTGCGTTGCGGATCCCAGTCCCCGCCGTCGGTCGGGACGAGCACCATGGAGTGGACACCGAGTGACGCCGCGTACCGGAGCTGTTCTTCGGCCTCGTCCGGCCCGACGGTGAGCGCGGTCACTGACCCCCCCGCCGCTTCCACCAGCCCCAGGCCCGCTTCGAGCGCGCACTCCTCGTGCGGGCTCATCGTGAAGCCGAGGTTGGTGGTGTCAACGGCGAGACCATCGGCGGTGACGTTGATCCTGGCACCGGGTGCGGGGACGCGTTTGATGCAGACGAGGACTCGCATGTGTCGGTCAGCGTGGCATGCGCGATCGGGCGCAGTCGACCCGTGTGGGCCGCGTCACTCGATCGTGATCGCGTCGGCCCGCTCCCATGCGGTGAAGCGGGCGAGCTCACCTTCGAGGCGGGCCAGGACGAACGCGATCACGCTCGCATCGTCGATGAGTCCGGCGCCGGGGATCGCGTCCGGCACGAGGTCGAGCGGGGTGACGAAATACAGGATGCCGGCGACGACGAGACCGATGTTGGCGGCGCTGATCTCCCGATACGAACCGTTGGCGTAGGCGCGGATGAGGCGACCGAGTTGCTTCACCTGATCGGCGAGTTCGCGGACCCGCGAGTTCGACGTGCCGGCCACTTTGCGGCGCGAGTCCTTCGCCAGCTGATCGAGCGCAGCCGGATCACGCAACAACGTCGCGGCGCGCTTCGCGTAGCGGGCGACCAACCGCCGGACGCGGGGGTTCATGAGCGTGGCGGGAATCGGGATCGGAGGCATGGGACCGTGAATTCTACGGTCACCCGAAGCGGCGCTCTGCTCAGCCGGCTCCGGGAGGATGCGGCCGGGCGGCGGGATCCTGCTGGTAGTAGGCCCCGAGGATGTCGTAGAGGGCGGGCTCGTGATGCACGAGAGATCCGGGAACGTCGAAGAACGCCTCCGTGGCCACCGCGAAGAACTCGGCCGGATCGGTGGCGCCGTACGGCTGGAGCGGCGGGCGGTGACGCCCGGCCTGGAGCGCGTCGAACGCCTCGGTGCATACCGCCATCCAGCGGGCGGGCTCGACCCGACCGCCGAGGTGAGGGGCGCCGTCCGCGATGTCGTCGTAGAGCATGTCGAGCTTGTGGGCGAACTCGTGGAACACCACGTTGTGGCCGTGCCCGGGATGACGGGCTGCCGCCTCGGTCTCGTCCCACGCGAGCAGGAGTGGACCGCGGCTCCCGTGCGCCTCACCGAGGATCGGAATTACGCCGTCGCTTTCGGTGCCCGGGATCGGGCCCGCGGTGACCCCGCGCGACTGCATCGCCGTCGGGTACACGATGATCGCGCTGACCTCGCGCAGGTCGGCGGGGTCCAGCCCGAGGACGAGCATGGCGGCCTGGACGGCGACGGTCACGGTGATCGCGTCGGTGAGTGCGAAGTTCTGCGCCGCTTCCCAGTGCTTGTGGCGCAGCAGCCAATCGGTGATCTCCGCGAGTCGCGCCTGCTCATCAGCCGTGAACGAATGCCACCACCCGATCCTGGCTGCGATTGCTTCCCACCCGTCGGGCAGGCCGTGACGACGATGCAGCACGATCTCAGGCGAGCTCGCGGCCGACGATCGAGACGAACGACACCATCTCACCGGGGTAGCCACCGAGGTTGTGGGTCAACGCGAGGCCGCGGTCGTTCCCGATGCGGCGCGCGTCGGGAGCTTCACCGCGAAGCTGGAGCCAGCACTCGAACATCATCCGGAGACCGGACGCGCCCACGGGATGGCCGAAGCTCTTCAACCCACCGTCGGAGTTCACGGGCAGGTCGCCGTCGAGATCGAACGCGCCGGCCTGGATGTCCCTCCACGCCGTGCCGCGCGCCGAGAAGCCGAGGTCCTCCATGAGCACGAGCTCGGTGGGGGTGAAGCAATCGTGGACTTCGGCCAGGGCCAACTCGCGACGTGGATCGGTGATGCCGGCCTGCGCGTACGCATCCTGCACACTCGCTTCCACTTCGGGGAAGTGCGTGTAGTCGTAGTTGGGATCGGTGAGGCCCGAGCCGTTACCGGCCACAAAGGAAAGGGCCTTCACGTACAGCGGCCGATCGGTGTACCGATGCGCGTCCTCGGCCCGGACGACGATCGCCGCCGCCGCGCCATCGGCCACCCCCGCGCAGTCGAGGATGCCGAGCGCGCCCGCCACACGCGGCGACGCGCAGATCTTCTCCATGCTCATCTCGCGCCGGAACTGGGCGCGCGGGTTCTTGGCGCCGTTCGCATGGTTCTTCCACGCAATGCGCGCGAGCACGCGCTTCAACTCGTCCTCGTCGACGCCGTACTTCTGCGCGTACGCAGGTGCGACCATGCTGAACATCGCGGCGGCGGTCAGGGTGCGACCGGTGCCGTCGCTCGGGATCGGGAACGCGTTCAGACCCGCGTAACCGCTGTCCTTCACCTTCTCTGCGCCCACGGCCATGGCGACGTCGTACGCGCCCGATGCCACCGCGTACGCAGCCTGGCGCAACGCCTCCGAACCGGTCGCGCAGTAGTTCTCGACCCGGGTCACCGGCTTGTTCTGGAGCTGCAACGGCCGGGCCAGGGTGATGCCGCTCATCCCGCTCTGCGCCGTGCCGAACCAGTACGCGTCGACCGCGTCCTTGTCTGTGCCCGCGGCAGCGAAGGCTTGGTTCGACGCGTCGACGATCAGGTCGTCGAGTCCGGTGTCGAAACGCTCGCCGAACACGGTGCAGCCCATACCGACGATCGCAACCCGATCCTTGATCCCGTGCGACCCCATCTAGCTCTCCTCGGCGGTGGCGGGCGCACTCCGGACCGGACGTGCCTTCCAGAAGTAGTCGTGAATACCGTCCGCGGTGAACAGGCGCCGGAAGGTCATCTCCACCCGGTCGCCGATGCGCACGGCGGCGGCGTCCACGTCGGTCAACTCCATCGGAAAGCGGCCGCCACCGTCGAAGTCCACGACGGCGAACACGACCGGTGGGCTCGGCGAGTACGCCAACTTGTCGATGGTGAACGTCACGATGGTGCCGGCGACATCAGCCATCGGGGCCGGCTCCATGTCGTCCAACGCGCCCCCGGCTGAGACACGTGCCGGCGGGAGGTGCAGCGCTCCCGTCGATCGGTCGCGGGAGCCGACGAACCCGTACTTCCAATCTTCGGAACGCCCCGCGGCCGAGGCCGAGACCCGCGCCGGTTCCGGACGGCGGGGTGGCTCCACGGTCACCATGCCGCGCCACGAGAGGAACTTCCCGTAGGGCAGCGGTGCGCCGGCGGCGATCTGGTCGGCGACCGATCGCGTGGCTCGGTAGCCGTCGACGGCATCGGTGACGCCAAAGAGCAGCACATCGGCGCCATCGGCGAGCGACACGAGCGCGATCACGTCACCGGCCGCCGCAGTCTCGATGGTGGCGGCGAGAAGCAAGCCGGCCTGCGCGGTGCCCGGGTTCCCGACGGTGGCCGCGAGATTGTCGACCAAGACGCCCGCCGCGAGGCCGAGGTGTTTCGTGAACGCATTCACGGCACGCGTGTGAGTGCCGCTGACGATCACGTGGGTGACGGCGGCGGGTTCGAGTGCTGCGGCCTTCAATCCAGATTCCCAGGCCTGCATTCCGAGCGGCACGTACTTGGTCTCACCGAACCGTTCTTCCCAGACCTTCGACCGACGCTCGCCGGGCGTACGCCAGCGGTCGATGAACTCGTCGGTGGCCGCGCCCGCTCCGAGATACTCCGCGATCACGGGGCCGGCGGTCTCGTCGCCGACGAGGACGGCCGCGGCCGCGTCGCCACCGGCCGCTTCGTCCGGGCTGGTGGGCAGCCCAGTCCGAATGTCGGCGCTGACCGCGAGCACCGAACCGGTGCCCTCGAGCGCGAGCCGCAACGAGCCGACGCCGGAACGGACGGCGCCGCCGACGTCGAGTGCGATGCCGCTGCGATCCAGACGCAGCGCAGCATGGATCGCAGTGGCATTCGTCTTGTCCAGGTACGCCGGGTCCGCAGTCGCGAAGTACAGCGAATCAATCGATGGCGCACCCGCGCGGCGGACGGCCGCGCGCGCCGCCTCGACTCCCATCGTCGTCGTGTCCTGGTCGTAGGACGCAACCGTGCGCGTACCTTTCCCGCCGCCGCTGCCGAACGTGGTGGTGATCTCCGTGCGATCAAGCCGGCGGAACGGCACGTACCCGGCGATGCTGACGATCCCTCTTCCGCGCCCCGATCGGCGGTCGGACCCGGGTGTTTCGGCTCGGTCTCCCACAGGGAGCGGATACTAGGGGCGAGCCTAGAGTCGCCGACCATGAAGCTCGGTGACGTCGCCAACGACGCGGCAACGAAGTACGGCAAGCCGCTCGACGGTGTACGTATCCTCACGGCCGAACAGATGCAGGCGCTGCCCTACGCCACGCAGCTGTTGGCGCGCCTCGGCGCGGAAGTGGTGAAGGTCGAGCATCCGGTGCATGGGGAGTCCGGACGCGGCTCGGCGCCGGCGATGACCGACCCCGATGGCCGGACCGTCGGTGCCACCTACCTCCGCAATAATCTGGACAAGCGCAGCCTCGGACTCGACCTCAAGTCCGCCGAAGGTCGGGACCTGTTCCTCGCGCTCGTCCCGCGCTTCGACGTGATCGCAGAGAACTTCAAGGCCGGAACCATGGATCGTATGGGTCTCGGTTACGACGTGATCGCGCCGCTCCATCCGCGCGCGATCTATGCGTCGATCTCGGGTTTCGGAAACACCGGTGGCTCGCCGTATCGGGATTGGCCGGCCTACGCATCGATCGTGGAGGCGATGTCCGGGATCTACGACTGGAAGACTCCCGACGGTCCGCCGGTCACGATCCCCGTCGGCGCACTCGGCGACATCAGTTCCGCACTGTTCGGCGTGATCGGGATCCTCGCCGCGCTGCGTCACCGCGACCACACGGGTGAAGGCCAGTACGTGGACATCGCGATGTTGGATGCCACCGTCGCGATGACCGATGTGGTCACGAACTTCTGGTCGATGGGTGTGCGTCCGGAACCGGACAAGGGGCTCCAAGTGATCTGCGAAGGTTTCCGCGCGTCGGACGGGTACGTGGTGGCCCAGATCGTGCGCGAACCGCAGTTTGCGCGCGTCGCCGAACTCGTCGGCCATCCTGAATGGGTGGACGACCCACGGTTCGCGACGCGAGCCGGTTGGGGCCCCAATCTCGAGACCGTGATCAGGCCCGCGATCGACGCGTGGGCGTCACAACGCACCAAGTTGGAGGCCGCGCATGAACTCACCGCCGCGGGGATCGCCGCCGGGCCGAGCCAGCGGGCACCGGATGTGATCGCCGATCCTCACGTGGCGGCGCGCAACATGCTCGTCGAGGTGCCGCGTACGGACGGCGTGGCCGAGCCGGTGCTCGTGCCCGGGAACCCGGTGAAGCTGTCGAAGATGGCCGAGGGTCCCGAGACGCGTGTGCCCTGGGTCGGCGAACACACCGAGACTCTCCTCGCCGATGAACTCGGCCTCGACGCCGACGCGATCGCCGACCTCCGCGAGCGCGGCGTCATCACGTAACTCCCGCTCTCGGCCCTTCGGGCCGGGCCGCTCGGGCCACGGGCGAGCGGAAGCCAGTTGGCGGGTCGTCTGCGTGTCCGCTCGCCCTCTTGACTCCCGTGAACGCTCGTCGGCCTAGGATCTGACGACCCGTCAGATTTCCCGACCGGCCGCCGCCGGCCGCTCCAGAGGACGAAACATGGACTTCGAGTTCTCCCCGGAACAACAGGCGTTCGCAGCCGAAGTGGATGCCTTCCTGGACGCCCACGACGACCCGGATGTGTTCGATCTCACCCGGGAGAACATGGCTCAGATCGTCGACACACCGAAGCGCCGGGCGTTCATGGCCGAGCTCGGCGCGAAGGGGTGGCTGGGGCTCACCTGGCCCGAGACCTACGGCGGTTCCGCGGGCGAGGGGATCTATGAGTACCTGCTCAACGAGCGGCTCGCCGGCCGCGGCGGACCGCAGATCGGCAAGGGCGTCGGCATCATCGGCAAGACGCTCATCGCGCACGGGAACGACTTCCTCAAGGAGAAGTTCCTGCCCATGATCCTGCGCAACGAGGTGGAGTTCGCGGTGGGCTACAGCGAGCCGAACGCCGGGTCCGATGCCGCGTCGATGCGGCTCAAGGCCGAGCGCACCGAGCGGGACGGCGTGACCGGTTGGTTGCTCAACGGCCAGAAGACCTGGACCACTTCGGCCCACTTCGCGGAGTGGTATTGGCTCGGGACCCGCACCGATCCGGCGGACAAGCACCGCGGCATCACGCTGATGCTCGTCCCGCTCGATCAGCCCGGCGTCACCATCAACGCCATCAAGACGATGGGCGGCGCGCCGATGGGCGACGAGCGCACCAACGAGGTCTTCATCGAAGACGTCTTCGTGCCCGATGATTACGTGGTGGGCGAAGTCAACCGTGGCTTCCAGTACATCTCGCAGGCGTTGGATCTCGAGCGGTTCACCATGTTCACGTTCTCGCCGATCAAGCAACGATTCGATCTCCTCTGTGACTACGTGCGCACCGCCGAGCGCGACGGCGAACCACTGCGCGAGGACCCGGTCACCCGTCGCGAGATCGCTCGCCTTGCCACCGACGCCGAGGTTGCTCGGGTGCTCGGACTGCGGGTGGTGGCCGAGTCCATGAAGGCCGAGCAGACGCCGGGGACGCCGCCGCCGACGGTCGCGTCGTCCCAGTACAAGCTGTTCGCCACTGAGTTCTCGCGCCGGCTCGCCAACGCGTCGATGGACATCGCCGGGCCGGGTGGCGCGCTCCGGGTGAAGACCGGCGCGGCGCCGATGGCCGGTCGGGCCGAGTCCACGTACCGGTACACCGTGATCGACACGATTGGTGGGGGATCGTCGGAGATCCAGAAGAACGTGATCGCGCGGCGCGGTCTGGGCCTGCCGAAGAATTTCTGATCGTCGGCCGATGGACTTCGTATCTCGACGCGCACGAACGGACGGATGATGGTGAGCAGATGACGGCGCGCCCGATGCTCGACGGCATCACCGTGCTTGATCTCGCAAGCGTGGGCCCGGCCGCCCGCACGTCGCGCTGGCTGGCCGACTACGGCGCGCGCGTGGTGAAGGTGGGGCCGCCGCCGAAGCACGGTCGCGCGCAGATCACGCCGCCCTTCTACGCGTATGCCGGTCATCGCGCAATGGAGCGTGTGCTCGTGGATCTCAAGGTGCCCGCCGGTGTCGAGACGTTTCTGCGACTCGCCGACGCGTCCGACGTCGTCATCGAGAGTTTTCGACCCGGCGTGGTGGACCGATTGGGGATCGGACCCGAAGCGGTGCACGCGCGCAATCCCGCCGCCATCTATTGCTCCACCAGCGGCTACGGCCAGACCGGACCCCGCTCGCAGTGGGCCGGTCACGACCTCAACTACCTCGCGGTCGGCGGGTATCTCGATTGCAGCGGTCGGGATGGCGAGGGTGGACCGGCCTTGCCCGGCGCGACCGTCGCCGACAGTGCCGGGGGTGGGATGCAGGCCGTCATCGCAATCCTGGCCGCGCTCGTGGCGCGCGGCGCCACCGGCGAGGGTGCCGTACTCGACGTGTCGATCGCCGACGGCGTCGTCGCGCTGATGTCGTTGAACGTGGACGAGTACCTCGCCACCGGCGACGTGCCGGGACCGCGCCACAGTCTGCTCACCGGCCGGTACGCGTGTTACGACGTCTACCGCTGCGCCGACCACGCATGGCTCGCAGTCGGTGCGATCGAACCGCACTTCTTCGCGAACCTGTGCCGCGCGCTCGGATGTGAGCAGTGGATCGAACACCAGAACGACGATGCGGTGCAGGACCAGATCCGGGCCGATTTTCGCGCCGTGTTCGCCACGCGATCACGCACCGAGTGGGTGGCCGAGCTCGGTCCGGCGGACACGTGCGTCTCCGAGGTCGCAACGGTGCCCGAGGTGGTGGCCGACGAACACTTCCGCGCCCGCAGCGTGTTCGTGCGCGCGGCCCGCGCCCACGCGGCCGAGTTCGAGCAGGTCGGGTGGACGCTGGCGGGTGCGAATCGTGCGCAGCCGACGCCGTTGGTCCGGGAACCGGGATTCACCGACACCGAGGCGGTGCTCCGAACGGCCGGCTTCTCGCCGGCCGAGATCGTCGCGCTGGCGGACGAAGGAGCAGTGGCATGAACGACGTCGCCCGGGTGAATGCGATGATCGGCGTGGTGGCGTACGAGGAGACCGGCGAATTTCCCGTCGAGCGTGGGTACGTGTGGACCACGTGCGCATCGGTGGAGAACGCCAACCCGCTGTTCTGGGACGATGCCGTCGCCGATGAGCTCACAGGCGGGCAGGTCGCGCCGCCCACCATGCTGTCGGTCTGGTTCCGTCCGCACCACTGGAGTCCGGGGCGGGACGAGCAGCCGCTGCCGTTGCAGGTGCACTTCGACCTGAAGGAGATCTTCGGGCTGCCCGAAGCGGTGATGAGCGACAACACGATCGTGTTCCACGAACCGGTGCGCATGGGCGACCGGCTGCGGACCCGCCAGATCCTGCGATCGGTGAGCGAGCCGAAGACCACCAAGCTCGGCACCGGCCGGTTCTGGGTGATCGACGTGGAGTATCTCAACGCGCGCAACGATCTCGTCGGCGTGGAGTCCTATACCGGGTTCGGGTATCGCCGGGACGAGGTGACGGCATGACGCGCCGCACCCTCGACGCAGTGCAGGCGGGCGACACGTTGCCCGACCTCGTCTACGACGTCAGCGCGACAACGATCGTGCTCGGCGCGCTCGCCGCGCGTGACTGGCGCCCGATGCATCACGACCACGACTTCGCCGTGAACCGCAACGGCACCCAGGACATCTTCATGAACACGCCCAACCAGGCGGCGTGGTTCGAGCGGTACGTGACCGATTGGACCGGCCCCACCGGACGGCTGGGTCGGATGAAGTTCCGGATGGCGGGCTCGGTGTTCCCCGGCGACACGATGGTGATGCGCGCGACGGTCGAGGCGGTCGAGACCGACACCACCGGCTGCGGTTGGGCCGAACTGGCGGTGACGCTCAGCGTGGGCGACGCAGTGGCGACGCACTGCACGGTCCGGGTTGCACTGCCGGTCGACGCCGCCGACAACCCATGGAACCGCCGCGGCGACCGATGGCAACCGTGAACTGCACCGGCGCGCGGACCCTCCGCCGCCCTCGAGAAGGAACCTAGATGGAACTCGATTTCACCTCGGAACAAGACATGCTGCGCGAGATGGTGCGGGGTCTGTGTGCGGCGTCGTCTTCGTTCGAGACAGTGCGCGCGCTGGAGGACGATCCGGTGGGGTACTCCACCGATCTGTGGCGCCAACTCGGCGAACTCGATCTCATCGGCCTGATGCTGCCGACCGAATACGGCGGGTCGGGGATGGGCGCGCTCGAGGGCTGCGTGGTCTACGAGGAGTTCGGTCGCGCGCTCGTGTCGTCGCCGCACTTCGTGAGCGCAGTCATCGGCGCCGGCTGCCTGCTGCGGTCCGGTTCCGAAGCGCAACGCGACGAGTACCTCCCGAACATCGTGACTGGCGCGCAGATCTTCTCGACCGCGTGGTTGGAGCCGAGCGGCGGTTTCGGTCCCCGAAGTGTGCGCACCACCGCTACGCCCGACGGTGACGGCTTCTGCCTCGACGGCGAGAAGTGGCACGTACCGTTCGCGAGTTCGGCGTCGCGCATCGTCGTGCTGGCCCGCACCGGTGAGGCCGACGATGCCGTCGACCTCTTCGTGGTGGACCCCAACGCGGCGGGCATGACCTGTGCCCAACAGTTCACCCTGGCGTCCGAGAACCAGTACGCGGTCACGCTGGCGGGCGTGCGCGTGGGTGCGGCGGATCGGATCGGCGCGCCCGGCACCGGCTGGGCCACATGGAACGACACGGTGCTCGACGGCGCGGTGTTCCTCGCCGCGCACGCCATCGGCGGTGCGCGCGCCGCGCTCGATCTCACTATCCAGTACGCGAAGGATCGCGAGCAGTTCGACAAGCCGCTCGGTGCATTCCAGGCGATCTCGCACTACCTCGCCGACGCGTCGGCCGCAGTCGAGGGCGGCGAGATCCTGGTGCACGAGGCGGCGTGGGCGGCGGCCGAAGGGCGATCGATCGAACAACTCGCGCCGATGGCAAAACTCTTCGCCGGCCGGACCTACCGCGACGTGACCGCAATGGGTGAGCAGGTCCACGGTGGCGTCGGCTTCACCCTCGAATACGACATCCAGCTCTACTTCCGCCGGGCCAAGCAGCAGCAGATCTCCTGGTGGGACGACCGCGCCCTCGAAGACCGCATCGCCGCCACCCTCCTCGACCCGTAACCCCCACCCCTTCCCCGCAACTCGTGCGAGATACGCAAGCCAGGGCTTGCGTTTTGCGCGTGGGTTCGGTCGACGGGGGGCGCGAAACCGTCGACCGGCCCGTTCATCCGGAGGGAGGCCCGCGCCATTGCACGAGGAGCAGCGTGGCGTCGTCGGCCAGCTCGTCCACCTTGTGGTCGAGCACTGATCGCACGATGGCGCGCACCATCTCGTCGGCGGCGAGTTGGTCGGACGCATGACGATTGGCGAGATCTTGGAGACGTTCCACTCCGAACATCTCCCCGCCGGGTCGGTGGGCCTCGGTGACGCCATCGGTGTAGAACAGGATGCTGTCGCCAGCCTCGAGCGACTCGGTGGCGACCATGATCTCGAAGTCCCCGCCGACGGCCGTCCCCACACCCCACGGAACCGTCGGTCGGCACTGCAACTCGCCGATCACGCGTCCGCCTCGGATCAGGATCGGGAGTGGGTGCCCGGCGTTGGTCCAGGTGAGCTCTCCGGTCACGATGTCGAGCTGGGCGAGCTGCCCAGTGGCGAAGGCAGTCGTTGGCCAGTTGAGTTCGAGGACCTCGTCGAGATGGGAATGGATCTCGGCCAGCGGCCGTCCTTCGCGCCGATCGTGTCGGTAACAGCCGGCGGCGAGGGCCGAAATCATCGCGGAGGCAAGGCCATGACCGATGACATCGATGAGGGCAAAGTTGAGGATGCCGTTGTTCAACGCGTAGTCGAAGTAGTCGCCGCCCACGTTGTAGGCCGGCTCCAAGATGCCCGCCACACAAACGCTCGGGGTCTTGAGGACGAGGGGCGGAAGCAAGTCCCATTGCATGCTGGCCGCGAGTGACATGGAGTGTCGCCGGCGATGGAGGTTGTACAGGTCGGTGGTGCGCGCCTGCGTGGCGATGAGATACCCGGCGAGCAGTCCGAGTTCGACACAAGACTCGGTGAGTTCGTCGTCCCAATCGGCGACGGTCATCGCCAGCACACCCGTTCGGTCGGATCCTTCCGTGATCGGGGCCCAGACCCGCGTTCCTTCCGGCCGTTCGGAAGTGGTGACCGTGTTCGTGACGAAGGCTCGACCCGCCATGGTGCCGATCACTGCTTCGGGTTCGGGGACCTGCGCGTGCGCAGCCCGATCGGGTATGGGTTGCAGGGTGGTTTGCGCGAAGTCCGCCAAGTAGACGGTGACATCGGTTGCACCGATCGGCCGTGCGACTCGCGTCACGATGTCGGGAACGGTCTCCGGCGCCGCTTGTGCTTGTCGCAAAGCCAGACCCAGATCCAGTCTGGCCATGCCGGGCACGCTACCGCGGGCCCCACTCCTTTTCCCGCAACTCGTGCCAGAAGCGCAAGCCTGGGCTTGCGTTCTGCGCGTGGGTTCGCAGCCGTGGGTGCGCGAACCTGGGCCGATGCGGATGTTTCGAGGTGCACGCCGGGTCCGGCACGGGGCGATTGCCGGAGCGGTTGCGGTGGCGCTCGCCGTGCTGGCGTCCGGTTGCGGCAACGAGAGCAGACCGCGGCCTGCGGCGGCGGCGTCCACGGCGACGCGCGTGGGAGCGTTCGCCGGCCTCGGAACCTGGGTCGACGTGTACGACTACGGACCGAAGTTCCAGTCGTCGCCGGATGCGGCTCCGGCGCTCACGGTGGAGTCCGTGGACGACATGGCTCGGCTGGGCGTGAAGACCATCTACCTCCAGGCTGCGCAGGACGACACCCGCTCCGACGGCGATATCGCGGACCGTGATCTCGTCGGTGCGTTTCTTCGTCGCGCCCACCGGCAGGGAGTCAAGGTGGTGGCCTGGTACCTGCCGCACTTCGCCGATGTGGACCGCGATCTTCGGTACGTCCGGGCGTTGAATCGGTTCCGCAGTGGCGGGCAGCGGTTCGACGGCATCGCGCTGGACATCGAATGGACGAACGACGTACCCGACACGGCTGAGCGCAATCGCGCGCTGATCGATCTCGCGCAGCGAACCCGCAAGATCGTCACCCGGGTTCCGCTGGGCGCGATCGTGTTGGAGCCGGTGCTGATCGAGGACGTGAACCGCGCGTACTGGCCGGACTTCCCGTGGCAGGAGCTGCGAGACGACTTCGACGTGTGGCTACCGATGAGCTACTGGACGAACCGGTCGGCGTCGTCGGGGTGGAAGGACCCGTTCCGGTACGCGCAGGAGAACACGAAGCGGGTGCGGGCCAACCTCGAGCAGCCGAACGCCAAAGTCCACGTGATCGGCGGCATCGGCGACCGAGCCCAGCCGCAGGAATACGCGCAGCTTGTCGCCGCGGCCAAGGAGACTCGGGCAGTCGGTTGGTCGGTCTATGACTACGCCACCACGCTGTCCAGCGCGTGGCCGCGCCTGCGCGGCTGAGCGCGGCTCGTCGACTCTCCGACTCACAGCGATTCGAATGCCGGCAGGTTGGTCGGTCGCGGCGTGGGCGCGAGCCGGGTCCGGGTTCCGCTCGACACGCCGGCCCCGTCCAACACATTCGTCGGGACCTCGGCGAGCGACGCGATCACGTGATTGTCCGTCGACGTGACACCGACCAGCGGATGCCCTCCACACGTGGGCAACGGACCCAGGAGCCCCTGCCTCGGGTCCGGTTGGATCGACCAGTTGCCCGAATACGCGACCGGACCGCTGCTGCAACCGCCGAACGAGAACTGCGGCGCGACCCCGGGAAAGACTGCCGCGGCACCGGGGAACAGGAGGACGTCGAACACGACGTTCCCGCGGATCGTCACGTTCTGACTGCCGTTGTCGGTGTAGATCGCCCAGCTCAGGTTGGGTTGGTGCAGAACCACGTTGCCGGCGATGAGTTGGCCGTCGCGAAGCGTCGTGCCCTCGACGCCGTTGGTGTAGATGCCGCCGCCGTCGGCCATCACCTGCATGTAGTCGAACACGAGATTGTTCGTGACGGCGTTGTCGTGCGAGTAGTTCGGCACCGGGGCGAGATCGCCGAGCCGCTCTCGCCACCCACCCCAACCGGTCGTGATGCCGGAGTACGGGAGGTCGTTCACCTGGTTGTGGTCCACGCGAAGGTTCTGCGCGTATCCGACGCTCACACCGGGACAACTCTGGTACTCGACGGCCACGTCGTGGACCCAGTTGTTCCGCACGATCGTGCCGGTGGTGCGGGCAGATTTCGGCGCCTGCGGATTGTCGAAGCGGCCGACGGCGATCCCCGCACACGACGTGTCGGTGAACTCGTTGCCGGTCACCTGCGCGCCGCGGCTGCCGGCTCCGAACCCGAGGCCGGTGGCGCCGAGATGAACGAAGCGACCATTGGTCACGGTGATGTTGCGGTCGTGGCGGAACCGGACGTTGGCGGGCACCTGGGTCAGCGTGCTGTAGAAGCAGCTCTGCCCCTTGGAACAGTCGCCGCCCCGCCGGTACGCGCCCGGTCCGGTGAGGATCTGCGCGGTCTGGAAATCGGAGTAGCCGCTCGGTCCGCTCGGGTCGAGCCACGTGGCGTGCGAGAACGTGAGACCCCGAAAGGAGATGTCATGGACCGGAGCGCCGGCGGTGCCCGCGCCGTCGATGAGCGTTTCCAACCGCGGCGCGATCACCTCCGCGCGCGTGATGTCCTGGCCCGCGTTGGGGATCAGGTAGAGCCGATGCTCGGAACCGTCGAGGTACCACTCACCGGGTTGGTCGAGGAGCTCGAATGCGTTCGTGACGACGGGCGTCACCTGCAACGACTGATCGAACCGTGATCGTGCGAGCACGCTGCGCGGCGCATCGGACCGGCGGCTGGTGTTGTCCCAACACGGTTGCACCATCGTGATGGTGGTGGCGCGGATGTCGCGGACTCGGCAGCGGCTCTGGGTCCAGTTGGATGGCCCGCGGTCATAGACCATCTCGATCTCCGACGGGTTCCGCCACCCGGCCATCGCCGCCGTGCCTGCGGTGTACCCCGTTGCGGTCTGGGTCAGAGCAACGGGCGCGGTACCGGATGCGACGGGCGCGCGCCGCCCGTCGACGTAGAGCTGGCGCGTCTCGAGGTCTCGCGGGACCGGCGCAACCCAGACGCCGGGGCGCGCGCTCGACGGCTTCCAACCGGTGATCGGAAGGCCGCCGCTCAACACGGGATGGGCCCCGACCGCGGCTTCGTAGATCACCCGATGGCCGTTCCGACCCGAATCGGCGGCGGTAAAGCGCAGGGGTGCGCGTAGGGCGTACCGACCGTCGGCGAGGACCACCCGAATATCGGTGCTCATGTGACCCAGGCGCGCTCGCACCGCGGCTTGTGCCGCGGCGACGCTGCGGAACGGTGCGGCACGCGTGCCGCGTTGCGGGCCGGATCCGGTCGGCGATACGAACACCGGCTCCGAGCTGCGGGACGCCGCCGTCGCGGCCGGGGTGACCACACCGGCGCCCACGAGCGCGCCGAGGAGCAGGGCCAGGAGTGGTGCTCGGCGGACGAGCGGACGCGGGCGTTTGTTCATACGGCGCTATCGGCCGCCCACCCGCCCCGGCTGAGCACACTTATGTCGGGTTTGTGGGGCTCGGGGTGGCGGGCGCGAGACTCGCTCATGTTCTCGAACCGGGTCACCGAACTCCTCGGCGTCGCCATCCCGATCGTGCAGGCGCCGATGGGTTGGATCGCCCGGGCGCAGCTCGCGTCGGCAGTCTCCGAGGCCGGCGCGATGGGCATCATCGAGACGAGTTCGGGTGAGCTGAGCGCAGTGCGCGACGAGATCCGAAAGATGCGTGATCTCACGGACCAGCCCTTCGGCGTCAACATCGCGCAGGCGTTCGTGCGGGACGCGAGCATCGTCGATTTCGTCGTGGATCAGGGCGTGCGGTTCGTCACCACGTCGGCCGGGAGTCCGACCCGCTACACCGCGCAGCTGAAGGACGCGGGCCTCACGGTGTTCCACGTGGTGCCCACGTTGCGTGCGGCACACAAGGCGGCCGACGCCGGAGTCGACGGGCTGATCGTGGAGGGCGGTGAAGGTGGTGGGTTCAAGAACCCGCGTCCGGTCGCGTCGATGGTGCTGCTTCCACTGGTCGTCTCCCAGATCGACCTCCCGGTCATCGCGGCCGGTGGATTCCTCGACGGGCCCACCATGGCCGCGGCCCTTGCGCTCGGTGCCGAGGGGATCCAGCTCGGGACCCGGATGGTCTCGGCCACGGAGTCACCGATTCACGAGAACTGGAAACAGGCGATCGTCGACGCGGCCGAGACCGACACCGTGTTCCTGAATCAGCACGCGAGTCCGGCGCTGCGCGCGTTGCGAACCGACCGCACGAGTGGCCTCGAGTTCGACACGACGCGCAACGCGATGGTGGAGATGGCGAACCATCACGACCTTTACTTCGGCGGGGACATGGAAGCCGCGCTCGCACTCTGCGGTCAGGTGGCCGGACGGATCGACGCGGTACGTCCGGTCGCCGAGATCATCGACGAATGCGCTCGCGATTGCCTCGCCGTGCTCGCGAATCTGGCCGCCGCCTACCCGCGCCCGGCCTGACCTGACCTGAGTGCGACCTCAGACGCGGTCGAGTTCCAACATGCGGATCGCGTTGCCGCGCAGGATCTTGTAGCGCTGTTCGTCGCTCTTCACCGGCTCGAGCATCTTCTCGCAGTATTCCTTCGAGTTGGGCCACGTGGTGTCGGTGTGGGGATAGTCGGTCTCGAAACAGATGTTGTTCTCACCTACTTCGTCGAGCGACTTCACGCCGTGGTGGTCCCAGGTGAAGCAGCCGAAGACGCGGTCGTAGTAATAGGTGGACGGCGGCTCGGGGCACAAGCGCTTCGAGTTCTGCCACGCGTTGTGCTCCTCCCAGACGGTGTCGGCGCGCTCCAGCGCGTACGGCAACCATCCGATCTGCCCTTCGGAGTACGCGATCTTCAACTTCGGATAACGGTGCATGATCCCGCCGAAGAGGTAGTCGCCGAGCGACGCCATCGAGTTGTTGAACCCCACCATGCTGCCCACCCCTGCGGGCGCGTCGCGCGACGAGAACGGATCCGTCGAACTCGAACCCACGTGCATGCACAACGTGGTCCCGGTGTCGTTGCACGCGGCGAGCATCGGGTCCCAGTGACCGCTGTGCACACTCGGCAGGTCGAGCCGGGTAGGCAGCTCGGAGAAACACACTGCGCGCACACCGCGCGCCGCGTTGCGCTGGATCTCGGCCGACGCGAGTTCGGGGTCCCACAGCGGGATGATGCAGAGCGGGATGTTGATCCCGATCGACGGGTCGCACCACTCTTCGACCATCCAGTCGTTGTACGCCTGCACGCACGCCAGCGCGAGCTCGCGGTCATCGGCTTCGTGGAACGTCTGCCCACAGAACCGCGGGAACGTGGGGAACGGCAGCGACCCGTCGACCCAGTTCAACTCGAAGTCCTTCTTGCGCTCCTTCGCGTCCCAACACCCGGGCCGCATGTCGTCGTAGGTGGTGGCGGTCATGGTCATCAGTGTCTTGTTGAACGTGCTGACGTCGTCACCAACCGTCGCCGCCTTCGGGATTGCGACGAACTTCTTCTGCACGTAGATGACCTTGTCCTCATAGATCCAGGCGTCGCCCCATTCGCCGTCGGGATCCTCGGTCATCTCGTATTTCGCGCCCTTCTTGAGCTTGAACTTGCCCCAGCGCTTGCGCTCGACGTGCGGGCCGCGCTCCCGATACTTCTCGGGCAACCAGGTCTGCCATACGTGCGCGGGTTCCACGACGTGATCGTCGACGCTGATGATCTTGGGCAGTTCCACTCCGACCCCCGGTGCACTCGGCCTGACGCGGTGTCAGGGTCGCAAGGTACTCCCGGCGCCCCGATTGCTGCGCCGGGCCTCGGTTGGCACGCCGACAACCGGCGATGCCCCGATGACGTCAGCCGTCGAGTTCCGCGAGCACCTCACCGATGATCTTGGTCGTCTGGTGCGCGGGGAGTGGATCGCCACCTTCGGCCTCGGCCACCTCCGCCGCGAAACCTTCGACGGAGGGGACGCCGCCGACGAGCACGTGGCGCAGCGCCTCGCCGCTGGCCTCGGGATCGTTGAGGGACTCGACCGCCGCGCCCACTTCGTGATCGGGTGACGTTGCCACCGTGTGCACGAGCGCCATTGCTTCGTCGCGGCCGGCCGCGGTGGAGACCACGGGCTCACGGTCGGGATTCTGTTGCCGGTCCCACTCCGAGAGCGCCTCGTCGTAGCCACCCTCACCGGGGTGGAGCACCTTCGTGGTCGGGCCGGATTCAGCGGCTTCGCCAGCCGGCGCGTCATCTGCGGGGCGTGCCTCGACGGGGACGACGAGGGTGCCGTCGTCGTTGCGAACGATCTCCATGGTGATGCTCCTCGGTAGACGATGACTCGCGACCGCGCCCGCGACGGTGCGGCAGGCGGAACTTCGGTCGCAATGAGATCCATACCCCGCGACGGCCGCCCGCACGCTTCGGACTTGAAATCAGCAGTTTCGACAATTGTGCTATGATGTAGAACATGAAGGTGGCCGGGATCCGGGAACTCAAGCAAAACGCGTCGGCGGTGGTGGCCGAGGTCGTGGCGGGCGAGACGATCACGATCACCGACCGCGGGCGTCCCGTGGCACGTTTGGTTCCGATTGGCTCCGATCCGCTCGGCAATCTGGTCGAGGCCGGCTGCGCTCGGCCGCCGCGCCGGAAACTGTCGGAGTTGGGACGGCCGACCCGTCGCAGCTCGGGTGCACGCGATCTGTCCACGCTGGTCGAGGAACTCCGCGCCGACGAGCGCTGGTGAGTGGCGTACTACCTGGATACCTCGGCCGCGGCGAAGCTCGTCGTCTCGGAACGTGGATCGGCGGCGCTCGTGCGTTGGGTAGGGGAACGCGAAGACCAGATTGTGTCGAGTGATCTCCTCCGCACGGAGCTCCAACGAGCGACCCGTCGGGGCGCTCCTGAACAAATGGAGCGCGCCCGGGCAGTGCTCGATTCGATCACGATGCTGAGGATCGCAACGTCGACCTACGAGCGCGCCGCCGAACTCGAGCCGGAGTTGCTCCGAAGTCTTGACGCCCTGCATTTGGCGGCGGCGCTCGAACTCGGTGACGACCTCGAGGGAATCATCACCTATGACGCTCGGCTCGCCGAAGCGGCCCACCGCCACGGGATTCGCGTCATCGCACCGCGTTGACATTCATCCCGCCGGCTGCTCATCGGCGTCGTCCACCGCCGCTTGGAGGCTCGAGCCGCCGCCGGACTCCCGGTCCCGGCCGGGCCGCACTAACCGAACCGCAGCAGCACTCCCACGACCGCGGCACTGACGCCGGTCATGGAAACGACCACGCCGACCGCCCACCTCGTAGTGCTGACCCGCAGTTCGGCAACATCGGCCCGGAGTTCCGCGAAGGCGGCCCGGATCTCGCTCCGAAGCTCGGACTCGAACATGTCGAACCGACGATCCATCGCGCCGAAGCCGCGGTCGACCACGTCGAAGCGGGCGTCGTACTTGGTCTCGAGGGCGTCGAAGCGGCGGTCGACGGCGTCGAAGCGGGCGTCGTACTTGGTTTCGAGGGCGTCGAAGCGGCGGTCGACGGCGTCGAAGCGAAGCTGCATGTCGTGTTCGAGCGCGTCGACTCGTTGGCGGGTGGCAACGTCACCCCACCCTGATGGGGGCAGCATCTCCATGAGCGTGATCGCCACTTCTCGTCCCAGACGTTGTTGGGCAGCTTCGAGCAGCGCGATCCTACGCCCCTCGGTCACGGTTATCGCTCGCCCGCCATCCCGGGCCCGTCACCCGATCCTGTCCCCGAGGCCGAGGTCTTCCAGCGCCTCGCGCCAGGACCGATGAGGGACGTAGGTGCCGGCGCGTTTGGGATTGCCGGCCGCCGGTGTCACGTACCGATACGCGTTGCCGTCGGCATCGAGATTGAGGTAGCGGCGGGTGCGCACATGCTTGAACAACGAGATGCCCGCAGGCCGGTCCGGGTGACACCAACTCATGAGCATGAAGTCGTCCGGGTCGAAGCACGCTGCGGCGGGGACGGCGGAACTCTTCAAGCGCCGAGCGACGAGGCGGAGTGGCGCGAACTGGCGGAACAGCAGATCGGGTTTCGGGTCGACGACACGCACGGATGACT
>JANPMG010000077.1:0-6140 GCA_031422675.1 Acidimicrobiia bacterium | reverse complement strand
CCGCATCGGACCAGGTGTCCACGATGCGCTGGAAATGGTCGGCGGGCGGGTCGGAGTCCGCGTCGCGTACATCGACGGCCCGGCCGATGATCTCCTCTGCGGTGGCGAGTGCGGCGCGCTCGGTGGCGTACTCGGACGCGGCGACGGCCGCCATCGCACCGGGGTCCACGAACGCGGCCGCGCCGTCGAGTTCGTCGAGCGCGTCGATCAGCGCATCGAACTCGGCGGAGGTACCGCACGGTCCGGCCCAGGTGCTGAGCCCGATGCGATGCCCGAGTCTCCGGGTGAAGTCAAAGGCGTCGAAGGTGCCCGCGTCGCCGAGCTCGGCGCACGCAACGTCGATCGCCGACCGGACGACGTCGAGGTACGTGATCACGTCGTCACGGGCGAAGAGGTCGTGGGGGAATGTGCGCCGATCCCTGAACAGCTCGGGTGGCAGCTTGCGGCGCAACATCTGCCAGTCGGCGATTCCCTTGCTCGCGTCGGCTTCGGCCGCGGCATAGAAGCTGCGCACGCCGACCGCCGAGAACAGGAAGAGAAACGGCGACCGAGCGCCCTCGATCACGAACGTGTCGCCGTGCTCGGCGCGAGCGGTGGCGATCGCCCCGATGGGGTCGGCCATGGTCTCGTCCCACGGCAGCCGGGCGTCGGCGACGGGCGGAAGCGGCGAGATGAGGTCCGTCATCGAGGCTCGGGTGCGGTCCGCATCACGCCCATCATGGCCGACACGCACGTGATCCATCAGGTCCAACCCGCGCTCGGCCGGCCACTGAAGGTGGACATCAACCCCATGGTCATTCGTGGGTGCCGAGCCGATCATCGCCGCCACCTCCCAGCCCGTCGGCTGAGCTCGCGGGCGGTACGTTGGACCGCATGAACGCAGCAACGATCGAAGCGCGAGTGCGCGGCATCTGCGTTGCGCTGCCGGACGTCACCGAGAAGCAGAGCCACGGCGCGCCCGCGTTCTTCGTCAAGCAGCAGTTCCTCATGCTGTGGGCAAACGGTCACCACGACCATCACTTCCCGCATCTCTGGTGTGCGGCCCCGCTCGGCGCGCAGGAAGAGCTCGTCGAGACCGATTCCGATCGTTTCTTCCGTCCGCCGTACGTGGGCGGCCGCGGATGGATCGGCGTGCGCCTCGACCGCCGCGTCGATTGGGACGAGATCTCGGCGATCTGCGAGGACGCCTACCGGACCGTCGCCCCACCGAAGTTGGTCGCGAAGCTCGAGTCTCGGTAGCTCGCCCGTCGTGCGTATCTAGGCTGACGCCATGGAACCAACGCAGCCGGCCTTCCGAATGGGAAGGCTCGATCACGTGCACATCCGGGTGCCGGATCGCGCGGCGGCCGCACGGTGGTACGCGGAGCATCTCGGGTTCGAGCCGGTCGCCGCGTACGACTTCTGGGCGACGGGATTCGAGGGTGGGCCGCTTCAGATCTCGGCCGACGGCGGCACGACGACGCTGGCGCTGTTCGAGGCCGGCGAGGGGCACCCGATGGTTGCCCAGCAGACTGGCGTTGCCTTCAGCGTCGACGCGTCCAGCTTCATCGCGTTCGCCCGCTCCTTGCCGTGCGGGATCGACAGTCCGAGCGGCGAACCGCTGGTGGTCACCGATCTCGTGGATTTCGACCTGTGCTGGGCGTTCGACCTGGTCGACCCGTGGGGCAACCAGTACGAGCTCAACTGCTACGACTACGACCGGGTGCGGACCGAACTGGTCGAGACCGACGCCGTCGAAGTGGTGCGCTACTGGCCCCGCGAGTTGTACGTGGATTTCCGCGACGCCGCGTCGCCGTAGTAACCCGCGCTTCGTGTTCACTGGCCCCGCAGCCACCGTATGGGTGGCTCGGGGGCCAGCGAACGCCGACCCAACGACATCCCGTCGCGTCGTCGGGCTCAGGTGTCAGACTCACGGCATGACTTCCGGACCGATCTTGTCGTCGCCGCGCATGTCGCTGGCGCCGTATCCCGTCCAACCCGTGACTGAGGACCTCGTCGCCACCGCGCAGCGATATCCACACAAGATCGCGTTCATCGACGGCACGTCGCGCGCGGAGTACACCTTCGCCGAGATCCTCACGGCTTCCCGCCGGCTCGGCCGTCATCTCCAGGACGCCGGGATCGAAGTGGGTGACCGGGTGGGGATCGTCGCCACGAACTCACCCGAGTGGGCCGTGGTGTTTTTCGGAACGCTGTTTGCCGGTGGGACGGTCACCACGCTGAACCCCCTCTACACCGAGCGCGAGATCGGCGAACAGTTCGCGGACTCGAGCCCGAAGGCGGTCTTCGCCATCGAGGCGACGGCGCCCGCGGTCAAGGCCGTGTGGGGTGACCGGCCGAACTTCCACCTCACCAACGAGGTCTGGGTGCTCGCGGCGAGCGCCGCGGGAGAGGCCGCACCCGTCGAGTTCGATCCGATGACGCATCTCGCGGTGTTGCCCTACTCCTCGGGCACGACCGGCGCGCCCAAGGGCGTGATGCTCAGCCATCACAACCTCACCAGCAATGTCCGTCAGACCCTCGGCGCCGGCCTCATCGACCGTTACTCGATGATGGTGAACTTCCTGCCGTTCTTCCACATCTACGGCATGGCAGTGCTGATGCTGCCCGGCGTGGCCGCGGGTGCCACCCAGATCACCATGCCGGGGTTCGATCCGAAGCGGTTCCTCGAGATCGTCGCCGAGTACGAAGCGACGAACTTGTTCATGGTGCCGCCCGCGTTGCTCGCACTCGCAAACTCCGGCGAGGGTGCGGCGCTGACCAGCGTGCGCTACGTCATGTCGGGCGCGGCTCCGCTCCCCCTCGATGTCGCGCGCCGCGTCGCCGAGCGCTTCGACGTCACCGTCGTGCAGGGCTACGGCATGACCGAGGCGAGTCCGGTGACTCACATCTCGCTCCTCGGACGGGACAAGGAAGGGACCGTCGGTCCACCCGTGGCGGACACGCGCCAAAAGGTGGTGGACCTCGACACGAACGAGACGCTGCCGCTCGGCGAAGTGGGCGAGCTGTTGGTGTCCGGTCCGCAGGTGATGCAGGGCTACTTCAACCGGCCGGACGCCACCGCGGAGTCGATCCACGCCGACGCCGACGGTCGCTGGCTGCGGACCGGCGACATCGTGACGATGGACGAAGACGGGTACGTCACCATCCACGACCGGGCCAAGGAGATGATCAAGTACAAGGGGTACCAGATCGCGCCGGCGGAGTTGGAGGCGCTGATCATGGAGCACCCCGACGTCGCCGACGTCGCGGTCATCCCGAAGGACACCGGCACCGCCGACGGTGAGTTCCCGAAGGCGTTCGTGGTCCGGCGCGAGGGTACGGATCTCGACGCCGACGCGGTCATGCATCACGTCACCGCCGCGGTCGCCCCATACAAGAAGGTGCGCGAGGTGGAGTTCGTCGACGCGATCCCGAAGAACCCGAGCGGGAAGATCCTCCGGCGTGAACTCAAGGCCAAGGAGCGGGCCAAGAAGTAGACGTACGCCGGCCAGTGTTCGAGCACGGGTTCGAGCAGACCCCGGCGCGGGCGCGTAGATTCGGCGAGCCGTAGCACCCCCAACCTCGAACTGGAGTTCTCACATGCCTGCACCGACCCCGGAACAACTCGGTCCGCTCGCCGGCCTGGCCGGCACCTGGGAAGGATCGAAAGGTGTCGACGTTTCCTTCCACAACGAAGACGGCGAGATCGGCGAGACGCCGTACCGGGAGCGGGTGACGCTGTCTCCGTTCGGTCCGGTGGACAACGGCCACCAGAAGCTCTTCGGGTTGGACTACCGGATGGCCGCCTGGCGCGGCGATGAGGAAGACCCCTTCCACACCGAGGTCGGCTACTGGTTGTGGGACGCCGCTCGCGAGGAGATGTACCGCTGCGTGATGGTCCCGCGCGGCACCGTCGTCCTCGCCGGTGGCCCGGCCACCGCGGACGCCACCAGCTTCACGCTCCGTTCCGACCTCGGTTCGACGGGTTTCGGTGTCCTCCAGAACCCCCACGTCGACGAGCACGCGTCCACGACCGCATTCGAGATCACGATCAACGTCGGCCAGGACAGCTGGTCCTACGACGAGACGATGACCGTGCGCGTCTCACGCTTGAACAAGGAGATGGCGCACACGGACCGTAACGAGTTGCAACGCGTCGCGGAGTAACGCACGCCGCGAGGCGGGTCGGTCAGAGGGTGAAGGGATCGCGTCCCATCTGGTCTCGAACGCTGACGACGGGCGGGTTGGTGAGGGATCTCCGTTGCCAGTTCGCGCCGTCGACCACCAGCGTGTGGCCGGAGACGAACCGGGCGTAGGGCGACGCAAGAAACGTCGCCGCCCAACCCAGCTCCTGCACCTGACCGACCCGCAACGCCGGTTGGCACGGATCCTTGTCGTGGGTCCGGCTGAGATTCGCCTGGATGTCGGCGGTCATGTCCGTGTGCGGGAAGAGTCCGGGCACCAGCCCGTTCACCTGGATGCCGTAGGGCCCCCACTCGACGGCGAGCGTCTCGGTGAGGTTCTTCACTCCGGCCTTGGCTGCGGCCGAGTGTGCGAATCCGGGCCCGCCGGTCCACGCGTACGAGGCACCGACGTTGATGATCGAACCCGGGCTCCGCTCGTTGAGGTGACGGCGCGCGAACTCGCGGCTGCAGAGGTACGTACCGGTCAGGGTGATGTCCACCACCGTGCGCCACGCGTTGGGTGACATGTCCTCGGCCGGGACGGGAAAGTTTGCGGCCGCGTTGTTCACCAGCACGGCCGGAAGCCCGAACTCGCCCGTCGCGGCGTCGAACATCGCCGCGATCGAGTCCGCGTTCCGGATGTCGCACTCGACGGTGAGCACCGGCGCGCCGATCTCCTCCATGGCGGCGCGGCCCGCAGCAAGATGCTCCGGCTTTCGGGACGCGATCACGATCGACGCGCCCAGGCGCCCGAACTCGGTGGCAATCGCCTTGCCGAGGCCGGTACCGGCGCCGGTCACGATCACGGTGGTCGCCGCGAAGGTCTCGGCCGGGAGCGCGCTCGCGCCCGCCGCGGGCGGTGCGGGAAGACCGGTGAGCGCCTCGGACGACGGGTCATTCGCCATTGCTCAGCTCCCGGTGTAGTGCGGTGCGCGGTTCTCGGCCCGAGCGGCCCGCAGCTCGGCCATGTCGTCACTGCGGCTGATGAAGGTCTGCGCGATCATCTCGTCGGTCATCGAACTCCGCAGCTCCGGGAGCGCGAGGTTCCGGATCACCGAGCGGGCCATCTTCACCGAGACCGCCGGCATGGCGGCGATCTGTTCGGCGATCTCACGGGCTGTCGCGTCGAGGTCCTCGCGCGCCACGATGCGGGAGATGATTCCGTGGGCCAGGGCTTCCTCGGCGCTCAGTATCCGGCCGGTGAGGACCAGGTCGCTGGTGAGCCCGTGACCGGCGATCTGGAACAGCGCGCCCATCCCACCGGTATCGGGGATCACGCCGTAGGTGAGCTCCGGGAGGCGGAAGCGGGCACCTTCGGCGGCGATGCGGAGATCGCACAGCAACGCCCGCTGGAACGAGCCGCCCATGGTCCAGCCGTGATGGGCGACGATGATCGGTGCGTCGAGCTCCCAGATCTGCTGGATCCCACGGTGGCCGCGGCGCATGAGTTCGTGGTGACTCATCGGGACCTTGAGGTTTCCAATCGACGACACGTCGCGCCCGGAGGAGAACGACTTGCCTTCGCCGCGCCAGATGACCGCACGCACGTCGGGCCGTTCGCGCAGTTCGGCGAACGCCGCGAAGAGCTGCGCATCCATCTCGTCGTCGAACGCGTTGTGCGCGTCGGGGTTGTCGTTCGTGATGGTCGCGATCGGACCGTCGTACGTCAGCAGGACTTGACCCGGCATAGGGCGATTCTGTCAGGCCGGATCGAGGTCTGTGGGACGATCGCCCAAGAGATAGCGAGGCCCGGAGCCGAGCCGGCCGGCGCCGTCGCCGGGGTTGTAGAGCGCGCACGCGCGAAGTGACAGGCATCCACAGCCGATGCAGTCACTCAGCTGGTCCCGGAGGCGTTCGAGGGCGCCGATCTGCGCGTCGAGTCGGGGGCGCCAGGCCCGGGCGATTCGGTCCCAATCCGCCTTCGTCGGGGTGCGTTCGCTCGGCAACGTTCCGAGCGCGGTTTGGATCTCGTCG
>JANPMG010000076.1:0-2355 GCA_031422675.1 Acidimicrobiia bacterium | reverse complement strand
TCCCGCTTCAACGCGTTGTAGAACCACGCCTCGTCGTGGGCCGGGACTCCCTCGGTGATCACCACGATGAACTCCACGCCACCGGCGGCCGCGTCCATCACGGCGTCACGCACGCCGGGTGCAGGGATGAACACGCACGACGCCGTGGCCCCGGTCGCTTCCACCGCATCGGCGACCGTCGCAAAGATCGGGATGCCGTCCACGTCGGTGCCGGCCTTCTTCGGGTTGGTACCCGCCACCACCTGGGTGCCGTACTCCCGGTTCAGCAGACCGTAGAACCGGCCCTGCGACCCGGTCAGCCCTTGGTAGACGACCTTGGTCGTCTCATCAACGAAAATACTCATGACGTCATGTCCCCTCTTGGCCCTGCGGACGCCGC
The DNA here is from genome assembly GCA_031422675.1 of Acidimicrobiia bacterium. Lineage (GTDB taxonomy): Bacteria > Actinomycetota > Acidimicrobiia > IMCC26256 > JAENVU01 > JAENVU01. Next base: position 1,976 of record JANPMG010000076.1, on the reverse strand, counting down.
GACGGCGCCATTCGCTCGTACGTCCAGATCCCACCGCGCCGTCGCTTGCGCTCGTGTCGCTGCCGGTCGGGCCCCGCTCGGCGACTGCGGTGCCGGTAGATGCAATCCAACGCCTCGCTCACGCCGTTCCTCCGGCGAGGGCGACGACGCGGCGGGCGGCCTCGAGCATCGTCGGTTCTATTTGAAAGTGTTCCGAGACGAGCGGAGCCAGAATCGCGCGGCCTTCGTCGGCGTTGGTGCCGTCGAGACGGATCACGATCGGTGCGTCGATCTTTACCTTGGCCAGCGCCTGCACGATGCCGTTGGCCACTTCGTCGCCCTTGGTGATCCCACCGAAGATGTTGATGAAGATCGAGCGGACATTCGGATCGTTGTTGATCACGTCCATCGCGCCGGCCATCACCTCCGCGTTCGCGCCGCCACCGATGTCGAGGAAGTTCGCCGGGGTCCCGCCCACCTGGGTGACGATGTCCACGGTGCTCATCGCCAGGCCCGCGCCGTTGGCGATGATTCCCACCGCGCCGTCGAGCCCGATGTACTGCAGGCCCTTGTCGTGCGCGGCCTGCTCACGCGCGTCGCGCACCTGAGTCTCGTCGTACGCCGCGTAATCCGCGTGGCGGAACACCGAGTTGTCGTCGAGGCTGACCTTCGCGTCGAGCGCGTGGACGCGCCCGTCCGGCGTGAGGATCAGGGGATTGATCTCCACCAGATCGGCGTCGCCTTCGGTATACGCGGTGTAGAGCTTCATCAAGATGTCGACGGCACCGTCGACCGCCGCCGGGTTCAGCTTCGCCGCCTCCACCCACGCACGACAGTCCGCCTCGGACAGACCGTCGGCCGGGTTCACGTGGATCTTCGCAATCGCATCCGGGTCGGTAACGGCAACCTCTTCGATCTCCACGCCACCCTGGGCCGAGAGCATCCCCAAGTACTGCTTGGCGGAACGGTCGAGCGTGAACGACGCGTAGTACTCCTCGGCGATGTCACTCGCGTGCTCCACCCACACGACCTCGACCGTGTGCCCCTTGATGTCCATGCCGATGATGTCGGTGGCGTACTGGCGCGCTTCGGCGGCGTTGGACGCGAGCTTGATGCCACCGGCCTTGCCCCGGCCGCCCACCTGGACCTGGGCCTTCACCACCACCGGATAGCCGACGCGATCGGCCGCGGCAACGGCCGCCTCCACATCGGTCACCGCTTCACCGTCGGACACGGGAATCCCGTACCGCGCGAAGAACTGCTTGCCTTGATATTCGAACAGGTCCACGAGACTCCTCGAGTGCGACGTGCGAACGCTCGATGCCACACCGAGCGTGATGGATCAACTGGCCGGCTGGGCCTCCCGGGCGTCGAGCGCTTCCTCGAGCCACTCGTGGATCGAGTTGAGGGTGGCGCCCGGCGTGAACAACTGGGCCACTCCGATTGCTTTGAGCTTCGGGATGTCCGCGTCCGGGATGATCCCGCCGCCGAACACCACCACTTCCTCGAGGCCCCGCTCCGCCAGGAGTTCCAGCACCCGAGGGAACAGCGTCATGTGAGCGCCCGACAGCAGGGAGAGGCCGACGGCATCCGCGTCCTCTTGCAACGCCGTTTCCGCGATCTGTTCGGGGGTCTGGTGCAAACCCGTGTAGATCACCTCGAAGCCGCCGTCACGCAGTGCGCGCGCGATGACCTTGGCTCCCCGGTCGTGACCGTCGAGACCGGGCTTGGCGATGACCACTCGATACCGGCGCTGCACGGGCCGAACCCTAGCGATCGGCCGTCCGACCCGGCCAACGCACGCCACTTCCGCTCTTGGCCCTTCGGGCCGGGCCGCTCGGGCCACGCTCGGCGAATGTGGTGTCGGTTCGTGCAGCCCAACGCCTCGCTCACGATTCCGCGCTTGTCTCCCGCTCGTCCGGCTGGACTCATCGGCCCTTCCGTGAGTACACCCTGGGTGTGCCTTCCAAGCCCTCGTCACGACGGACCGACATCCG
>JANPMG010000075.1:0-4889 GCA_031422675.1 Acidimicrobiia bacterium | reverse complement strand
TGGCCCACGTACGCGCCGGATTCGATTCGACAGTTCGGCCCGATGATCGCGGGCCCCTCCACGGTTGCGTCCGGGTCGACGTCGGCGCCCTCGCCAAGCCAGACGTTCTCGCGCATCGTGAAGCCGTCGATCTCCACTGCGACGAGCCCGTCGAGAATGTCGTGATGCGCGCGCAGGTAGGCGTCGAGCGTGCCCACATCTTCCCAGTAGCCGTCGATCACGTGGCCGAGGAGACGCTTGCCGTCTGCGAGCGCGGCCGGGAACACGTCACTCGAGAAGTCGACGTTCTCGTTCGGCGCGATGTAATCGAAGATCTCGGGTTCGAGGACGTAGATGCCGGTGTTGATCGTGTCCGAGAAGACCTGGCCCCAGGTGGGCTTCTCGAGGAACCGCTCGATACTGCCGTCCTCACCGGTGATGACGATGCCGAACTCGACCGGGTCCTCCACCCGCTTGAGCGCGATGGTTCCGAGGGCACCGGAATCTCGGTGCGCCTTGATCAAGCCGGTGAGATCCACGTCGGTGAGCACATCACCCGAGATCACGAGGAACGTGTCGGTGAGTTCTTCGGCCGCGTTGCGAACCGAACCGGCCGTACCGAGCGGGGTGTCCTCGGTGGCGTAGAACATCTCGACGCCGAGCTCGGAGCCGTCCCCGAAGTAGGTGCGGATCTGGTTGGCGAGGAACGCCACCGTCACCACGATCTGGTCGATGCCGTGATCCGCGAGCAGCCGGACGATGTGCTCCATCATCGGCCGATTCGCGATCGGCATCATCGGTTTCGGTTGGTTGCTCGTCAGCGGACGGAGGCGGGTGCCCTCACCACCGGCGAGGATGACAGCCTTCACGCAGTACCTCCGGTTCCGGCAGTTCCAGCAGTTCCAGCGGTGCCCGACCCGCTCGACAGGCCCGAGATGCCCGCACCCGAGATGCCCGCACCACTCGCCTGCGGGGCATCAGTATGGGTTGGGGTGGCGGTGGCCTCGCGCGCGGAGCGACCCTCGCGCAACGCCGCCAGCCCAATCGGGATGTATCCCGCGGTGGCGTAGTAACTGAGGGCGATACCCGTGATGGTGAAGAACCAGGTCACCGCAGCGAGGACCTCGTGCCCGGTCCCCGGCGGCACCGTCGAGAGCCAGAGGAACATCGGGAGCGCCACCATCATGGCGAGTGTTCCCGCTTTCCCCGCCCACTGAACATCAATCCGGCGGGCACCTAGTGCCGCGAGCGACACCGTCGCGATACTCACCAGCGCCTCACGGGCCAACACCACCACGGCCACCCACCGAGGAACGGTGCCGTCGATCAGGAGGGTGACGCCGCCGACGATCAGCAGTGCCCGATCCGCAATCGGGTCGATGATCTTGCCGATCTTGCTGCCCTGGTCGAAGTGACGCGCGATGTAACCGTCCACCCAATCGGTGGCGCCCAGCGCGGCGAGCAGGAGCCCGGCGGCGATCGGACGATGATCGTGCAGCAGGAGCCACACGAACCACGGAATGGCGAACAAGCGCAGGACCGAGATCAGGTTGGGGATCGTCCAGAGGCCACGATCTCGGGGTTCGATCTCCATCGGCTCAGGGTAGGCCACCGCACCCGGTCGACGGGTGTGCCACCGCCGACCGATGGGGCAGTGTGCGAGCGGTCAGTGTGCGAGCGGGGCGGCACGGCCGATCATTGGAGCCCGCCGTCGGCACCGCCGTCGACGGGGATGGCCGCGCCGGTGATGTAGTTCGCGGATTCGGACGCGAGGAACGCGACACACGCGCCGAACGCGGCAGGGTCGCCGACCCGACCCGCCGGTACCCCGGCCCCGAGCGGGGCGGGATCCCCGTAGAGCCCGGTGATCCGCTCGGTGGCGTGGAGTCCCGGCTGCAGGCTGTTGACCGTGATGTTGTCGGCCGCAACTTCACGGGCGAGCGTCTTCAGGAAGCCGGTGAGTCCGGCGCGAGCGGTGTTGGACAAGATGAGATTCGCGATCGGCGCCCGGGCCGCGATCGACGTGATAGCCACCACTCTCCCCCACCGCTGGGCTTGCATCGCCGGGACGACCGCTTGACACATCGCGATCGTCGACAACGCGTTCAGCTCGAAGGCCCGCGCGTAGGCGTCGATGTCGGTGATCGCCGCAAAGTCTCCCGGCGGCGGACCGCCGGCATTCGCCACCAGGATGTCCACCCCGCCGAGCGCGTCGGTCGCGTCGGCGATGAAACGGCTCGCGCCGGACGCGGTGCTCACATCGCCCACGAACGGAATCGCATTCGCACCGATCCGGCGCGCCGCGGCGTCGATCTCCTCGCGATTGCGGCTACAGATCGCAACCTGCACCCCCTCGGCCGCCAGCGCCGCGGCGGCCGCGAACCCCAAGCCCTTCGACGCCGCGGCGACGGCCGCGCGTTTCCCCGCGAGTCCCAAGTCCATCGGACCAGTGTCGCACGCGCACCGGCCGCTCCTCAGCCGAGTCGGTCGGGACGGCCGAGCAACGCGATGGACCACACCACACCCATCTGCTCGGCCGCTCCTCAGTGGATCGGGCCGGTGCCGTCCCGAAGTGATCCGGCGCCGGTGCGGCCGGTCCGGACCGCGATGATCTCGGCACAGATCGCCACCGCGGCCTCCTCCGGGGTGCGCGACCCGATGTCGAGGCCGATCGGCGCCATCACCCGTTGGAGATCCGCGTCCGTGAGCCCGGCGGCGTGCAGTCGTTCGACGCGCGCCGCGTGGGTTCGCCGGGAACCCATCACGCCGATGTAGCCCGCGTCGGTGGTGATCGCGGCGGCGATCGCCGGCCCGTCGAACTTCGCGTCGTGGGTGAGGACACAGATCGCATCCCGAACGCTGAGCCCGACGACCGAAGTGAGATACCGATCCGGCCAGTCGTTGACGACGAGATCCGCCATCGGGAATCGGGCTGGCGTCGCGAAGACCGCGCGGGCGTCGCAGACGGTCACGTGGTATCCGAGCACCTTGGCAACTCGGGCGAGCGCCGCGGTGAAGTCGACCGCACCGAAGATCAGCATGCGCGCCGGCGCGACGAAGCTCTCGATGAACACCCCGACACCCCGTTCCCGGGCCTCCCCGTGCTCGCCGTAGTGGCGGGTGGAGGTGAGCCCCGCGCCCAACTCGGCGCGCGCGTCGCGCGCGACGACCCGATCGAGGTCGGTGTTCCCCAGGGTTCCGAGGACCGGGCGGCCCGGTTCGACCAACAACTTCGCGCCGATCCCGGGTCCCTCGACGACGGTGGCGAGCGCCACCGGTCGGTCCGCGCCCAACGCCTGCGCCAACGCGTCGAACAGCGGGGTCGGCTCCACTGATCGAGGGCCGTCTACCAATCGAGGGGCTCCACGTAGAGGTGGATCGTCCCGCCGCAGGTGAGCCCGACGGCGAACGCCTCGTCGTCGGAGAAACCGAAACTCACGACGCCGCGCGGTCTCGTGCCCCCGAGGACCGCCAGAGCTTCTTCCACCACCGCCCCCTCGACACACCCGCCCGACACCGAACCCGCCACCTCGCCGATTTCGCTCACCACCATCGTGGCGCCCGGGTCACGCGGGCCCGAACCGTCCACCCCGACGACGCGCGCCACCGCGACCCGCTTGCCCTCGGCCCGCCAGCGCGCCACGTCGGCGAGTACCTCCTTCACCGCAACCGGACCGAATCCGCATCGGCCGCGATGACGGCGACGAGTTCGGACAACGACGCCAGCGAATGCCCCTCGACGAAATCGTCCACGAACGGTAAGGCGGCCGCCATCCCCGCGGCCACCGGCGCATAACCCGGCGACGCCTTGAGCGGGTTCACCCAGATGATCCGATGCGCCGCCCGGTGGAGCCGTTCCATCTGCGCGGCCAGGACCTCGGGCTCCCCACGGTCCCAACCGTCGGAGATGATGACGACGACCGCACCCCGAGCCGTGCCGCGCATACCCCAACCGTCGTTGAACGCGCGCAGCGTGGCGCCCAACCGGGTGCCACCGGACCAATCGGTCACTCGCCGGGCGGCGGCGGCGATCGCCGCGTCCGGGTCCCGGTTCGTGAGTTCCTTCGTGATGCGCGTGAGGCGGGTACCGAGCGCGAATGCCTCCACTTCGGTCCGGGCCACGACCGCACTGTGCAGGAAACGCACGATGACACGCGAGTACGGCTCCATCGACCCGCTGACGTCACACAGCAGCACCAGCCGCCGGGCGCGGGTGCGCGGGGTGCGAGAACGGCGCGTGATCGGTTCGCCGTGGGTCCGCATCGCGCCGCGCACTGTGCGGCGGACGTCGGGCCGCCGCCGGGCGCGGGTGGCAACGAGGCGGCGCGACCCCCGACGCTCCCCCACCACCCGCAAGTGGGCCAGCGCCCGACGCGCGTCGTGGTGATCGGCCGCCGTGTACGCGGCGAAGTCGCGCGTTCGCAGCGTCTCGGCCCGGCTGAACCGCACCGCGAGCACCGGAACGTGATCCTCGTCGGTCTCCTCGGGGCCGTCATCGGGCTCGGGCAGGTCGGTGTCGCCCGCGGTCGGCGTATCGAACGCGATGACCGCGTGAAGCGGGTCGGCCGCACCGGCCCGAGCACCTGCTTCGAACCCCGCAGGCCCGTTCGCGAACCAGGCCGCGAAACAGGCATCGAACCGATCGACGTCCTCGGGCCGCCGGCACAGCGTGGCGCGCGCCGCCCAATAGACGTCGGCGCCGTTCGTGATCCCCACCGCCGCCACCGCATCGGCGAACAGCACCGTGTGTCCGGCGCTCACCGGGAGCCCGGCCCCGCGTAACACCCGCACGAACCCGACCACCAGGCGTTCCCCGGACCCATCACGAGTCCGGGAGGTTCGCTCAGCCACCGAGGGTGCCCGTCGCGAGGCGCGCGGCCAGACCGTGCTCGCGCACGCGGTCCTGATCC
>JANPMG010000074.1:0-2401 GCA_031422675.1 Acidimicrobiia bacterium | reverse complement strand
CACCACAACCATGAGCTCGATGAGCGTGAAACCACGCTCGTCCTCACGCCGCGCCCGCAAGTTTGCCAGCATCTGCTGCATTTGATTTTCTCCTACAGGGTTGGATTGGAATGATGCGGCGGGCCCGGCGGCCGGATGGCTTCCGATCTCGACGCACCAGTGGTTTCGGCCATCTGGGTGAGGACTTGACCCCCAGCTTCGGAAACGGGCCCGTCGGCCCAGGCGGCGGTTCGGCGCAAACCGGGAAAGAACCCCACCGGCCGAGGTCGATACATTGACCACGTGTCGTCCCGGCTCCTCGATCTGACCGTCCTGGTGGGCGAATGGCTCCTGGACCGGTGCGACCGGCTCGTGGCCCGGGCCTCCCTGATCGGCGATCCCCAGGTCTTCGACCTCGCCACCGTGGGTCAGAAGTGGTTCCCGTGGCATCGCAACCTTGAAGCCGAATGGACCGTGATCCGCTCCGAGCTCGACCAAATCCTCGAGCACCGGGACGCGCTCGCGAACTTTCAGGACATTTCGACCGATCAAGCAGCGATCACCGATGACGACCGCTGGAAGACCTACTTCCTCTACGGCTTCGGCTTCCGTTCCGACGCGAACTGTGCGCGCTGTCCCCAGACCGCGCGGCTCGTCGCGTCGGTGCCGGGCATGAAGACCGCGATGTTCTCCATCCTCGCCCCGGGCAAGCACATCCCTGATCACTGCGGGCCGTACAAGGGGGTGGTCCGCTACCACCTCGGGATCAAGGTGCCGCGCGATCGGGAGAACTGCCGTATCCGGATCGGCGGCGAGTTCGCCACGTGGGGAGAAGGCGAGAGTCTCTGCTTCGACGACACCTACGAACACGAGGTGTGGAACGACACCGATGAAGAACGCGTGGTCCTGTTCCTCGACGTGGTCCGACCGATGCGATGGCCGATGCGAGCCGTGAACGCGTTCATCCTCCGGGCGATCGCGATCTCACCGTTCGTCGCCGACGCCAAGCGGCGCCACCGCGAGTGGGAAGACCGGTTTCAGCGCACGGTGGCCGGCACCGGCTGAGTGATGCAATGGATGTTGCCGCCGCCGAGCAGGATCTCGCGCGCGGGGACGCCCACCACGGTGCGATCAGGGAAGAGGTTCGCGATCTGCTCGAGCGCGCGATCGTCGTGCGCGGGGTCGAGCCGCGGGACGATCACGCGCTCGTTGGCCGGGTAGTAGTTGACGTACGACGCGGCCAAGCGCGCACCGGCGACTCGGGGCTGCGAACCCGCGGCGGTGACCACGCCCTGCGCCTCGTCGTGGGTCGTGATGAGCGGCCCGGGCTGATGCAGGAGGTGGACTTCGAGCGCCTGACCGCGTGCGTCGACGGCCGACTCGAGGCGACGACGGGCGTCGAGCGATCGCTCGTACTGGGGGTCGGTGCGATCGTCGGTCCAGGTGAGCATCACCACCCCGGGCCGCACGAAGCAGCACAGGTTGTCGACGTGGCCGTCGGTCTCGTCGTTCACGACCCCAAGACCGAGCCAGACGACCGCCTCGCATCCGGTGTAGCAGCGGAGCAACCCCTCGATCTCGGTGCGTGAGCGAGTGGGATTCCGATTGGGATTGAGCAAACACTCCTCGGTGACGAGCAGCGTTCCCATTCCGTCGGAATGGATCGCGCCGCCTTCCAAGACGAAGGGGGCGCGATACCGGGCGGCGCCTTCTTGGGCACACACCGCCGCGGCTACCGCGTCGTCCTGCGCCCAGGACGCGTACAACCCGCCGAGTGCGCCACCCCACGCGTTGAACTCCCAGTCCACCCCGCGGCGCTCGCCGTGATCGTCCACCACGAACGTCGGGCCGATGTCGCGCATCCAGGCGTCGTCGCTCGGGATCGGCACCACCCGCACTCCGGTGCCCAGCTGGGCTCGTGCCGCGTCGACGTCGGCCGGATGGGCGGCCATGGTCACCGGCTCGGAGGCCGCGATCGCCTCCGCCGCCGCCGCGAACGCCCGGCGGGCCGGCTCGGCGCCGCCACGCCAGTTGTCGGGCCGGCGGGGCCAGGCCATCCAACAGCCGTCGTGACGTTCGAACTCGCCCGGCATGCGAAACCCATCCTCGGCCGGCGTGCGCAGGTCCACCCGCGGAGAGTAACGCCGTGATGTCATCCCACCGCCCAGGCGAAAGCGGACTCGGAACCAGTCTGACCGAATACGCAGGTTTCTGCCATGTTTCTCCGGTTTTCGGGGGACTTTCGAATATTCGTTCGGTATAATGACAAGCATGGCATTTGGCGGTGGTCGCGAGGGTTTGGACGGGTTCTGTGACCCGGTCCGAACGCTGCGGGGAGCCGTCGATGAACTGGTCGGTCAGGACCCATCGCAGCAGACCGATGCCGAGCTGGGGCTCGATCTGGTGCGGATCCACCGCCAGA
>JANPMG010000073.1:0-58883 GCA_031422675.1 Acidimicrobiia bacterium | reverse complement strand
CCCCCCCCCCCCCCCCCCTGGTGTTGGGGTCGGGGTGGGGCTGCGCGCCCCCCCCCCCCCCCCCCAAAACGGGGGCTGGTCACGGATGAGAGCGTAGGAGTTCTCGGTCAGGAGCGGGAGAGTTGCGTGGCGGCGGCAACGAGCGCACGGGTCATGCTGCGATTCGACCGGCGGACGCGGTACGACGGACCGTGGACGTGGAGCGCGGCGACGACCGCGCCCGCGGAATCAACGACGGGGGCCGCCACCGAGCTGATGCCGTCGGCGAACTCCTCCACGGTCCACGCGTAGCCGGTGGTTCGGATCTTCGCGAGCCGAGTGCGCAGCTCCGACGCGCGGGTGGTCGTGTGATCGGTGAACCGTTCCAGGCCGTCGGCGCAGTAGGTACGGATCTGCGCAGTCGACTGCGCCGCGAGCAGTACGAGTCCGCTGGACACCACGTGCAACGGGAGCCGCACCCCGGTCCAATCCTGGAGGGTGACGTCCTGACCAGACTCGACCTGGTCCAGGTAGAGCACATGGCCAGCTCCGTCGGCGACCGAGATGCCTGCGGTCTCACCAACTTGGGCGACCAGTCCTTCGAGGTGCGGCCGCGCGCGCCGCACGAGGCCGCTCGCCGGCTCCACCGCCGCGACGAGATCGTGCAGCGTCACGCCGAGGCGATACGTCGGACCCGGCGCGAATCGCTCCACCGCGCCGAGCGCTTCCAAGGTGGCGAGCAACCGGGCGGTGGTGCTCAAGGCCAGGCCGGCGCGGCGAGCGACGTCGCTCACCCCGCCCGGCGCGCTCGCCACCACACCGAGGATGGCGAACGCCCGGTCCACCGACTGCACTCCGTCACTCAAGCCGGATTCCTGATCGACGCACCAACCGACACGCGCCACTCGTGCGGTACTCTTTCCACGATGCGGAGGCTAACCGCATTGTGGAAAGACGGGATCCCGAGGCCATGAGCGACGACGCACCCGACCCCTCCAACCCGATCGACGTTGACATCGACCTCGCCGCACTGCCCGACGACGAACTCGTCAAACAGATGCACGACGACCTCTACGACGGCCTCGCCGACGAGATCGCGGAGGGAACCCAAATTCTGCTCGATCGGGGATTCTCGGCCCAACAGGTCCTCGACGACGCGTTGGTCGAAGGCATGCGCATCGTCGGCATCGACTTCCGTGACGGCATCCTGTTCGTCCCCGAGGTGCTCCTGAGCGCCAACTCGATGAAAGCCGGAATGGCGCTCCTCCGCCCCCTCCTCGCCGAGACCGGCGCCAAGCCCATCGGCAAGATGGTCATCGGCACGGTGAAGGGCGACATCCACGACATCGGCAAGAACCTCGTGGCGATGATGATGGAGGGCGCCGGTTTCGAGGTGGTCGATCTCGGTGTCAACACCTCGGTGGACGAATACCTCGCCGCGCTCGACGAACACCAGCCGGACATCCTCGGGCTGTCGGCGTTGCTCACCACCACGATGCCGTACATGAAGATCGTCATCGACACGCTGAAGGAGAAGGGACGGCGCGACGACTTCATCGTGCTCGTCGGCGGTGCGCCCCTCAATGAGGAGTTCGGTGACGCCGTGGGCGCGGACGCCTATTGCCGGGATGCGTCGATCGCGGCCGAGACCGCGAAGACCCTCGTGTCCGCGCGTCGAGCCCGTGACTGACCCTGCGCTCACCATTGCGGCCCCCGGTCGCACGTTGGTGGTGGCCTGCGGTGCGCTGGCGCGCGAGCTGCGCATCGTTCTCGCCCAGATGCCGGGCGGCACCGATCGATTCACCGTCGTCTTCCTCCCCGCCAACCTGCACAACCGACCGGCCGACATCCCCGCCGCGGTCGAGCAGGCGGTGGAGCACGCGATCGAATCCGCCGACGCGGCCGGTACCCACGATCGAATCTTCGTGGCCTACGCAGACTGCGGGACCGGCGGGCGGCTGGACCGGGTCGTCGAGCGGATGGGCGCAACCCGACTGGCCGGCGCGCACTGTTACGAGTTCTTCACCGGCGCCGGGTTCACCACCCTCAGCGACGCCGAGCCCGGCACCTTCTACCTGACCGACTTCCTGGCCCGACACTTCGACGCGTTGGTGTTCCGCGGGCTTGGCCTCGATCGGCACCCGGAGCTGCGGGACCAGTACTTCGGCAACTACCTCCGCGTCGTGCTGTTGTCCCAGTCCGACGATCCCGCCCTCGTGGAGATGGGTCAGGCGGCGGCCGATCAACTCGGTCTTGCGTTCGTACACCATCGCGTCGGGCTCGAGCCGTTCGTCGCTGCGGTCGGCGCCGCCCTCGCACTGCCCGCGGCCTGACGTGGCGGCGAAGCTGGTCACGATCTGGTGGCGTGACATCCCCACCCAGGTGAACGCCCAGGACGGTCGCACCCGTTACCAGGCGTTACTCCCCCGTCGGTTCCAGCAGGCCGTGGACGCCGCCGCCACCGCCGCCGGACTCACCCACGCGTCGGACTACGTGGCCGAGTGGCGCCAGGAGTCGGTGCCGCTCACCGACGCCACCACTCCGATCGAGTTCCGAGCCGCCGCGGACTCGGCGGCGAACCAGTTCGACCTGGACTACCCGCGTGAGCGACTCACCGCGATCGCCGGCAACGGCGGATTCGATCCGAGCGTGCCGTGACCACCTGCCGCGTGGTGTTCACCCCGTCCGGACTCCGCGGGACGGTCGAGACCGGGACCACCGTGTTGGACGCGGCTCGCACGCTCGGAGTGGACCTGGATTCGGTGTGTGCCGGGCGGGCGATCTGTGGGCACTGCCAGGTGGTGCCGAGTGTCGGAACGTTCGCGAAGTGGTCGATCGACGCGACGACTGCTGCGCTCTCACCCGTCGGTGCCACCGAAAGCAACGCGCAGACCGCTCGGCCGCGCCAACGGGATGCACGGCTCGGATGTCTCGCGCAACTCCGCGCGGACGCGGTGATCGACGTGCCGGCCGCCAGTCAGGTGCACCGGCAGGTGGTCCGCAAGAGTGTGACGCTCGACGATCTCGTCGTCGATCCAACCTTCACGTTGGCCTACGTGGAACTCCCGCCGCCCGAACTGGACGACTCCAGCCTCGTCACGACGCTTCGCATCGCCCTCCGCGCCCAACACGACCGCGACTTCGACTCGGTGGACCCTGCGGTACTCGCGGAGCTTCACCACGCGTTCGGTGGAGATCCGCGTGCGGGGACCGTCGCCCTTCGCCGTCCGAGCGCCGATGCCCCCACCGTGCTCGCCGCCGCGTTCACCGGCTTCGTGGAGACCGCGTTCGGGATCGCCGTCGACGTCGGTTCCACCACCATTGCCGGTCACCTGTGCGACCTCGGCAGTGGCGAGGTCCTGAGTTCGGCCGGGCGCATGAACCCGCAGATCCGATACGGCGAAGACCTGATGAGTCGGGTGTCGTACGTGATGATGAATCCCGGGGGCGAGCGCCAGCTCACGGCCGCGGTGCGCGCGGCCCTCGACGAGCTCGTCGGCGAACTCTGCGCGGCCGCCGAGGTGGATCGGTCGCGGGTGCTCGACGTGGTGATCGTGGGGAACCCGATCATGCATCACCTCGTGCTCGGGATCGATCCCACGCCGCTCGGTTCCGCGCCCTTCGAACTGGCCACCGACGAAGCCGTGAACACACGCGCCAAGGATCTCGGCCTCGACCTTCCGCACGCCGCGGTGTACTGCGCGCCATGTATCGCCGGCCATGTGGGCGCCGACACCGCCGCGGCCATGCTCGCGGAGGGCCCGTACCGCGGTACCCACCCGCAGCTCTTGGTGGACATCGGGACCAATGCCGAGATCGTCCTCGGTTCCCGCGTCGGGACGGTGGCCGCCTCGAGCCCGACCGGCCCCGCATTCGAAGGCGCGCAGATCAGCTGTGGGCAACGCGCCACCATCGGTGCGATCGAACGAGTGCGCGTCGACCGCGCCACGCTGGCGCCGCGCGTGAAGGTCATCGGCTCGGACCTCTGGAGCGACGACCCGGGTTTCGGCGCCGCTACACCCGAGGTGACGGGCGTGTGCGGTTCCGGGATCGTCGAAGTGATCGCGGAACTGTTCCTCGCCGGGGTGATCGACGCGGACGGCACCATCCGTGGTGAAACCGCCGCGCGCACCGATCGGGTCGTGCCCGACGGCCGCACCTTCTCGTACGTGCTCTTCGAATCCGGTGCCACGCGCCTCGTCGTCACCCAGAACGACGTGCGCGCGATTCAACTGGCGAAAGCGGCGTTGCGCGCAGGGATCGATCTCCTCATGGAGCACGCGCAGCTCGCGACGGTGACGGACATCCGGCTCGCGGGGGCGTTCGGCACCCACATCGACCCGCGCTACGCGATGGTGCTCGGACTCGTCCCGGACTGTCCGATCGACGGCGTGCGCGGCGTCGGGAACGCGGCCGGGGCCGGCGCGGTCCGGCTGCTGCTCTCCGGGGCACAACGGACCGAGATCGAAGCGGCGGTTCGCAACGTCACCAAGCTCGAGACTGCGATCGAGCCTCGGTTCCAGGAGTTGTTCGTGGCGGCCATGGGGTTCCCACACACCACGGCGCCCACCCCGAATCTGGCAACGTTGGTCGAGCTGCCGCCGCGGCGCCCGCCCGCCCGCTCCGGAGGCCGTCGCCGCCCGAAACCAACCGGAGAGGGGAAATCGTGAGTGAGGCGTTGGCAACGTCGAACCCGCTCTGCACCCGCCGAGCGGGGCCCGACCGGCCCGGCCACCAGGCCGAGAGGGGAAATCGTGCCTGAGTCTGCACGTGGTCGGAGGAGTGGGGGTCGGGCGGGACGCCAGGCGGTGCGGGCTGCCCACGTCATCGCGCGCGAACCGTTCCTGACCCGCCAGCTCACGCCGTTCGAACTCGTGTCCGCCGAAGGGCTCGAGACGCTCGAACACAACGCGGACACCATCCTCGAGGAGGTGGGCATCGAGGTTCGCGATCACCAGCTCGCGATCGACCTGTTCGCCGGCGCGGGCGCGGAGGTGCAGGGAACTCGGGTGCGCTTCCCGCGGGGATTGTGCCGCCAGATCGTCCAGGCCACCGCGCCCCGTTCCTACACCCAACACGCGCGCAATCCGGCCAACAACGTGCAGATCGGCGGTGATGCCACCGTGTTCGCGCCGAACTACGGCTCGCCGTTCGTGTACGACCTCGATGCGGGTCGGCGGTACGCGACGCTCACCGACTTCGAGAACTTCGTGAAGCTCGCCTACCTGTCACCGAACTTGCACCATTCCGGCGGCACCGTGTGCGAACCGGTCGATGTGCCCGTCAGCAAGCGCCACCTCGACATGGTGTATTCCCACCTGCGCTACAGCGACAAGGCGTTCATGGGGTCGGTCACGGCCGGAACTCGCGCCGAGGACAGCTTCGAGTTGGCCCGCATCGGCTTCGGCGGCGACCTCGAAGACCGCACCGTGATGACGAGCCTCATCAACGCGTCGTCCCCACTGGTGTGGGACGCATCGATGCTCGAAGCCGCACGGGTCTACGCCGAACACAACCAGGCCACGATCATCACCCCGTTCATCCTGGCCGGAGCGATGGCGCCCACCACCTCGGCGGCGGTCGCCGCGCAGACCCTCGCCGAAGCGCTCGCCGGCATGACGTTCGTGCAACTCGTTCGGCCGGGTGCCCCGGTGATCTTCGGTTCCTTCGCGAGTTCGATGTCCATGCAGACGGGTGCGCCCACGTTCGGCACGCCCGAGCCCGCGATCGTTCTCTACACCTGCGCAGCGTTGGCGCGCCGCCTGGGCGTTCCGTTCCGATCCGGCGGCGCGCTCACCGCAGCCAAGGTTCCGGACGCGCAGGCGGCGTACGAGTCCGCGTCCACGCTCATCCCCACCCTCATGGCCGGAGTGAACTTCGTGTTGCACGCGGCGGGCTGGCTCGAAGGCGGGCTGGCGATCGGGTACGAGAAGTTCGTCATCGACGATGACCAACTCGGGATGATGGCCACCTTCGCCAAGGGACTCGACCTCTCGGAGAACGGTCAGGCGATGACCGCGTTCCGGGAGCAGGAGCCGGGAGTCCATTTTCTCGGTGCGAGCCACACGCTCGAGAACTTCGAGCACGCGTTCTATCGCTCGGACATCGCCGACAACTCGAGCTTCGAACAGTGGAGCGAGGAAGGCTCACTCGACGCGGCGCAGCGCGCCAACGCGATCTGGAAGGCCCGCCTGGCGAGCTACGAACCGCCCGCGATCGACTCCGCGGTCGACGAGGAGCTGTGCGACTTCGTCGCCCGGCGCAAGGTCGAACTCCCGGACGAGTTCGAGTAATCGGCCGGGACCGCGAGAACGCGAACCGGCACGCGCCAGGCCGGCGTATCAGGGCAGGCGGTTCGAGACGCCGCCGTCGGCCGCGACGGATCCGCCGAGGACGCGCTCGCGAGTCAGATCGATGGCCGGCTGCTCACGAGCGGTCAGATATTGGTTCAGCACCGTTGCCAGGGTGTTCTCGGTCTCGAGTCGCTCGCCGACGTGGTTGGTGGCCGCGGTCAGCGACGACAAGGCGGTGATCAGCGCTTCGTCGCGGCGGAGCAGATCGCCGTGAATGGCGGCGATCTTGGAATGCATCATGAGGAACTCGTCCCGTTGCGTCCGCCGCCGCCGCAGTGCTCCGAACATCTGAACCCTCCCCGAACGAACCCGAGAAACTCGTACGAAAACCTCGTACGAAAACCTCGTACGAAAAACGGTAGCCCCGCGTACTCCGAAGAACACGGACCCTCACGGGTACCGTCGCATGCATGTCCGACGCCGAGTTCGCCGCCCACGCCCTCGCCACCCTCCGCGCGCTCGTGGGTACACCCGATGCCGCGTTCCGAGACGGCCAACTCGAAGCGATCGAAGCACTCGTCGCCGATCGGCGGCGGGTCCTGGTGGTGCAGCGGACGGGATGGGGAAAGAGCGCCGTGTATTTCGTGGCCACCCGGTTGCTCCGCGATCGCGGCGCCGGCCCCACCGTGATCGTCTCGCCTCTGCTCGCACTCATGCGGAACCAGATCGCGGCCGGCGAGCGCGGCGGCGTGACCAGCGTGTCGATCAACAGCAACAACCGGGACGAGTGGGACGAGATCTCCCAGCGCCTCGATCGCGACGAGATCGATGTCCTGCTGATTTCGCCCGAACGCTTCGCGAACTCAACGTTTCGGGATTCGGTGCTGCCGACGCTCGCGCCGCGCGTCGGCATGCTCGTTGTGGACGAGGTGCACTGCATCAGCGACTGGGGTCACGACTTCCGTCCCGACTACCGCCGGATCGCACAGGTCCTCGATCTTCTTCCGGCATCGGTGCCGGTACTCGGCACCACCGCCACCGCGAACGACCGAGTGGTCGCCGACATCGAGACCCAGTTCGGCGATGACATGCGCACGATTCGTGGGTCGCTTGCCCGCCCGAGTCTCGTGCTGGACACCCTCGCGATGCCGAGTCAGCCCGACCGCTTGGCCTGGTTGGCCACGATCATCCCCACGCTTCTCGGCACCGGCATCGTCTACTGCCTGACCGTTGCGGACTGCGACCGGGTGGCCGGATGGTTGACTCGGGAAGGGATCGACGCCGCGGCGTACAGCGGCGAGAGCGACCCCGAGCTTCGGAATCGGCTCGAAGACCGGCTCCTGAACAACGAACTCAAGGTGCTCGTCGCGACCTCGGCCCTCGGCATGGGCTACGACAAGCCGGACCTCGCGTTCGTCATCCACTACCAGTCCCCCGGCTCACCGATCGCCTACTACCAACAGGTCGGCCGGGCGGGTCGCGCGCTCAGCGAGGCGCACGGGATCCTGCTCAGCGGGCACGAGGACCGCGACATCCAGGACTACTTCATCCGCACCGCGTTCCCACCGGCCGAAATCGCCAACGCGATCGTCGCCCTGCTCGAAGACCGCGGCGACTGGGTGCGCATCGCCGACGTCGAGTCCGAGGTGAACATCCGTCGCGGTCGCCTGACCTCGATGTTGAAGATTCTCGAGGTCGAAGGGGTGGTGACACGAGACCGAACGAAGTACCGCCGGACCGCCCTTGCCTGGTCGTATCCCACCGAGCGCATCGAGAACGTGACGCGGCAGCGGCGTGCGGAACAGCAGGTTATGGCCGACTACCTCGCGAGTGAGACCTGTCTGATGGAGCTGCTCGGCCGCGCGCTCGACGACCCGACCGCGACCGCGTGCGGTCGGTGTTCACGCTGCACCGGCTCGGGCCTTCCCGTCGCGCTCGACCGCGACCGAGTCGGGCGCGCCCAGGAGTATCTCCGCAGCCAACCCCTGCGGATCGAACCCCGAAAGATGCGCGCCGCGGGCGGCCGGATCCCTACCGAACTCCAGCTCGAACCCGGCCGCGCGCTTTCGTACTGGGGTGACGGTGGGTGGGGCGGAGTCGTCCGGGACGACCGGGTTGCGGGCGAGTTCTCCGACGATCTCGTCGCCGCCACCGTTCGCCTGGTCCGCAACTGGGGACCCGAACCGAGACCGCGCTGGGTCACGAACGTGCCGTCGGCGCGCGCCGCCGGCGCGCTCACGTCATTCGCGCAGCGCGTCGCCGACGGGCTGCGCGTCCCGTACCGCGCCAGCGTCGAGCGAACCCGCGCGAGCGAACCGCAATCGAAGATGGAGAACAGCGCGCAGCAGCACCAGAACGTGAGCGGCGCGTTCGTGGCCGCGGGGCCCGTCGCGTCGGGCCCGGTGCTCCTCGTCGATGACATCGCGGACTCGCGATGGACCCTGACCGAGGTGGGCGGAGTACTGCGCGCCGCCGGCGTCGACGCCGTGATTCCGTTCGCACTCGCGCTCGGTACCGGCGACTGAGGCGCGCTTCGCTCCGTCAGCCCCGATGGGATCAGCGCGGCCATCGCCGAGATGGGGTTGATCCGTTTGTAGGCTCCGAGCCGGAGGTACGTCATGGCAGGAACGCCCGCAGGTTGGCATCCCGATCCGATGTCACGGTTCGAGTATCGGTACTGGGATGGGAATAGCTGGACCGAGAACGTGTCGAGTGGCGGGCGGACCGCGATCGACCCGGTCGACGCGGGCCCGGCGCCGGGCGCGGGGAAGGACCAGGTGACGCCGGCCGCGTCCGAGATCGGGAACACACCGGCTCCGATCGATCCTGGCGTCTCGGCCCCGCCGACACCAATACCAACACCGACACCCACACCGGCAGGTCACGCCACCGCGGCGGCGGCGTACAAACTGTGTCCGCACTGTCGCGCCCAGAACGCGACGACTGCAGACATCTGTCCGAGCTGCGGCAAGAAGTACCTGGTCAAGAAGAAGTGGCCCTGGATCGTCGCCGCGGTCTTCGTGGTCATGGCCGTCTCATTCGCCGGCTGTGTCGCAGTCCTCGCCCGAGTCGGGAACGAGGTCGTGGACGAACTGAACGCCGCCCAAGCTCGGCACGCGATCACCCCCCGCCAGTTCCGGGCGGTCACGCTCGGCTCCACTCGCGCCGCGGTCGTCGCCCAACTCGGCAAACGGCCTCAGGACCAGCAGAGTTTCGTCTCGAAGGGCCTCGTCGACGATCTCGATTCGAGTTGTATCTATTACAACAAGGCCGGCGGGTCGTTCGGCGACCGGTATCAGTTCTGTTTCCAAGCTGATTCGCTGACGAGCAAGAACGAGTACTGATCCCTCGATCCGCTCCAGAGAGCATCCCGACTCGGTGAGTGAGCACTCACTCACCTAGGGTCGCCAGCCGTGACCCCGCTGCCGACTGCTCACGAGAGCCCGCACCCGACCCCTGAAATCCGACCCGAGACGCGGTCGCGTGCCGCCGCGCTGCCGGCGGAGGAGCGGCGGGCTCGGATCGTGGCCGCCACCCTGCCGCTGATCCTGGACCACGGCGGCGCCGTGACCACACGCCAGATCGCAGAGGCGGCGGGCATCGCCGAGGGCACCATCTTCCGGGTCTTCGCCGACAAGGATTCACTCCTCGCGGCCGTGTTGCAATCCGCCCTCGACTCGACTGCCACCGACGCCGCGCTCGACGCGATCGACCCGGCCCTCGAACTCGAACCGCGCGTGATCGCGGCGGTCGAGATCCTGCGGCGTCGGGTGGCCGACATCATGCAGATCCGCACCGCGATCGAGATGATGCGGTCGCCGGCATCGGTCCTCTCGGTTGAGCAGCGGTCCACCGACCTGCGCAAGATCGCCAAGGTGTTCGAACCCGACCGTCACGCCCTGCGCCGGAGCCCGATGGCGGCCGCCCACCTACTGCGAGGGCTCACCATCGCCGGCACCCACCCCGCGCTCTTGCTCGACGCACCGCTCACCTCGGATGAGATCGTGTCCGTTCTGCTCGATGGCATCCGGGTCACGGCCGACTCGGCGGCAGCAGCCCCCGCCCGCGAGTCGGAGGATCGCGCGTGCTGATCCAACTGCTCCGCACCTACCTGTTTCGGTACCGCGGACTGCTCAGCGTGGTGCTCGCGCTCACCTTCGTGCAGACCATGGGAACGCTATTCCTGCCCTCGCTCAACGCCGACATCATCGACAAAGGCGTCGCCGCGCAGGACACGGGATACATCTGGCGCACGGGCGGCCTGATGCTCGCGGTCACGCTGGTCCAAGTGGTGTTTGCGATCGCGGCCGTCCGGTACGGGGCCCGAGCGGCGATGGCATTCGGCCGCGATGTCCGAGCCGCGCTGTTCCACCGCGTCACGGACTTCTCCGCCCAGGACGTAGCCGCGTTCGGAGCACCGTCGCTCATCACCCGCATCACCAACGACGTGACCCAAGTGCAGGTGCTCGTGCTGATGTCGTGCACGCTGCTCGTTGCCGCGCCGATCACGGTGGTGGGCGGCTCCATCATGGCCGTGCGCGAGGACGGGCCGCTCTCACTGCTGCTGCTCGTCAGCGTGCCCGTCCTCATCGTGGCGGTGGGCCTCGTGATCATCCGCATGGTGCCTCAGTTCCAGGTGATGCAGGTCCGCATCGATCGCATCAACGAGGTTCTCCGCGAACAGATCACCGGCATGCGCGTCGTCCGAGCCTTCGTTCGGGAACCGCACGAGGCACGACGGTTCGGTGCGGCGAACGACGACCTCACCCTCACCTCGTTGCGCGCCGGCCGGCTCATGGCCTTCATGTTTCCGACGGTCGTCCTGATCCTCAACACATCCAGCGTCGGTGCGATCTGGATCGGCGCCGACCGCATCAGCAACAACCAGATGAAGGTCGGGGCGCTCATCGCGTTCCTCAGTTATCTCATCCAGATCCTGATGTCCGTGATGATGGCGACGTTCGTCGCGGTCATGGCACCGCGTGCGTCGGTAAGTGCGGCACGGATCCAGGAAGTACTGCGCGCCACGTCCTCGGTCGTTCCGCCGGCGAACCCGGTCACCCAACTCGCCGATGCCAGCTCACTCGAACTCCGCGACGTCGAGTTCAAGTATCCGGGGGCCGAGAACCCCGTGCTCTGTGACATCAGTTTCTCGGCCACCGCCGGGGAGACGGTGGCCATCATCGGCAGCACCGGTGCCGGCAAGACGACCCTGCTGAATCTCGTGCCCCGACTCTTCGACGCCACCGGCGGCCACGTCCTCGTCGACGGCGTCGACGTGCGCGAGATCGAACCCGAGTTGCTCTGGAGCCGGATCGGACTCGTACCCCAGAAGCCCTACCTCTTCACCGGGACCGTCGCCAGCAATCTGCGGCACGCGAACCCGGACGCAACCGACGAGGAACTGTGGGCGGCGCTCGAAGTGGCGCAAGCGATGGGATTCGTGGCCGCCATGCCCGGGGGGCTCGACGCAGCCATCGCGCAGGGCGGTTCGAACGTCTCGGGCGGGCAACGACAACGCCTCGCCATCGCCCGGGCTCTCGTGCGCCGACCGGGGATCTACCTGTTCGACGACTCCTTCTCCGCGCTCGACCTCGCCACCGACGCCCACCTGCGCGCCGCCCTCGTTCCGGTGGTGGCCGACGCGGTGACGATCATCGTCGCCCAGCGGGTGTCGACGATCCGCCACGCCGACCAGATCTTGGTGATCGAAGACGGCCGCCAGGTGGGACACGGCACTCATTCCGAACTGCTCGACACCTGCCCCACGTACCAGGAGATCGTCGCTTCCCAACTCACACAAGAGGAAGCGGCGTGAGCACGACCGGAGCCGTGAGCGGAGCGAGGCCCGAGCGGCCCGGCCCGCAGGGCCAGGAGCGGGGTATGAGCGGAGCGCGGCCCGAGCGGCCCGGCCCGCAGGGCCAGGAGCGGGGCATGAGCGGAGCGCGGCGCGCCGAGGAGGTGGTGAAGCCGCCGGTGGAGGATCAGCGCGGCGGGTTCGGCGGCCGGTTCGGGGCGGCCGGCATGCCCCTCGAGCGGTCCAAGGACTTCAAGAACTCCACCCGGCGACTTGCCCAACGTTTGCGCCCCGAGGCGTTCGGCGTCTTCGCGGTCTTGACGCTGGCGATCACGAGCGTGACGCTCCTCGTCCTGGCCCCGAAGCTGCTCGGCGATGCCACCAACATGATCGTGACCGGCACGTTCGGCGACCGCGGCATCGACTTCGGTCGACTGCACGGGCGGCTGGCGCTCGTCTTCGCTATCTACATCGTGAGCGCGGTGTTGGCGTACGTCCAGGCGTACATGCTCGCGGGGGTAGTGCAGCGCGCGATGTTCCGGTTGCGCTCGGACGTGGAGGACAAGCTCCACCGCATGCCGCTGCAATACGTGGACCGTCAGCCGCGCGGCGACATGCTCAGCCGGGTCACCAACGACATCGACAACCTGGCCCAGAGCCTGCAGCAGACGATGAGCCAGCTGCTGACGTCGTCGCTGTCGATCGCGGGCGTCCTGATCATGATGTTCACGATCTCACCGCTCCTCGCGCTGGTCGCCGCAATCACGATTCCGCTCTCGATCTTCACCATGAAGCGAATCACTCGACGCTCGAAGGCGAAGTTCGTCGACCAGTGGCGTCACACCGGCACGTTGAACGCGCAGGTGGAAGAGGCGTTCACCGGCCACTCGCTGGTGAAGGTGTTCGGCCGTCAACGTGACGTCGAGGCCACGTTCAACGAGAAGAACGAGGAGCTCTTCACGGCGAGCTTCGGCGCGCAGTTCATCTCCGGCGCGATCCAGCCCGCGATGATGTTCTTCGGCAACCTCAACTATGTGGCGATCGCGTTGGTCGGCGGACTCCGGGTGTCATCCGGCCAGATGACCATCGGCGACATCCAGGCCTTCATCCAGTACTCGCGCCAGTTCACCCAGCCCATGACCCAGCTCGCGTCGATGATCAACGTCATGCAGTCCGGAATCGCATCGGCCGAGCGGGTCTTCGAGCTGCTCGATGCGCCGGAGGACACGCTCGAGGAGACCGAGCCGCTCGAGGATCTCGAACCGAAGGGTCGGGTCGAGTTCGATCACGTCTCGTTCTCGTACCATCCCGAGCGGCCGCTGATCGAGGATCTCTCCCTCGTGGCCGAGCCGGGTCAGACCATCGCCATCGTCGGTCCGACCGGCGCGGGCAAGACCACACTCGTCAACCTGCTCATGCGCTTCTACGAGATCGGCGGTGGCATCATCACGCTCGACGGCCTCGATATCTCGAAGCTGCGACGGCACGATCTTCGATCCAACATGGGGATGGTGCTCCAAGACACGTGGCTGTTCGGTGGGACCATTCGCGAGAACATCGCGTACGGGAACCTCGATGCGACCGACGACGAGATTCTCGCCGCGGCTCGTGCGACGTACGTCGACCGGTTCGTGCACTCACTGCCCCACGGTTACGACACCGTGGTCGACGACGAGGGCGGCAGTGTCAGCGCGGGCGAGAAGCAGCTCCTGACGATCGCCCGCGCCTTTCTCGCCAACCCCACGATCCTGATCCTCGACGAAGCCACGAGTTCAGTGGACACCCGCACCGAGGTGTTGATCCAGCGGGCGATGGCCGCGCTGCGTTCGAACCGCACCAGCTTCGTCATCGCCCATCGACTCTCGACGATCCGGGATGCGGACACGATCCTCGTGATGGAGGACGGCCAGATCATGGAACAGGGCAACCACGAGACCCTGCTGGCCGCGGACGGCGCTTACGCCCGGCTGTACAACGCGCAGTTCGCCGCGCCCGCCGTCGAAGTCGTGTGAGCGCAGCCGTGCCCGCCCCGGCTGGGTGAGCGCGGACCGTCTTCAGCTCCTGACCCGGAAGTGCCGATACTTCTCGCCATGGCCGCTCATCCCGAACTGACCACGGATCTCGAATCGTCGGACACCGCTCACGACGACGCGTTCTGGCAGTCCGACCCCGCAGGTGCGCCAGCCCAGGACTGGCTCGGCTATCTCGGTCTCGACGACGCCGAACCACTGTCGACGGAGTTCACGGCTGTGCCGGACCCGTACGCGTCACTCGCCGCACCGAGCGACGACCTGCTACCGAATCGCTAGCCCGTGATGGCGGTCGCGGCACTTCGACGCGCCCGCAGATCCGCGCTGGACACGGGATGGCGACGAAGAAAATCGGACAGAACGTCAGTGAAGTGCTCCGGTTCCTCCGCCGGAGGGAAGTGTCCCGCGCCGGTGAAGATCTCGAGCTCGCTGCCGGGGATCGCGTCATGAGCCGCGGCGGCATGGGTCGCAGGGATGATCGGGTCTCGATCACCCCAAACGATCAGGGTCGGAAGTACGGCGGCCAGGTGGAGACGGCTCGTCGCGTTGACTGACTGGCCGCCCGGCTCGATGACCGATCGCAGGGTCCGCGCGAACGCAGCGCGATGGGACACGTCGATCAACGACGAGTACGCCTGCCACATCTCGGCCACCCGCGGGGAGCGCCAACCCAACCGTTGGGCGAAATCGGAGACCCCTTCGCCGATGGGCTTGAGAAAACTCGGGAACACGATCGGCATCACGAGTTCGGCACCGGGAAGTGTGAGCGCGCGCAGCATCCAACTCACCTCGCGGCCGAGGCCACCGCTGCTGACCAAGAC
This sequence comes from Acidimicrobiia bacterium, assembly GCA_031422675.1. Taxonomy (GTDB): domain Bacteria; phylum Actinomycetota; class Acidimicrobiia; order IMCC26256; family JAENVU01; genus JAENVU01. The sequence continues at coordinate 43,963 of JANPMG010000073.1, read as the reverse complement.
CAGGCGCTCCGCCAACTCCGGGTACTGATACGCGAGTTGCATCGCGATGCCACCACCCAACGAGTGGCCGACAACCGTGACCCGATCGATGTCGAGCGCGGCCAAGAGATCGCGCACGAGCGACGCGTAACTCCCGAGCGAGTAGTCGCCCGCCGGCGCCGACGACTCGCCGTGCCCGAGCAGATCGGGCGCCAGCACTCGGTGCTCGCGCGCCAGCGTGGGCATGACACTGCGCCAGGTCCGTGAACTCCCCGCCAGGCCGTGCAGCAACAACAGCGTGGGCCCGTCGCCCGCCATCCGGTACGCGATCTCGTTTCCGAAGATGGTGGTGCGTTGCACTGCGAACTGGGAACCCATGACTATGGGATATCACTTCCGGGGCGGTTCCCAACCGTGTCAGTGGTCACGAGACGGATTCGGCGGCGGGCTCGGCCGCGTGCTCCGGCACCGGAATATCGCGGCGCGCCACCAGCATGGCCTCGATCTCGGGCGGCGAGATCGGGCGAGACACGAGGAACCCTTGCCCTCGTTCACACCCCTCGGTCCGAAGCCGTTCGAGCTGGAACTCGTCTTCGATGCCTTCGGCCACCGTCCCCAGTCCGAGCGCTCGCCCCAACGCCACCATCGTGTGGACCAGGACGCCGGACTCGGGCGAGTCACCCATGGCGGTGATGAACGAACGATCGATCTTGACCGCGTCGACCGGGAACTGGCGGAGGTAGCCGAGCGACGAGTAGCCGGTCCCGAAGTCGTCGATTGCGATCAGGACACCGAGCGACTTCAGCTTCGTGAGCCGGGCGATCGTGGAATCGGCATCACGCATCAGCGCGGTTTCGGTGATCTCGAGCAACAGCGCGCCCGGTTCCAACTCGGCGGCGTGCAGTGCTTCCCGAACGTGATCGACCAACACCGGCGCCTCGAGTTGGCGCATCGACACGTTCACGGAAATGGTCAGGTCATGACCGTGACGTTTCCACTCTGCGGTCTGGCGGCACGCTTCGGCCAGCACCCACCGACCGACCTCGACGATGAGGCCGCTCTCCTCGAGCATCGGAATGAAATCGTCCGGTCCCACGACCCCGCGTGTGGGATGGCACCAGCGGATCAAGGCTTCGACGCCGTAGATCCGCGTCGTCGCCAGATCGAAGAGGGGTTGGTAGAGGAGGAAGAACTCGCCGCGTTCGAGCGCGGACTGGAGGTCCATCTTCAAACCGAGGCGATCGAGGACCTCGGACTGCATCGTGGGTTCGAACAACACCCACCGGTCCTTGCCGTCACCCTTGGCGCGATAGAGCGCCAGGTCGGCGTCGCGCAGCAGTTCCTCGGCGGAGCTGCGGAGGCCACTCGAGATCCCGATGCTGCCGGTGATCGTCACCGGACGGCCTTCGAATCCTTCGAGGTGGAAGGGTTCGTTGAGAACCTCGTGCAGCCGCTCGGCCAGCAGTTCGGGACCGGCCGCCAACGAGTTGCCTTCAGTGAGTATCACGAACTCGTCGCCGCCGAGCCGACCGACCGTGTCACTCGACCGGACCGTGGCCAGGAACCGGTCGGCGATCGCCAAGAGCAGCTTGTCGCCCGCTTCGTGGCCGAGGGTGTCGTTGATGTCCTTGAAATTGTCGAGATCCACGAACAACGCCGCCGCCGGTTCATGTGAGCGCGCACAGCGCGCCAACATCTGCTCCGCGCGGTCGAGGATCAGCGTGCGGTTGGCCAGGCCGGTCAGGGGATCGTGCAACGCCCGATGCGCGAGCAGCGCTTCGGCCTCCTTGCGCTCGGTCATGTCCCGAAGATTCGCGACATACCCGCCAACCGATGGCGTCTTGCGGAGATCACTGATCACCGCTTCGACGTCTCGCCAGGTTCCGTCCTGATGTCCCATCCGGATCTCCACCGGATCCGTGGGGGCATCCTCGCTGAGCCGCGCCGCGAGTTGGAGCGCGCCACGTTCACGATCATCGGGATGCACGAGATCGAGCGCCGCCATCCCCACCACCGCGGCGGGCTCACGTCCGAGCAGCGAAGCGGTCGCCGGACTCGCGTACGTGATCGTCTGATCCTTGCCGATGACCAGTGTGGTGTCCGAGGAGTGTTGGACCAGCGACCGGAACCGGTCCTCACTCGCCCGCATCGCGGCTTCGGCGTCTTCCTTCTGCTCTGCGGCGGCGCCCGCCATCCGGATCACGAACACCAGGACGAACGCGCCGACGAACCCGAGGGCATGGGCTTCGCGGTTCGAAAGCAGCGAGGGCATCCAGCCCGCCCAGATCATGAGTTGACCGGTCACGACGCCGACGAGACTCCACCCCAGGGTGGTGCGCCACGTGCCGGACCCGTCGTGGGCAATGTTCTCGAGCGCGACGAACACGAACGCGCCGATCAGGACCGGTCCCCACCCCGACAGGTAGATGACGACGGTGACCGCGGCCGCGTGGCACGCCACGCGCAGTTGGAGGGCAGCGAAACTCGGCCGCCGACGGTAGAGCGCATCGACGATCACACTGATCAGCGGAATCGCCACGAAGACGGCCAGCCAGAGCGCGACGGGCTCGCGCGCCACCAGGCCGTACTCGTGCATGACGAGAATCGCAACCAGTGCGACGGGACCCATGAGGTACCCGAGCAGGCGGGGGTCGAGCCGACGGGAGCGCGGGGTCTTGGAGCGCGGGGATTCGGAGCGCGGGGATTCGGAGCGTGCGCGATCGACGGTCATCGGCGGTGACAGCGCTTCAATCTGGGGTACGGCGTGGGGCGACATCGCCTTCGCTCTCCCGACACTCGAGACGGTCTTTGTTCTGCATTCGGCGGTCCGGGCGCAGTGCTTGAGCCTGCCGACAGCCCACGGACCGAAACCCGACGCCCCCACGCCCGCGTGTCGGATGGGCAAAAGCCGCGAGTTGCACATTGACCTCACCAGACACTTGCGTCACTCTGGCGCTCAGAAACCACAACTGTTACGTTCGCCGATCGGCCCACCGAACCGGCGGCGCCGTTCCCTTTCCCGGCAGAGAAGGTGTTGGTCATGGGGCTTCGTCACCGCCTCGCGCGAATCCGGCGCAGAAGGTTCTCCATCGTTGTGTGTGCGCTGGTCGTGACGGCGCTGGTCCTCACGTTCCTCGCGGTGCGCGCACCCGATGCATCGGCGACCGCCGAGGTAGTGGTGCACCCGCAGGGGACGGCGGGTAGACCCGGCCCCACCTCGGCGCAATCGTCGGTGCCGGCCCTGGTTGACGCGGTCACGAGTCCAATCGTGGTGGACAACGCGATCGCCCTCGTGCCGGGATCGACCCGAGCCGAGATTCTCGAAACGGTCGTGGTCCGGCGCGTCGGGACCAGCAACCGGATCGAGGTCACGGCAACGAGCGCGCGCCGCGCGCGAGCGGCCCACATCGCGAATGCCATGGCTCGAGCTTTCGTCGAAGCGCAACGTCAGGCCGCCATCGTCACGACCGACGCCGTCATCGCCGATCTCGACGCGCAACTCGTGGTGCTGCAAGAGCGGCTCGGCGAGCTTGACCGACAGATCGGCACGAAGTCATCGTCGAGTGCAACTACTGCGCAACTCACGGCCGCCACGACCCAGTTCCAAGCCCTCGAACAGCGCCGCCAAGAACTCCGTGCCGACCTCGGCGACCGTCGTGGTGCCGCATCGGTCTCGGTGGAGGCATCCGGTAACGAGACCATGGGGCACATGAGCCCGCTCGCGGCAGCCGGTCTCGGTGCCCTCCTGTTCTTGGTGCTCAGCGCAATCGTCGTCAGCCTGCGGGAAGTCCTCGACGAGCGGGTGCGGTCGTCACAAGAGATCGGACGCATCACTGGACTGGCGGTGCTCGCCGAACTCCCACGCGATCAAGAGTCGCAGAAGAGTCGCTCGCATCTGGCCGTCGCCGCCAGCCCCAGATCGCCGCTGAGCGAAGCGGCGCGCGGGCTGCGATCGAGCATCGAGCTCCGAGAAACCGGCTTCCGCCACCCCACGATGCTCGTCACGAGCGCCACTCGCGGCGAAGGCAAGTCCTTGGTGAGCGCCAACCTCGCCGCGGCCTACGCAATCGACGGATACCGCACGGTGTTGATCGATGCCGATCTGCGCACCCCGGCGCTGTCGACCGTGTTCGGCACCTACCCGGCCCGGCTCATCAGTTCCCACCAAGCGGTCCACGGCCTCTCCAGCCTCGTGACTCAGCTCATGGCGCCAGGTGCAGACCGGCCGCAGCTGGAACACGCGGCGTTGTTACGGACCCCGATCGATAATCTGCTCTTCCTCCCGGCCGGCCCGGAGCCCGCGAACCCGTCCGAGCTGCTCGACTCGCGAGCAATGTCGTACCTGCTCGCGGACCTGGCGCGCATCGCCGACGTCGTGATCATCGACTCACCGCCGTTGCTGCCCGTGAGTGACGCAGTCGGACTCGCTCGCCAGGTGGATTCGGTGGTACTCGTCGCCGCCGTGGGCACGTCCCACCGCAGTGCACTCCGACGATCGCGCCAGATCCTCGCCGCTCATCCGCGGGTTCTCGGCGTCGTCGCGAACCGAGTCGCGCCGAGCACCACCTACTCGTCGTACGCGCCGACCGCGCGTCGCTCCGGTACGGAAGCCAGTCCGGCACTGCTGAGCGTGGTGCACGCACTGCACGTGCCGACGCCGCCGGTCGGTCGGCCCGATGCCAACGGCGACGTCTGGATCGATCTCTCCGACGACCCCGCCGACTATGACCAACCGATCGGGAGCGGCACCCTCGAGCTGAGTACCTGGGGTCGATGAGCCCACCGGCGGGCCCGTCGACCGATCGCCTCCTACAGTTGCGCACGCGTGGCCGACGACCGCGCAAGGAGGGCGTTCCGTGTCGGAGAACCTGCGCGTGCTCGGCGAGTACAGCGCTGCGATGGAATCGGGCGACGGAGACGCCGTCTACGCGTTCTGGGCCGAGGAGTTCCACAGCCATGTCACCACCCGCGTCAGTCCCGACAAGGTCGGTACGGACGTGCGCGGCGAGGAACAACTGTGGTGGCAGCAAGCGAAGTCGGCATTCCCCGACATGCGATTCACCGTCGAGCTGCTCATCGAGTCCGGCGACCTCATCGTCTCGAACTGGACCGTGACCGGCACGCACACCGGGACGCCGTTCTACGACCTGGCTCCATCAGGCGAGCCGGTGACCATCAATGGCACCGCCATCGTGAGAATGAGCGACGGAAAGATCGTCGAACATTGGGGCGGCCCACACTGTCAGCGGGGTCTCGGCCTGATCCAGTAGCGGCCTGATCCGATCGCGCGCCCCCACCAATCGCATTCATCGGGGTGCGCTCCGTCTCATCCGGTGGCTGGTACCTCTGCACCATTTCGAACGGATTCCCGACCCGACCTTGACGATGCGGCGGGTGAGGAACGACGATCAGGCCATGTCCCGTCGCTTCGTACCCCTCATCGTCATCGCGTTCGCCGTCGTTGCCGCCGGCTGCAACTACCCGAGGACGACCCCGCCCGGCGACGCACCCCTCCGCTACCGGGAGCCCATCTTCGACGCGGTCACGGTGACGAACAACATCTCCTACGGCAGCGCCGTCAATCTGAGTGGGCAGACCGTCGACCTGAAACTCGACCTCTACCAGCCGACCGGCGACCCGGTCACGAGCCGTCCCGCGATCGTGTGGGTCCACGGCGGTGGGTTCTGTTGTGGAAACAAGTCCTCGGGCGAAATCGTGGACCAGGCCAACGTGTTCTCGAAGCTGGGTTACGTGAACGTCTCCATCAGCTACCGGCTGGAATCGCCCGGCTGCACCGGCACGTTCTCGAACTGCGTCCCTGCGATCCAGGAGGCGACGGAAGATTCCCAGACCGCGGTGCGATTCCTCCGCACCAACGCCGCTACGTATGGCATCGATCCCGAGCGCATTGCGATCGGTGGCTCTTCCGCCGGCGCGATCGCGGCCATGAACGTGGCGTACTCCACCTCGGAAGACCCGACTGCACGCGTCGGAGCGGCAGTCGGGATCTCGGGTGCCCGCCTGGTCGCCGGCACTATCTCGGCCGGTGACGCGCCCGTCCTCGATTTCCACTGCACCACGGACCGACTCGTCGCCTTTCAGTGGGCGAAGGACACCATCGACGCCGCGAAGGCGGTGGGGCTCGACGCCTTCCTCGAGACGTGGGACGAAACCTGCCACGTTCCCTACGTCGCGCATCGCCAACAGATCCTCGACCAGACGCGCAACTTCCTCTGGTGGGAGATGAAGTTGGCACAAGCCGCCACCTGATCGCCGAGTTTCCGAATTGGGCCTGCGCTTCGCACGCGATCGCGCCGAGCAATATCCTCGGCGAATGGATCTCGACGAAGCAATGACGTTCATCCGCGAGCGCAAGCAGGGTGTCCTCGCCACGATCCGCCGGGACGGTCGACCCCAGCTCTCCAACATCATCTACGCCACTGACGATGCCGGCACGATCCGCATCTCGGTGACGGCGAGCCGGGCCAAGACCAAGAACCTCCAGCGCGATCCGCGCGCGTCGCTCTACGTCGTGGGTGACAATTTCTGGGCCTATGCAGTCGTCGACGGTCCGGCGGACCTCACCCCGGTGGCCGCAGACCCGAACGACGCAACCGTCGACGAGCTGGTTTCGCTCTACCGATCGATGGTCGGCGAGCATGACGACTGGGACGATTACCGCCGGGCGATGGTCGCCGACGGTCGACTCGTGGTGCGGATCCGACCCGACCACGCCTACGGGATGCTGGCGACCTGACCCCGTTCGCCGCGCGCCAGTTCGACGATCGGTGTACCCGCCGGTGGGAGCGGCGCCGCCGGATCGATCAACCGCATGATCGTCGGCGGGAGGTCGAGCACCGAGTGGACCGAGTCGAGTATCTGCGGCGAGATCCCGTCACCGCTCACCCACGCGAAGCCCCGGGCGTCGTGGGTGGCGGTGCGGTGGAGGGGAAACGGACCGATGACACCGGCCGTGGGGTGTTCGATCGCGTCGATGGGGCCGGCCCACGTGACCAACATGTCGGCGTAGCGGTCGTCGTGCGGATCGAGGGGATCGTCCATGGAGAGCGCCTCGATCGCCGCCGCCACCGGGGCGCCGGTCCGCACATCCCGACACACACGGATCATCGCCTCGATGGCTCGGCACTCAGCCTCGAACTCCTCAACGGGAACCGTCCCCCGCGCTTCCCGACCGGCGAGGTTGACTCGGAGGAAGGCGTCACCGAAGGTGGGGAGCGCGAACGCCCGCATCTCGTGGCGGTGTCGTCGGTAGTTGTCGATGAAGAGCACCGAGTCGGCAGGCCCGGGCCGGTTCTCGAGTGCCGCCGCGGCTTCGGTTGATTCGGGTGGGATGGGAAGGCCGAGGGCACCCAGTCGTTCGCCCTTCAGCAACTCGAGCACTCGTCGGCCGGGTCCGGTGAGGCGCGCCGATTGATATGCGGGAAGTCGTTGGCTCCACTTCCGCGACGGCGGATCGATCAGGCACTCGTCGAGCGCGAGCCGCCAGGGTCGTCCCCGGGCGGGAACCAGCGGCGGGCAACCGGCCCGGCGCCACGCGTCGACGTCGACGTCACGGAGCTTCGGGGTGCCGAAGTGGAGTCGATGCATGAGTTCGGGAAGGAGCACGATCGACGGCAGATCGCCGTGGCTCGCCCGCATACCGTCCAGCGAGAACAGCACGATGCTGGCATCGGGTGGAGCCTGGTCGACGATCGCGCCGATCGCCTGGTCCATGGCGCCGACCACGCGCTCGAGGCGCGCCCGGACGCGCGAATCGAAGTCGGCGAGTGGATGGTCGTTGGCGACCGCGTGCCACATGAACTCGGATCCGGAATGCAGCTCCGACATCACCGAGAGGAACAGCTCCCAATCGGGAAAGCGCTGCATCAGGTCGATCGCGATCTGGCCACTACGCCGGGCGCCGGTGACCAGTGCGTCGGTGAGCAGATCCAGCCGCCGCGGATCGTGCCACCCCGCGTCGTACTCGTTGTCGAACGCGGGATGGACCCCGTACCGGGCATCGAGTTCGGCGAGCAGTCCCTGCGGTTGGGATGCCCGTTCGTGAAGCGGCGCGTGCGCGCCCCAACCGGTGACGTGGACGCCCGGTCCGAGCACCGTGGTGCCAGGAATGTCCACCGTGATGGTGCGCGTCTGCGCACGCTCCCAGAACGGCGCGTTGCCGTCGACCCGATGACGGGCGCCGGTCTGGACGGTCTCATAGGTGTTGCGATCGAACTGGAATCGCCGCCAGCCACCACCCGATCGCGCCTCGGCGCCCGCGACGAACTGGGGCCACACCACGCCGTACCGATGGATGGGTGCGCTGTCCAGCTCCACCCGGGCACTCCGTGCGCGCAGAGCCGCGAAGTGCGGCAGTGCGCCGGCATCGACGAGCTCGTCGATCAGACCGATCGATCCGGCGTCGAGACCGAGCCCGATCACGCGGCCCATCGGCGATCTCCCTCTCGTCATATCCGGTTGGTCGCCGGTCAAAATACTACGACAACCAACCATTTGTTGCGGTCGCGGGGGAACGGGTCTGGACGCAACACCGCCCCGGCACGGGGCCAGGGCGGCGGCGCAGAAAAAGGTGGGAAACCGGACGGCGGGCCGGGCTCGGATTCGCGTTCCGTGAAATGGCGGTGCAGTGCCGCCCTAGGTTGCGCGGAGCGTCCGGGTCACAGGCGTCGGCCGGTTCATGACTGTCCCGGTGGACTGTCTTCGCTCACCGGTCTCTCCTCTCGAAGCGGACCATCGGCTGCGCGGTTTCGGCGCCTGGCCACCATACGCCTCGCAAGGCGAAAAGGGAACCCCTCGTTTGCGCGTTTGTCGTTGCGAACACCGGGCGTGACCGTGGCGGAAAATTGCTCAGGTTTCAGATGGCTCGTGTCGATACCCGGCAGTGCCGGGCGACTCGATACAGAAGCGAGGCCCCCGCACCAGGACCAGAATCCGCGCCGCGTTCCGACACCTGGCGCTGCCCCTTGCCGTCGCGCTCTTCGCAAGTGGTTGTTGGTCCCAGTACCGCGGCAATCTCGCGCACAGCGGACATCAGAGTCTGGAGTTCGCGATCGGCGTCAACAACGTCTCGACGCTGACCGATCAATGGACCGGCGCGACCGGCGGCGCCGTCACCACCGCACCCGCGATCGTGGATGGCGTGGCGTACGTCGGTGCGACCGACGGCGTCCTGTACGCATTCGATGCCACCGGCACTCGTGACTGTTCCCTCGGCGCACCGAAGGCGTGCGCTCCGCAGTGGTCGGCGACCGTCGGTGCCGGGACACCGATCCGGACCTCCCCCGCGGTGGCCGGCGGATTCGTCTACGTGCAGGGCGAGGACGCGCTCTTCGCGTTCGACGCGAGAGGCGTGAGCGGATGTTCACCTGGGCCGCCAAGGAGCTGCGCCCCGCTGTGGCGCACCGCGTCGATCGGTGACGTACCGTCGTCACCCGCGGTAGCGGCCGACATCGTGTTCACGACCGCGGACGATGGGCTGCGTGCCTACGACGCGTCCGGAAACTCACCGACGTGCGCAGGTACTCCGAAGGTCTGCGAGCCGTTGTGGTCCAGCACGCCGTTCGCGCCGAGTCGGGATGCGTCACCGACCGTCGCCGACGGAACCGTGTTCGTCACCGGCGCGAACGCGATGTATGCGTTCAGTGCGACCGATCAGACGACGTGCTCGGGAACTCCGAGGCGTTGCGCACCGAGATGGATTGCGGACGGAACCGGGTCGTCGCCGGCGGTAGTGGGCGGGACCGTGTACCTCGCCGGCGGCACGCGCGGGCTGGCGGCCTACGACGCCGCGGGCGTTCTCGGCTGCGCGGGGATCCCCCGGACTTGCGCCCCCCGGTGGACCGCCGCCCTGTCGGTCCGGCCCGGCGAGATCATCGAACCGCCGGCGGTCGCCGGGGGGATCGCGTACCTCTCGTTTCGAGGCGCGATCCATGCCTACGACACTGCGGGATATCGGCGTGGCTCGGATCGGTGCATCAAGGACGTGAACCTGTGCACGACCGCGTGGCAGACCGAGAAGGCCGTGAACGCGGATGCAGTCTCGGGCGCGCCGGCCTTGGCCAACGGGCTGCTCCTCACGGGCGGCGCACGGCACCTCCGGGCGTACGACGCTTCCGGTACCACCAACTGCGCCGCGTTCCCCATTGCGTGTGCCCCCCTCTGGTCCGCACCGGCGCGACCCGCGGGATACGCCGCGCCCGCAATCGTCGATGGGACCGTCTACGCCGGATCCGATGACGGCCTCCATGCGTTCCGTACGTCGACGCGCGCGCCCGGTCCCGCAATCGGTGGCGTGACGCCGAGCCCGATCGCGGGCCAGACGACATCGCTGACCGTTGCGGGCCGTGCCTTCTCCGCCGGCATCGTCGTGTCGACGACGGTCCCGAACGCTGCGCTCGGGTTTCCGAGCAATGTGACGCCCACCTCGTTCACGGTCGCGATCACCATCCCGGCGAGCACGAGCCCCGGCGCGTACAAGCTCACCGTCGAGGACGCCGCCCGGAACCTCGCCACCAGAACCGTGGCGGTCGGCGGTGGCACCTCCGGGCCCGAGGTCGCCGCGCGCGCCGGGATCTCCGGGTTTCCGGGCACCCTGTGGTCGGCCCCGGCCGAGCGCGATGCCGACACCCGGGCGGTCGCGGACGCCGGCGCCGACTGGACCTCACTGGACCTGGACTGGAAATCGATCCAGGCGTCGAGCACCGACTTCGGCTGGACGCGAGGGACGTTGGGCAACGGTGGCTTCGACGGCGCCGTGAAGGCCGCACGAGGGGAAGGGCTCCAGATCCTCGGCGTCATCACCTACAGCCCGAAGTGGGCGAGCCCGAACTGCGCGGACCAAGGCGGAACCTACGTGGGGCACTGCTTCCCCGATGCTGCGCACGTGGACGACTTCGCCAACTTCGCCCGCGCCGCCGTCCAGCGGTACGGATCACAATCGACGGCGACCGATCCGGCCTTGCACAACAGCATCACTCATTGGCAGATCTGGAACGAGCCAAACCATCAGGAGTTCTCTCTCCCGCGCCCCGACCCGGATCGATACGCCGACATGCTCGAGGCGGTCTATCCGGCGATCAAGGCCGCAGATCCGTCGGCCACGGTGATTGCCGGCGGCACCGCGCCAACCGGCAATGCGTGGGACGCGATCGGGCAGACCGAGTTCGCACCGACGACCTGGTTGCTCTCGCTCTATGACCGCGGCGCCGGCGAATCTTTCGACGCGATCGCGCACCACCCGTACTCGTTCCCATGGAACCCGCTCGACGAAGCCGGCTTCAACGGCTTCACCCAGACCCGGTATCTCTACCTCGCGATGGCCGCGCACGGCGACGGAATGAAGAAGGTATGGGGCACCGAAATGGGCGCGCCCACGGGCAGCGTTCCACTCGCCGATCCCAATCAGCCGTGTTTCTCCCGGTCCATGACCGAGGCCGAGCAGGCGCAGTGGGTACACGATTACTTCCTCGGGTGGAACACCTCGTTTCGGGCGTTCACCGGCCCGCTGATCTGGAAGGCCATTCGCGATGACCCGCCGACCGTCGGCGTGCCGCTCAACACCCAACTGTGGAACCACCTGGGCCTGCTGCGGCTGGACCGGACACCGAAACCGGCATTCGGAACGTTCCAGCAGATGACCTCGACGGGGCTCATCGGTCCCCGTCGAGGTGCGTCCTGCTATTGACCGCTATTGACCGGCGCCCCCTACGACCGTCGGTCATTCGGGTTCCGTGGGTTCAGACCGGACGGTTGAGGTCGACGCCACGGTCCACGACCACGGTGCGGTCCCGCCGATACGGCGAGAACGAACTCCAGAACGCAAGCGAGAGAACGACGCCGAGCGTGCCCACCGCCATCAGAATCCAACCCACGGTCACGAGATTGATGCCCGAGACCGTTTCGGTGACGGCGAACGCGAGGATGGCCCCGAGCGCCAACAGGAAGATGCTCACTCCGAGTTTCATACGGTTCCTTTCGATGTGACCGCGCGGTGCGGCTCTGCTCGGGTATCCCCAAATCCGACAAATCCAAACCGGCAATCGAAACCTTCTCGGTCGTTTCGGCGGCCGTCGTGGTGGGAATACGAAGTGGATGAGCATCGACTTGTCTGAAGCCACCACTGCCATTCCCCACGTCGTGGACGCGGTCCGCCGTCATGCGGGTGAAGGCGTCGACGGTGCGCTGGATGCCGCACGATCCGCACGGCGCGACGTTGGACGGACGGTCCGCGATGTCGAGCGAACGGTGGGACGTCGGGCCAGGCGCATTCAGGCTCGAACCGACGCGGTGTTGCCCCGTCGTCGGTCCCGTTTCACCACCCAACAGATCGTCGTGACTGTCCTTGTGATCAGCGGATTGGTCGCGGTCGCAGCGATCGTCACGCGGCGGGCGCGCGCCGGCGCCCTGGCGTCCGGAGACCATGACGACGCGGTCGCCGGCCGTCGTGACGACATCGACGTGGCAACCCACGATGGTGCGGCGGGCGCACTGCTCGCGCCCTGATCCCGATGGGCCGGTTCACGGCCTGAGTCACACGTCGTCACCGACTCGTCGGTACCATCCGAGGTCCACTGACCACTCGAGATGGATGCCATGACCACGATCCCGCAGCCGGCCCCCGTTCACACCCGCCTTCGCTTGGTTGCCGTGGCCACCGTCGCGGTCGTGTTGGTGAGTGCGTGCGGGAGTTCGTCGTCGGGCTCGGGCTCGAAGACCAGCCCGTCGAGCGCACCGACCACCACCACCGTTCCCGGCCCGACTGCGGAGCAGGTGGCCCTCGTGGCGGCCCGACCGTTCACGCTGAACGTTCCGCCGGGCCTCTCGGCGCAGAAGCCGGCCCCGCTGCTCGTGCTGCTCCACGGGTATGGGGCTACGGGTGCCATTCAGGACGCGTACCTGAGGTTCCGTGCCGCGACTGATGCTCGCAAGATGCTCTACGCCTACGCCGACGGCACACCGAACGCGCGAGGAAGCCGATATTGGAACGCCACGGACGCGTGCTGTGACCCGGAGAATCGGATCGACGACTCGGCCTACGTCAGTGCGATCATCGCCGATGTCGAGGCGCAACACGCCGTCGATCCGAAACGGGTGTACCTCGTCGGTCACAGCAACGGCGGATTCCTCTCGTACCGACTGGCGTGCGATCGTTCGGACAAGATCGCCGCGATCGCGAGCATCGCGGGCGCCACATGGACCGACACGAGCAAGTGCAAGCCCGAGCAGGGCGTCTCGATCCTCCAGATCCACGGCACCAACGACCAGACCATCAAGTACGACGGTGGAACGACCGGCTTTGCTACCTATCCGAGCGCACTGACGACGGTCGAGACCTGGGCCGAGTACAACGAGTGTGCCCCCGCGGCCGACACCTCGCCACCGGCGCCGAAGGCGATCCAGGAGAACCTGCCCCCGGCCACGGTGACCCGGTACTCGAAGAACTGTCGGGACGGCTCCGTCGTCGAGCTCTGGACCCAGCCGCAAGGTGTGCACATCCCACCGTTCTCCGCCACGTTCCCAGAACAAGTGGTCAACTTCTTGCTCGATCATCCCAAGCGCTGACCACGGCGGTTCGCCCGTGCCCTACCGGCGCGACCACTCCCCCGCGCGACCACTCTGAGTCACCGAAGCCGCGAAGATTCCGATCCCTCGCATGCCGGGTCGGGTCACCCGGGTAGCAGTCGAGCAGAGTGACTGATCGGCGGATGATCGGTGCGCGGCCCCATGCTCCGGAAACGGATCTATCGGGCATCCGCGACTCGCGACGAATGACTCGGTACGTTCGGTCTTCGATCGCCGCCACTGCTTCGGGAGGAACATGGCGCGCAAGATTTTGTCGGCTGCGGCAGTGGGCTTCGTGCTGACCGGATGTTGGGCCGGGTTTCGCAACGACCCGGCGCGCACGGGTCAGCAGCCATTCGAGTTCATCCTCTCGCCGACCAACGTCGCCGAACTCGAGCGGGTCTGGGCCGCCCCGACGGGTGGCGCCGTCAGCTCGTCGCCGGCGATGGTCAGCGGGGTGGTCTACGTCGGTTCCGACGACGGCCAAGTGCGGGCATTCGACGCGGCCGGCGTCACGAACTGCACCGGCGTCCCGTCCACCTGCACCCCACTCTGGAACCGCACCACCGGCGGCGCCATCACCTCATCACCCGCCGTCGCCAACGGTGTCGTCTACATCGGATCCGCCGACACCAGCCTCTACGCCTTCGGTCTGCCCGGCACGGCACCACCGACGACCACCACCGTGAGTTCGAACGCGAACCCGGCGACCGCGGGAACGCCGATCACCTTCACCGCCACCGTCACGTCTCCCATCGGAGTTCCCACGGGCACCGTCACCTTCACTGATGGTCAGACAACGCTCGCCAACCAGACGCTCGCGAACGGTCAAGCCACGGTCACCGTCTCCAATCTGACCGTCGGGACGCACACCATCGGGGCGGGCTACAGCGGCGGCGGACCGTTCCCGGCGAGCAGCGCATCACCGATCTCCCAGGTGGTGAATGCGACCGGGACCTTGCGCTACGTGGACCGCGCGTCGTCGGCGTGTACCGATTCAGGGAACGGCACGGTCACTGCACCGTTCTGCACGATCAATGGCGCGGCACTGAAGGCCACCGCCGGCCAGACAGTGATCGTGGCTGCGGGCACCTACGCCGAGCAGGTCACCGTGGTCAGCTCCGGAACCGCGACCGCTCCGATCATCTTCACGGCAGCTTCCGGCGCCACCGTGAACGTGAGTGGCGCGCGGAACGGGTTCACCATCACCGGGAGAAGTTGGATCGTGGTACGGGGGTTCGACGTCACCACCACCACGAGCCACGGAATCTCGGTGATCGGGTCGTCGAACATCGTCATCGAATCCAACCGGGTGAGCCGCGCTGGCCTGCCGGAGGCAGGGAGGACCGGGTACGGCATCCACCTCAGCGGAGTGACCCAATCCTTCGTGTCCGACAACACCACGGATCGGAACACCGACGCGGGCATCCACGTGGTGGCGGCCTCGAACTCGAACGTCGTCACCGGGAATGTCTCGTTCTCGAACGCTCGCGGGTACGTGCGTGCCGCCGCCGGAATCGACGTGCGGGAAAGCACCGGCAACCTTGTCCACGCGAACGTGGCCCACGACAACGAGGATTCCGGCATCAACGCGTGGACCGGGTTGACCAACGGTCAGAACACATTCTCCAACAACATCTCGCAACGCAATGGTGACCACGGCATCGACGTGCACAACGCGGTCGACGCGCGCGTGATCGCCAACACCGTCTTCCGAAACGCCGACTCGGGCATCGAGTCCACGACCTCGACCCGGACCTACATCGCGAACAATGTGAGCGTCGACAACGGCATCAACAGCACTCGCAGCGGCGGCAACCTCCGCATCGACTCGAGTTCGGCCGGTACCGCCACCCTCAACGACGACCTCGTGTTCATGAGTGTGCCCGGCACCGTCGTCGATTGGAGCGGCACGAAATACACGACGTTGGCCGCCTTCCGGTCCGCCACCGGACAGGAATCGCGCGGTCTCGAAGGCGATCCGAGATTCCGTTCGGCGGCCGCCGCCGACTTCCGTCTGCTCGCGGGCTCCCCTGCGATCGACTCGGCGAATGCCGACGCGAGCGGACAGCCGGCCACCGACTTCAACGGCCTGGGCCGGTTCGACGATCCGGCCACCGCCAACACCGGGATCGGCGTAATCCGCTTCGTGGACCGCGGCGCGTTCGAGTACCGCCCCTGAGCGCGGCGGTGCCCGCGCCTTTCGTCCGGAACGGGCACATCGTCGGTTTCTGATCACGCCGCGCCGGCCGGTTTCGAGATTTTTTTCCGAGGCCGATCGAGCCCGGAGTTCTGGGCCCGACGACCTACGCGCGGGGGTCAGAACCGGGCGCGGCTTCAGCGCGGAGTCGGTTCCGGTCGATACCTTGACCCAGGACGAAGACGGCGGTGCGTGCGGAGCGCATCCCGTGGGCTCGATTCGTCCCGATGACCGTCGCCATCCAACGGAGCCCAATGTTTTCAATGCCTTTTCGTTCGTTCAGTTCGTCGCGCACCCGATCCGCGACCAGCCGATCGGGGCGCCGGTGGCTGCTGCGCCTTGCCGTTCCCCTCGCACTCGTGGCCGTGGGTAGCGCCTGTCGACCGGCCCGGCCGAACCTCACCACCCCACCCGGGGGGCATGTCAGTGGGGCTGTCGTTGCGGCCCGCGCGGGCGTGGCGCCCGGGCCGGACATCTTGTGGGAGTCCGATGCCGACCTGAATCGCGACCTCGACGCCATCGCTCGCACCGGCGCCAAGTGGATCCCGATCGATGTCGATTGGAACAGCATCCAGGGCGACGGACCGACGAGTTTCCGATGGGACCGCGGCCTCGATCGCGCGGTGATCGCAGCGCGGGCGCGCGGCCTCAACATCATCGGGATGGCCGCGTACGCACCGCCGTGGGCGCGCGTGTGGAACTGCGGACCGAATGACATCCACTGCTTGCCGCAGAATCCAGACGACTACGGCCGTTTTCTCACGGCGGCGGCACAGCGCTACGGCACCCAGTCATCGAATCCGTTACTACGCGGGTCCATCACGAACTGGCAGCTCTGGAACGAGCCGAACCACCTCGAGTTCGCAAACCCGAAACCCGATCTCGACCGCTACGTCGCGATGTTGAAGTCCGCGTACCCGGGCATCAAGTACGCCGATCCGTGGGCGAACGTGATCACCGGTGCAACCGCACCGGCACCCGACGCGGCGGACGGCACCGACTACTCGCCCGAAACCTGGTTGCGGGGCCTCTACGCGCGGGGCGCCCGGAACTTCTTCGATGCCGTCGGCCATCACCCGTACGCATTCCCGTTCAACCCCCTCGAAGCCCGCCCGTGGAACGCCTTCACTCAGACCCTGACGCTGCACGCCGTGATGACCGCGAACGGCGACGTCAACAAGAAAATCTGGGGGACCGAGAGCGGCGGTGCGACCGGTACCGACAACGATGTGCTCACCGAAGCGCAGCAAGCCCAATGGGTCAACGACTACTACGTCGGCTGGATCCAGATGTTCGGCGGCTTCACCGGGCCGTTGATCTGGATGGAGCTGCGCGACTCGGGGAACAACCCCGGATTCAAGTGGGACAACCTCGGACTGCTCCGCAACGACTGGCGCGAGAAGCCGGCGTACGCAGCATTTCAACGGGCGACGACGAACGGCGTCGGGTAACCCCCTCAGCCGTTCGTCGTCCCAGCATCACCGGTTCGGGTTCGAACCCTGACCGTTGGGGTGACCATGACCGCCGCCATTACCCGGGGGCAGGACACTTCCGGCCTCGGTGCGGCGCCGGTGTGTGGTCACAGGGAGGCGGTCCGACGACGGGATGCACGAACTCGAGGACCTGCTGGAACGTCGGCCGGTTCGTGGCCCGCATCGTGTCGGGTATCAGCCCCGGCGTGAACCCCACCCGGCGTGACGCGTTCCGCCACGTGGTGGGATCGCCACCCTGGGTCTGAGCGAGTGCGGCCCCGACCCGATCGACCACCGCCCACAGCGACGCACGGCACGCGTCGAGTGATCCGTTGCCGCAGTACCGGAGTCGGAACGGTCCGTGCACACTGCTCGGATCGAGCAACGTGCGCAGGTCCTTGTCCACGAACGACTCGCCCGAGAGACCGCCGAGCCCACGGATCCGATCGAGATCGGTGGTCGAATCACCGAAGACCGGCCGCATGACCGCATCGGCGATCGGATTCCACAGCGCGCTCATGATCGCCGCGCCGGCGTCGTCGTTCTGACCGCTGTTGTCAGCGTCGAGTGTCGGTGCATCGCGGCTCACCCACTCGTCGAGCACGTCAACGACCTTCGCCGCGAGCGGGTTCGGCGCGGCGCCGCCCCGGAGCACGCGGCTCACCGCCGGCCACGCCGGTGAGCGCACGTCTTCGGTGGCGCTGCGGTTCATCACGCTGGTGGTGTCGGCCAAGGTGACCGCGCCGGGGAACTGATCGAAGACTTCGACGCGATGGACCGAGCCGTACGGATTGTCGTCGCCGTGCATGAACCCGGGGGCCGCTTGGTTGTTCCAGTTGAGCAGCAACCCACCGGGACCACCAGCCGAGTGCGGGTGTTCCCGCTCGGTCAGGAAACCTTGCCACTCGTACTCGCCCGTGCCCACGGTGGGGAGCCGGCGATCGAGGCCCGCGGCGCGGCGCGGGAGGAGACCGGATGAGAAGAAAGCCGTCGCCGTACGCGATGCATAGGCCCAGTTGAACGTGAAACCGAACTGGTTCGCCGCACGCCAGAAGCGTTTCGGAGTGCTCGCCTTACCCTCGGTGAGATCCTTCAGCGCGGCGAGGTTGAGACCGTCACGGCCGAACGTAGACCGCTGGCGGGTCAGCGCCACCGCGTGACCGTTCGACATGGCCGTACCGATTACCGGCCCGTGCACCGACACCGGGTAACGGATCAGGGTGCCGTTCAACGTGCCGGCATCGAAGATCTCGAAGGGCCGACACACCCCCTGGAACCGGTAGTGGGTGGATGCCCGGGTGGGCGCAGAACCGTCGGGGTTGCACAGCTGTTCGGCGAACACGTCACGCACATCGTGATTGGCCGACGTGAGGCTCCACGCGTAGTCACGGGTCCGGCCGATGAGCAGATACATCGCGGCGGCGGGAACCGCAACGCCCTGGGCCTCGACGCCCGGTCCGGAGAGATGGATCTGCTGCACGATCTCGGGGTAGTAGTAGCCGAGTTGCGGCCCCATCACCGCGAGGGAGTTGCGGGTGGCCGACCGACTCGGGTCCACCACCAGGAAGTTCGACGCCTGCTTGGAGGGCACCGGACCGGCCGCAGGGTAGGTGGGTTCCTCACCCGGACCGGGTGTGCGCGACGCCGACGCGCCGGCCAAGACCTTCGCCGCGCTCGTACGAGTACCGATCGCAAGTGACGCGGCGGGCGCCGCCGCGGTGGCCGTCGCCGAGGGAACGCGTGGGTCGAGTGACACGATCGAGCCTTCGTCGATGACCGCCGACCCGGTGACCGGACCGCCGGTGCGCGGCCCATAATCGAAGGTCTGGTCGATGGTCGTGGGTGCCTCAGGGTCGTCGAAGAGCATGGTGTCTTCCCATGCCTTGCGCCCGGTGTCGGCACCGAATCGGTTCTGGAGCTTGGCGAGATACTCCGCGTTGGACGCCTCCGCGCCGCCACCGGCACCGAAGATGGAACCGATGAACGCGGCGACCGCAATCACGTCGTTCACCGTCGCCGGCGGCTGGGTGCTTCCGCTGGCACGGAAGAACGCGGTCATGCCGTCCGCTTCCGCCTGCATCTCGCGGATCATCTCGCGGCCCTTGTCGCCGTAAGTGTCGATGATCAACTGCACCTGATCGGTGATGAGTTGCTCGGTTGCCACGCTGGGGACGAACGACTGCCCGCTCGTCACCAAACCGAACGCGTTGATCCCGGGTACGTCGGCCACGGCGGCGCGCGCCGGTCCCCGCCCGAGCTCGAGTAACAGTGTCCGGTCGCGCGCCGTGACCCAACCGGCGCCGAAGGCCATGTCCTCGCGGGTCACACCGCGCACATGGGCGACGCCGTAGGAGTCATAGGTCACGGTCGTCCCCGGACGGCCGGTGGGCTCCACCCGGGTGGCGCCGACTGGTTTGAAGTCCTCCGGGAGGAAGTACCGCTCGATGTCGGCGTCGGTGACGTTGCCCCGCAGTGGGGTGAGCGCGTCGTACAACGGGAGTTGATCGGTGGAGTTGACCGTGGTGGGAAACCCGCCGTAGTTGCCCGCCGGCAGGATGTAATGCGCACGGTCCGGCAGGTTCGAGGCCGGCGGGTTCGAGGCCGGCGGGCCCACCGGTTGAACCGGCTTGCAGCTCGCCACGACCAACGCGACGCCGATCACCATGACCACTGCGCCAGATCGGCGAGAACGAACCTTCATGCAGTGGCTCCCAAGAACGCGAAATTCGGACAGCGAGGCCGCGACCGTACTCGGTGGCTCAAACCCCCACCAACCTCTACGGCGCAGATTCGGCGCACGCCACCGGTCAGACTTTCGGGATGCGGAGTCACGAGCCGACGGGTCGTATCGCGGGCCGTTACGAGATCCTCGAAGTCCTCGGGCGCGGCGGTATGGGTGAAGTGTGCGCCGGACTCGACCGCCAACTCGATCGACCCGTCGCCATCAAGTTCCTGCGGGTTGATCTGGCCGACCAGACCGCGCTCCGAGATCGCTTCCAGCGCGAGGCACGCGCCGCCGCCCGCATGTCGCACCCCAACGTGGTGTCCGTCTTCGACATCGGCGAACACGAGGGCATTCCGTACATCGTGATGGAGCGACTCTCCGGCCGCACCCTGGCCGACGAACTCGCGGCCGGACCACTCGCCGAGCCTCGGGTCCGGGTGATCGCCGCCGAGTTGCTCGGCGCGTTGAGCGCGGCTCACCGCCTGGGGGTGCTCCACCGGGACATCAAGCCCGGCAACATCTTGCTGACCGATACCGCTCAGGTGAAGGTCGGCGACTTCGGCATCGCCAAACTCGCCGAGGATCGCCACGACACCACGGTCGGCTCGGTGTTCGGCACGGTCTCGTATCTCGCACCGGAACGACTCGCGGGCCGGCCGGCGACCCGAGCGAGTGACGTGTACTCGGCCGGGGTCGTCCTCTTCGAGGCGCTCACCGGCACCTCGGCGTTCCGCGGGGACACGCCGCTCGCGCTCGCCCGCGCGGTGGCCCACGACGAACCCACCTTCACGAGCGCGCAACGCAGCCAACTCGATCCCGCGCTCGTCGCGGCCGTGGAACGCGCCATGCACAAAGACCCCGACGCGCGGTACCCGACGGCCGATGCCATGGCGGCCGCAATGAGCGGGTCAAGCGGGTCCGTCCCGACCGAACGGGCACCAGCCGAACGGGCACCGGCCGTTCCGGCGCCGGCCGCCGCGCCACTGCCCCCGACGGTTCCGGTTGCATCTGACCCCCGCCGTGCGTCGTCGCGTGACGCCGCGCCGCCACCCGCGCCCCACGACACCGACATCGCCCCCACCTCCGTGCTCACGACCGATGTTCGGCCCGGCGCGGCGCGTCGGCCTCGTTGGTCTCGCGCCGGCGCAGGGATCGTAGGCGTGGTTGCCGCGGGACTGCTTGGCTTCGCCGGCGTGGTCGCGTGGCGCGACGGCGGCGGTACGCCGATCACCAACGCGCCCGCGGCTAATGCACCGTCGAATCCGGTGCCGCCCGCGGACGAGTCGGCCGGAAGCGGGTCGATCCCGGCACCGCTCGCGCGAGCCATCGACGAGCTGGATCGAGCGGCCCGATGATGCGCACCGTTGCCCGGGTCACGCTGATGGTCATGCTGGTCGCCGCGTGTGGGAGCGCGGACGCCGGCGTGTCGAAGACCGCCGCGGAGCAGTTGCACGGCGAGATCACGCTGCTTCGAGCGGCGAGCCGCGCCGGCGATCGCCTGGCCGCACGGGCTCAGTTGGTCCGGCTGCGCGCCGAGATCGCCGGGCTCCGATCTCGGAACGAACTGAGTGCCGAGGCGGTCCGCCGCCTGGATGCCGCGATCGGTGCGGTCGAGGATCGGCTTTCACTGCTCCCCCCACCCACCACCACCACGACCCGCCCCGCCGATGAGGACCACGGCAAGTCCGACGAGGACCACGGCAAGGGCAACAAGCGCAAAAAAGACGACGACTGACCCACTTCCCCGCAACTCGTGCGAGAAGCGCAAGCCAGGGCTTGCGTTCTGCGCGTCGGTTCGCTGTGAGGGCGACCCGCACGGGTTGGCTGCGGGGATTCTCGCGACGAGACCGCGGCAGGAGTGGGTCAGATGCAGGGCGCGAGCGCGCCGAGAGTGGGGACGGTGTAATCGGGCTTCGCCGTCGGCGGGCCGTTCGGATCTTGGACTGCGAGCGCGTCGACGAAGATGAACGAACGGCGAGGGAGAGCCGGCGCCGCGCAGAACCGTGACCGGTGTCCGAGTGCCCGATTGCGGCGGTCGTCGAGACCCACCACACCATCGACGAATCGGTACGGACTCAGATTGCCGGCAATGGTCGAGCGATTCCCATGCACCTCGGCGTTCGCCACCGGACGACCGAGCACCTGCGTACGCCACGGGGTGCCGACGATGATGGCGTGGTGGCTCGCGTCGGGGCCGGCAAAGGTGTTCCCGTTGACGATTGCGCCGTCATCCTCCACCCGGACGCCGTAGCTCACATCGGCGAACGAGTTGGCGCGCACCACGTTGTCGGCCGCGCGGTCGAGGGTGACCGCCAGCAACGGACCGCTCACGTAGGGGACGTCGCTGCAGTCCATGGGGAAGACGTTCTCGCCCATACGCGACGCCACCCAGACGCCGGTCTCCCCGCCCGTGATGACGTTCTCGCTCACCACGTTGTCCTCGGCGCCGTAGCGGTGCTCCACCCAAGAAGCCGGGTCGGAGTTCACGTACTCACCGCAGTTCGTATAGATGAACACACCGCCGGCGGAGTTGCTCGCGATCCAGTTGCGGGTCACCCGGTTGCGGAACGACCCGTCGATTGCGACCCCTTCCCGACCCGGCCCCCAGTACCGAAAGCTGACACCACCGAACACCGTGGTGGTGCCGTTCGGTCCGCTCTCTCGGAAGCCGTTCGCAACGATCGCATTCTCCGTGACCACGTTGTCGCGAGAACCAACATCGAGGTAGACGCCTGCGCTGCCCGCCCCCGCGATCACAAGCTGGCGAATCCGAGCGGCGGTCACGTAACCGTCGACGTAGACCCCCACCCCACGCGAGTTGGTGAGCGTACTGTCCTCGATCACGACGCCGCTCAGGTGGTGTTCGTACTCGCGTCCGGCGGCGAGTTGGTTGAACCCGGCTCGCCGCAGGCGAATGCTGTTGAGGAAACCGTCGACGCGACAGTTCCGGATCGTGACATTCTCGAGGTCGACGTCGGCCGGAGTGGTGACGAGGATCCCGATCGCGGCCGTGCCGGTCTCGTCGCGAATAAGCGCTCCCCGGCAGTCCAAGACCACGTTCGACGCGGTGATATCGAAGCCGGCGGTGTAGGTACACGCAGGATCAAGTTCGGACCTGACGGACACGACGGTGCGCACGGTCGCTTGACTGCACGGGATGCCGACCGGCGACGCAACCGGAGCGGTGGAGACGGCCACGGCGGGCTCCGCCACCACGATCATTGCGAGCCCCGCCATCAACATCGCCCCGACCGCCGCCATGGGGCGAGATGTTAAGACTCATTCCGACTCCCTCCACCCCTCCCGCAATCGGCACGCCGCGATGGTGCAGCCGGTCAGGCGCGCCAGTCGATCCAGGCGCCGTGGGGCTGGACGAAGCCGAGATGCTCGACGTCGGCCGCGCCGTTGCGAAAGGTCACGAGTCCGAGGATGCTGGCGTCGGTCCGATTCACGTCGGTTGGCGGGGTGACCGCGCCGAACGCATCCACCACGCCGACTCCTTCGGCGCTCACCCATGCGATCGGCCGAGTCCGGGACGCCGCGGCCAACGCGTCGACGAACTCCGAGCGGCGCGCCGGCGACAGGTACGCCAGCACCCAGGTGGTCACCACCACCGGCGTGACCTCGGGTGGGAGGCCGAACACGATCGCGGCTACGTCGTCGACCGCGTCGCCGCGAACGAGATGCGGCGGGTCGAGGTGTGCTTCCGCGATCGCGCGCCGCGCGCGAGCGAGCCGACCGGTGTCGGGCCAGATGCAGGCGAGCAGCCAGCGCGCCGCGTCCTCATCGGTCAGATCCGTCGGATCGCGATCCAAGCCGACGCGCGCGCGGATCTCAGGCAGCCGCGCCGCCACCGGAACGTCGCCACCGACGACCTCGGACACGATGCGCACCGCGGCATCGGCGGGGCCGGTGGTGCCGTGGCGCCCGTAGTCAAGGAGATATCGATCACAGAAGAGATTGAGCCCGGCGCTACACCCGACGTCGACGAGCCCGATCGGACCACCGAGTCGCTGTTCCACTGCCGTCAGCGCGGGACCGATGACCGCAGAGCGACCGACTTCGTTGGTGTTGGTGTGATGCGTGGCGAGCAGGGCTAGAATCGCGTCGCGATTCGAGCGACACACGTCGACGAACAGCGGGCCCACGTCGGCATCGGATTCGCCGGCGTAGACCGACGCCAAGGGATGATCGAGGCCACCGAGGACGAGGTAGTGCACCGCGCCGAACAGGACGTTGGGTTGGTGGCTCGCAGGCGGTGACGCGAGGATCAGATCGAGTACGGCATCGTCGGACGCGACGGTCGCGGCGATTCGCGTGTACAGGGGCGAGTAGTCGCCGCATTCGTGCTCGCCGAAATGCGTCCAGATCGCGCCGAGCTCGCGGCGGCGTCGGGCGCTCACCGGTGCGAGGGCGCAGGTGGTGCTCCGCCGAGTTCGAAGAAGGGCTCGTCGACGTAACACCACCACCAATCCTCGCCCGGCTCGTACGACCGGATCAGCGGATGGTCGACGTTCGCGTGAAAGTGCGCGGTGGCGTGACGGTTCGGAGAGTTGTCGCAACAGCCGACGTGGCCGCATTGCACACACATGCGCAGGTGAACCCACTCACCGCCGATGCGGAGACAATCTTCGCATCCGTCAGCCGACGGCGTGACGTCGGTCGGGGAATCGAAATGGGTACAAGAATCGGCCACGATCATCTCCTCCAGCTGCGACCTGTCGGCGCAGTGTACGGGTGAGCCCCGCGCCCGGCGCCCTGATAGAAACGCTGACCGTGACTGATTTTCCCGCACGCGCCCAGGTCGTGGTCATCGGCGCCGGCATCGTCGGCAACTGCTTGGTGGGGCATCTCTCCCGCCTCGGCTGGACCGACCTGGTCCTCATCGACAAGGGCCCGCTCCCCAACCCCGGCGGGAGTACCGGCCACGCGTCGAACTTCATCTTTCCCGTCGATCACAACAAGGAGATGGCCCTCCTCACGCTCGCGAGTCAGGCCCAGTACCAGGCGATGGGTGTGAACAGCACCTGCGGCGGCATCGAAGTCGCGCGCAATCCCGAGCGGCTCGAAGAGTTCAAGCGGCGCATGACCTCGGCGAAGGCGTGGGGTATCGACGCGGAGCTGCTCACGCCTGCACAGGTCAAGGCGCAGGTCCCGTTCATCAACGAAGACGTTATCCTCGGTGGCTTCTCGAGCCCGACCGTCTCCGTGGTCGACTCGCTGCGCGCCGGGACGCTGATGCGCGAGGAAGCGGTGGCAGCCGGTCACCTCATGGTGTTCGCGAACACCGAGGTACTCGACGTCGAAGTGGCCGACGGAACGGTGCGGGCCGTCGTCACCGATCAGGGCCGGATCGAAGCCGAACACGTGGTGATCGCGTGCGGGGTGTGGAGCCCGCGCATCGCGGAGATGGCCGGTGCGACGATTCCGCTCACGCCCGCCGTGCACCAGATGGCCGACGTCGGCCCGATCGACGTGCTCGTGGAGTCCGGCCAGGAGGTGGCGTATCCGATCGTGCGGGACATGGACACGTTCATGTACGAGCGCCAGTCCGCAGGTTCGATGGAGGTGGGCTCGTACGCCCACCGACCGATCTTCCACGACCCGAACGAGATCCCGTCGAACGATGCGGCTGCGCTCTCCCCCACCGAGCTTCCCTTCACCGACGACGACTTCGACGACCAGATGGAGGACGCGCTCGAGCTCATGGGCGACATCCTCGACACCGCTGAGATCCGCTACGCGATCAACGGGCTCCTCTCCCTGACGCCGGACGCCATGCCGGTGCTCGGCGAGACCGTCGAAGTAGCCAACCTGTGGTCCGCGGCCGCAGTGTGGATCAAGGAAGGGCCGGGGATCGCGCAACTCGTCGCGGAGTGGATGACGTACGGCTACCCACATCTGTGCGACGGTCACGCGTCGGACATCACGCGCTTCTATCCACACGAGCGCACCGTGCACCACATCCACGCACGGTGTGCGGAGCACTTCAACAAGACCTACGGAATCGTGCACCCCCGCGAACAATGGGCGTCCGAACGCGGCCTGCGCCGGTCGCCGTTTTACCCGCGCGAAGAGGCGCTGGGCGCAGAGTTCTTCGACGCACGCGGGTGGGAACGACCACAGTGGTACGCGTCGAACGCCACGCTCTGCGACGACTACCCCGACGCGTGCGCGGCGCGCCCTCACGAGTGGGACGCGCGTTGGTGGTCGCCGATCACCAACGCCGAGCACCTTGCGATGCGCGACCGCGTCGGCATGGTGGACCTCACCGCGTTCTGCGAGTTCGACATCACCGGTCCCGGCGCGCTGGACGGTTTGCAGTACCTCACGGTGAACAGCGTGAACGTGCCCGTCGGCCGATCGGTCTACACGCCGTTGCTCACGCCCGCCGGCGGCTTCCGATCGGACCTCACCATCATGCGTCTCGGTGAGGCGCACTTCCGCGTGGTCACCGGCGCGTTCGACGGCGGCCGCGACGCGTACTGGTTCCGCAAGCATCTCCCCACTGATGGCTCCGTCACTCTCACCGACATGTCCGGCGCGCTGTGCACCATCGGCGTCTGGGGGCCACGAGCCCGTGACCTCGTGAGCAGCGTGTGCGAAGCGGACCTGGGGAACGACGCGTTCCCGTACGGCTCGGTGCGCGAGACGTTGATCGACGGCATCCCCGTCACGATGTTCCGCATCTCCTACGTCGGCGATCTCGGCTGGGAGATCTACACGAAGATGGAGCACGGGCTGGCGCTGTGGGACACGCTGTGGGCGGCGGGACAGCCGCACGGCGTGGTGCCGGTGGGCATCGGGGTCTACGCAGTGACCGGGCGGATCGAGAAGGGCTACCGCCTCATGGGTGCGGAGCTCGAGAGCGAGTACAACCCGGTGGAAGCCGGTCTGGCGCGGCCCAAGGTGAAGAGTGCGGACTTCATCGGCAAGGCCGCGTACATCGCCGCGCGTGAGGCGGAGCCCGCCGCGCACCTTTGCACGCTGTCCATGATCTCGAACCAGTCCGAGTCCGGTGCAGCGCGCTATCCAACCGGAGGAAACGAACCGGTCCTGACCGTTGCCGGCCAACGCATCGTCGACGCGCGCGGCCGAGTCTCTCGGGTCACCACCGCCGGCGCGGCACCGTCACTCGGTCAATACCTGTTGCTTGCGTACCTTCCGCCCGAGCACGCCGTCGAGGGCACCGAGCTGCGGGTCATGTACATGAACGAGTTGTTCCCGGTCCGAGTGGAGCGAGTGGGTAGCCGTCCGCTCTTCGATCCCGACGACGCACGGATGAAGGCCTAACGCTCACGCCGGTCCATCGGTCCGACCCGCGCGCCGGTCACCGCAGCCCTCGCGCCGGCCCGACCACCACGTCGACCCGGCTCACGGTTCCCTGATCACCAAGCGCGTCCACGGTGTAGGTGCCACTCGATCCGCTCGCCGGGCTGTAGCCGGCCGTGACCGTGCCATCGGGTTCGGCGGTGTGGGGCGGTCCCGAGTACGAGCCGGCCGGCGACGTGATCCGAAAGGTCACTTGCTCACCGGGCAGGGCGCCGCTCAGTCGGAGTTCCATCCGTTCACCCGCCCGGGGCCGCGCCGGATCGATCTCGAGGCGGATCGGCGCGCGCGGCGGGATCGTCAGGGTCTCACCGACGGTCAGCCGGTTCGGATCCGTCAGCTGGTTCAGGGCGAGAATGACCTCAGTCGAGATCCCGAACCGCCGCGCAATACCGCTGAGGCTGTCTCCGACCCGGACCTGGTAGTCGATCGGTTTGGCTGGGTTCGTCGTCGTCGTCACGATGCGAGCCACGCGGCTGGTGGTCGAGGATCCGACCGCGCCGCGTGACCGCTTGGTCTCCGCCGCGGCATCGTGGCCCAGCGTCAAACGCGTCGCTCCGAATCCGGCCGCGCCGATCAAGACGAGGAGCACCGCAATCCCGGCCGCCACCGGTGGTCGGCGGCGTGCGCGAGTCTTCACCGTTCGGACTCACATTCGGCTGGTCTCACGCTGGATGCCTCGGACGACGGGTTCAGGGTTGATCCGTACCGTACCCACCGCGGTTCCAAACCACCGCGCGCGATGATCATGGCCCGCGTTCAACCCGGCGGAGACCCATGACCAACCCGGACCTGCCCTTCATCGACGAACACGAGACCGACATCGAAGCCTCCGCGGACGAGGCGTGGAGCGCGCTCCTCGAAGCGGCCGGTCAGCTGTTCGACGGCCGGATCGCCCCGCGGTACGCGCGCGCAGTCCGCTGCGAGGATGTCGCCGCGACGGGCCCACGACCGCTGGCCGAAGGCGCGACCATCCCCGGTTTTCGCGTCACCACCCTGGTGCCGGGATCCGAGCTGGTGCTCTCCGGCCGCCACCGCTTCTCCGAGTACTCGCTGCGGTTTCGGATCGCTCCGAACGGTGCCGATCAGTCGCGGCTGCGGGCGGAAACGCGCGCCGCCTTTCCGGGTGCCGCCGGGCGGGTGTACCGACTCCTCGTGATCGGTACCGGCGGTCACGAGGTAGCAGTGCGCCGTCTGCTCGCCCGCGTGCGGCGCGCCACGATGCGCCGCCGATCCAACGCCACCCCCGGTTGAACCCTGCCCACAAGCCCCACACCCGAACTCAAGTTTCGTAGTTGCCGTATCGGATCGGGGTCTTGAACCGCCGTACATCGGGATACTTCTCCGACGCGACACCGCGCGCGCGGTTGCCCATCCCCGCGATGATCTCGCCGATGGCGTGAGCGTGGTTCGGACTGTCGAGCCGGCTGATCTCCCGACCGAACTCGATGATGCTCGGCTCGTCGCGGTCGCCGTAGTCACCGAAGACCGGATACACCGACGCGCCTGCCTTCACCGCGTCGTAGAGATCTTCGCGGGTCCCGTATCCGAAGGGCTCCATGACCACGAATCCGTGGTCGTCCTTTGCGTCACGTGAACCACTTCCGGCCTCGATGACGATGTGACCGTGATCGGAGGTCATCAGATTCATGAACTCCGACCGAGTCCGCGCGTTCTGCCGGCGCCGAAACGCCCGAACCCGCCGATTGAGATCCTCGTCGGTGATGTCACCCTCGTTCACGGCCTCGCCACCGCTCACGGGGAAGGTCTTCAAGACGTTGGCGACCTTGCGCAGGACGTCGTCGATGACGTTCAAGCCCATCACTTCGAGGTAGCCGAGCAACCGACCGATCATGAGGGTGGTCCGGGTGTCGATGCGGTCGAATCCTCGCTGCTGCGCGGCCCGGGTCAGGTAGCCGACGTTGAAGCCGACGTCCTGGAACTCGAGGTGTGAACCCACGAAGATGAACGACTGCCCGTCGATAAGCCGGTCGAAGAACTTCTCACGTTCGGTGAAGTCCACGAAGGCTTGGGTGTTCGACGCCGCGAAGTCACCGTGGAGAATTTCGAGCAGTGCGAGCGAGCCTTCGGACTCGGCCGCCGACATCGGCGACGATCGCAGGAACGCCTGATCGTGATTGATCGCGTCCTTCCGAGGCGTCGCGGCAATCGCGGCGCGTGAGATTGGATTGAAGATGCTCTCGAACTCCACCCCGCCGACGCGCTGCGCCGACTCGTAGAGCACGCGATCCAACTGGCGGTGCACGCCGAACATCTCGTGCAACTGATCCGCCGCGGCATGGAACAGACCGCCGTCGGGTCGGGGCGGCCCGTGGAGTGGGCGGTCCTCGTCAACCGTCATCGGTTCCTCCGGTGTCCAGCCGTTGAAAGGGATCGCGGTCGACACCGGGCGGGTCCGGGATCGGCGTGGGAGGCGGCGGCAACGTTGTCGTCGTCGTGCTGGGCGCCACCTTGGGCACCGACGTTGGCGTCGCCACATCAGAGTCACTGGAACATGCCCCGAGTCCGAGGCCGGCCAGCATCACCACGATGAGCGGCGCTCGTCTGGTCATACCCGTCAGGTTAGAACCCGACGGAAGCGGCGGTCCGCTGCGGTCAGCGAGCCGCTCGCGCCGCCTCCGCGTCGAGCCGCGCCCGGGCGGCATGCCACGCGGCGTCGGCGGCGTCGAGCGGACGGGCGGTGTCATCCCGCACTTCCATCCGACCGAGGTCGGCTTGGACCCGCAGCGCATCGATCCGGGCTCGCCAAGCCTCCAGGATTCCGTCGGTGGATTCCCGGCCGAGCTGCACGAGCAGATCTTCGAGTTCTCGGATCTTCTGTTTGAGTTCGTCGACTCGCTCGGACCGCTCACTTGCCGCCACATCCGTCATGGGACTCCTCTCGTCGTTCTGCCACGTTCTCGGATCCAAGGCGCCTGTGGGAAGGAGCCAAGGTCCCAACCTCGTTGCGACCGGATGACTTTCGGCCCTACCGGTGAAGCCCGGACCGCTGCCAGCGTGGCGTCCGACGGATACCCGAAGGAGAAGATCGATGCGAGCGGGATCTCCTACGCGGGCCGGATGACGATCACGGTGATTGCCGATCCCGATGCCTGTCCCGATCTCCCCGCGCTGCATTCGGCGCTCCAGGCTGAGCTCGACCAGCTCACCGCGACCGACAGCTGACTACCGCCACGAAGAGAACTCGACCGATCAACCGCAGCCCGCTCGCGGCTTTCCACCGCGCCGGCGGTACGGTGCCCACCGGTGAGATGGCAGGTGAGCTTCCGCGCGATGACGGGAATCGCACTCGCGACCGTCGCGATCCTCGGGATCCTCGTCTGTGTCCAACCCTTCACCGGCGACCAGGCGCTGTTCGCGGCGGGTGCCCGCCAGATCCAAGACGGCGACGTGCTCTACCGCGACTTCTGGGACGTGAAACAGCCCGGCATCTACGCGTTCTATCTCGTGGGCGGGATGCTCGTGGGATACCGCGAAGTTGCGTTACACCTGTTCGAGCTCGGCGTTCTCCTCGCGTTCGCGGCCGTGCTCGCCTCGGCACTGAAGCCGCGGTTCACGCATCCGTGGGTGGCGGGGGCGGTCCCGCTGCTCATCCTGGGGACCTATTACGCCACCGCGGAGCCGCTCGCGCTCGGCCAGGTGGAGAGCCTCGCCGGAATCCCGTTGTTCTTCTCGCTGTGGTGCGCGGTCCGGTCCGTCGAGTCGACCAATCGCGCCCGCTGGCTCTTCCTCGCGGGCATGGCCGGGGGGTTCGTGGGCGTCTTCAAGATCGTCCTGCTGCCGATCGTTGGCGCGTTCTGGCTCCTCGCCCTCGTACCCACGAAGTCTGGGAACCGCTCGCAGCCAACCCGATCAACGGAGTCGTCGGCCTCCGCGCCAGCAAGCCCGTACCGGATCGTTCGAGATGTCGCCATCCTGGTGGCCGGCTTTGCATTGCCGATCAGCGCGGTGATCGCCTACCTCGCGGCGTACGGACAACTCGAGCTCGCGCGGTGGACCTATTTCGACGTCACCCCGGCAGCCACCGGGATCGCCGGACGTCCCTGGTCCCGGCTGACCGATGGCGCGTTCACGACCGGGGCCCGGTGGGCGGTTCCGCTGGCCCTCGCCACATACGGCGGGGTGCGGAGCTTCCGCACCGGTTGGGACCGCTTCCGGCTCGGGCTGGCCGCGTGGATCGCACTCGGGATCCCGATCTTCCTCGTCCAGCACTGGTGGATCTACCAATACGCGATGTTCTTCGTACCCGTCGGGATCTTTGCCGGCTTCGGGCTCGACGCGCTCGCCGACTCGTGGCGCGGGCTCGGTCGCCGACGGATCGCGGTGCTGGGCCTCGGCGCCGTTCTCATCGTGCCGCTCGGACTGCGGATCGTCGCCAACACACGTGACGTCGCCACGCACGGTTTCGCGTTGAATACTGCGGATCGCGCGGCCCTGCGACGCGACGCCGAACCCAACTACCGAGCTGCGGACGATTGGGCTCGCTACCTTCGGCGCTCCGATGCGCGAGCCGGCGACGTCTACGTGCTCGGGAACCCTCTCGACCTCTACCGGTCCGGGCGTCGCCAGTCCGTCCCGATCAACGGTTGGTCACCCGAGCAGTATCCGGCCGACGTGTGGGCTCGCCTGTCAAGTCAGATCCGCACCGAGGCGCCGGTGGAGATCGTCGTGGATCAGTTCAGTGCGGACATCATGCGCGACCGCGCGCCGAGGACACTGCGAATGATCGATCGTCGGTATCGCCGAATCGGCGGCTCGGGTGAGGCCGGCTGGTACCGGCTCCGTGACCCAAAGCCGGCCGCGACCAGCGGCGTCAATCGCCGCCCGCGGGGATCAAACCGAGTTCCATGAAGATCGCGACGCGCTCCTGCTCGAACGCCTCCTCACCGATCTCTCCGTCTTCGCGGCGCTGGCTGAGCTCGCCGTAGCGGGCCATCAACGCCTCTTCGTCGACGGCAGGCGGCTCCGCACCGGTCTCGTCCCGTTCCTCACGACGATCGCGCTTGTTGGCCGCGCGGGTCTGGCGCTTCAACTCGCGCGCACGCTTCTCGAAGCTCTCGCG
The DNA here is from genome assembly GCA_031422675.1 of Acidimicrobiia bacterium. Lineage (GTDB taxonomy): Bacteria > Actinomycetota > Acidimicrobiia > IMCC26256 > JAENVU01 > JAENVU01. The sequence continues at coordinate 11,594 of JANPMG010000073.1, read as the reverse complement.
TCCTCGGGCCATGTCAGTCACGCCTCGCCTTCATCTCGGGGTGCGCGCCGACGGGCCGCGCGTGTACCTCTCGCTGGTCTCGCGCCACGTCCGAAGCGGGCGGACCGATCGGACTGGGCGATTCCGAGGCGCGGATCTCCCAGCGGGAGTCGCCACCAACGACTTCTGACCCACAGTCTGGCGCACCGAGCACTGCTTTCACGGCTCGTCCGTGAAAGTGGGCTTTTTGGGGCTCGCTTCAGGTTGTGCTCGGGTGACCGGGGCGCCCCGCAACGCATCGAGTTCGAGGCCTTTCATGAGCCATGACAGACCGAATGCCCAGATCGAGACCGCTTCACCGATCAGCAGCGCCTGGTCCAGGTCGCCGATCCGGCCGGCGACGAGGATGAACACGACGGCGAGGCCAATAACGCCCGCGCAGGCGAAGTGAAAGGCGCGCCAGAACTGCGGTGCGCGTCCTTTGGGCTTCGCGCCGCGTCGGCCTTCGCGCACGCCGAAACAGATGCACAGTGCTGCGAGGAGACCGATAAAGGCGAACGCGCTCGCGAAGTGCACATTCCTGACCAGGGTCTCACCCAGCAGATTCTGCACCGGGGTCAGCGGCACGGAGTACGGCCCGCGATCCGTCGGGAACAGCGCGATCCCTACCGCGCAGAATCCGGCGATCGTGCTCAGCGTGTTGTCGAGACTCAGCTCCACCACTTTGTACGCGATCAGGAAGATGCCCACCGCACACAACGCGCCGACGAACACGTCGCGCATGCCGGAGTAGTAGTAGGCGCTCAGCGAGTCACGGAAGAACGGGCGCTCACCGAGCACCAACCGATCGATGAGCACCAGGACGAAGGGCAGCAGGACGCCGATCGAGCCCACCATGATCCGCAGGATGAGGAACGAACGGATGTACAACGACGTCGGATCCGACGCCGTGGGCCGTTCACCAGTGGTGGGTGCCGGGGTGATGCAACGCTCGATGAGCTTGTTCATCCGCAGCCCTGCGTGTCGACGGGAGTGGTGGCACCGACTGCGCCGGCGAGGTCGTCGCGAATCTGTGACGGCGCGAGCGCGTAGGCCTCGCTCGCATCGGTCTCGCTGGCGGCGAAGACCAGCCCGACCACCGTACCGCTCGTGTCGACGACGGGACCGCCCGAGTTCCCCGACACCACCGTCGCCGCGAGCACCTCGATGGTGCGCGTGACCTCCCTCGTTCCGTAGATGTCGTACCCGGTCGCCCGCTCGGACCCGCGGATCGCCGCCGGCACGACCCGCTCGTCACCGCCGAGTGGATACCCGATGACCACCCCGGTGCTGCGCGCGATCGGATCGGTCGGACTCAACGTCAGCGGAGCGAATGACCCGTCCCGCACCGAGAGCACGGCCACATCGTCGTCCGGGTTGAAGTGGATCACGAGCGCGTTCCGAACATCGCCGGCCGCCGTCACCACTTGCACACGATTGCTGCCCGCCACCACGTGCGCGTTCGTCACGATGGAGGTGGGACTCGCGGGCCATCCCGACCCGGCCTTTCGGCTGCCGCACTCCGCGGAGTCCGCGACCACCTTGACCGTCGCGCCCGTTGCGGCCCTTATGCCCGGGGTGTTGAGCAGCCGCGGGATCGGGACGCGCGCCACCGAGCTGCCACCGAGACCGGCGAACACGTCTGGGAACGCGCGGTCGGCGAGCGCCTGGCGGATGCGGGCGAGCGGCGCCGGGATCCGGGGCGCAACCGAATCGAGCGCGCCGATGATGCGAGAGTTCTGGATCTGGCGGTCGAGTTCGGGGAACCGGCTGTCTTGAAAGGTCAGGCCGATGTACCACGCGGCGATCAGCACCCCCGCGATCGCGGCAACGGCGCCGAGACCGGAGTCCAGCCCCGCGCCGCGTGTCCTGAGCGTGCGCGCCCGAAGCCGGAACCCGATCAGGGTCCCAATGCCTTGGAACACGAAGACGCACACGAGAAACGTGATGGTCGCCACGAGCGAACGAGTGCTGGCCGGCGTGGGCGGCGATGCGAAGTAGCGGGAAACCGGCGGTGCGGCCAGCGTGCCCACGACGATCCCGACGAACAGACCGGCGAGGGCCAGCCCGACGCGGCTCAGGCCGCGCTGGTACCCCGAGACGGCGAAGCCGAGTGCAAGCACCACGACGATTCCGTCGAGCAGGTTCACCCCGAGATTGTCGCAGCAAACGCTGCCGACCCATCGTCGGTCGGAGATGCCGCACCGCCGGAGCAACCCCGAAGGTGTCGATCCCATGCGGGTGGGTAGACCCAACCCATGGCGAGACTGCAAATCCTCCCGGCGTGGCTCGGATGCCCGTTCGAGGAGGACCGGTGAAACTCGAAAGTGACTCGGTGGATCCGGTTTTCCGCGTCGTGGAGACCGCGATCTACCTCGCCATCGCGCTCGTTCTGGCCATCGGATCCGCACTCCTGCTCGGGGACGCGATCTACCGCCTGTTCACCGGACTGAGCGACGGGATCGGTTCCGCCGCGGCGGACACGCTCGACGCCCTGCTGCTGACTTTCATCTTCGTCGAGTTGCTGAGCGCAGTGCGGAGCACGATCCGGGTACGCGGGCTGGTCGCGGAACCGTTTCTCCTCGTGGGGATCATCGCCTCGATCAAGGAGATCATCGTGATCGCGGGGACCGAGGACAGTCACGGCGACGCGTTCACCGAAGCGATGATCCAGATCGGCGTGCTCGGCGGGCTGGCCCTCGTCCTCGCGTTGGCCGCGTTCCTCTTGCGACTCAAGGAGAGTCACCCGGAGGAACAAGAAGCCGAGAGCTGAGGCGACGCTGGCGCCAATGTGGCAGGTCAGATCCGTTGATCGAGTTCGTGGATTCGTGCGGCCATACCGTGCAGTAACGCGTCTCGGATCGCGGGAACTTCGTCGAGCACTCCGGCGAACGCATCGCGAGTGAGCATCACGCACGACAATGTCTCGGTGGCGTGGATCGTCGCGTTACGCGGTGCCGGGTCGAAGAGCGACAACTCACCGAAGTAGTCGCCGGATGCAAGGGCCGCCACGGTCTCTCCGTTGCGCCGAACCTCGGCCGTGCCCGATGCGATGATGTACAGGCCGACGCCTGCATCACCCTCCACCACGACGTCGGTGCCTTCGGTCACCGTGATCGCTTCGCCCAGTTGGGCGACGAGATCCAACTGTTCGTTCGAACAGGAACCGAACATCGGCACCTGCGCCAAGTACATCTGGTAGAGCGCTCGGTCATAACTCACGGCTGGCTCCTCTCGCGGCCGGGCCGAAAGCTAGAGGATGTCGTCAGGCTGCGGGCGGCCGGCCGTGAACTTCGATCAACGACGACCGCGATCCGACCTGCCCACGTCGCGCGAAGTTCAGGATCGATGTGGTTTGACGGTTCACGCACCTCCGGCCCTCACACGGTCACGGTCACGCGGAGGAAGGTCGCGGGGATCGAGGTGGTCTCGCCGTTCGGTGCCTGGTTCTGCTTCTCGAACAGGACCTCGAGCTCGTGGTGGAGCTCATCAGCGCGACCGGTGGATGCGGCAGCTTCGAGCGCATTCATCGCGGGCCCGTAGTACTGCTCGAAGCTCGCAAGGACCTGCACCGGCGGCATCGGCGCGTTGAACACGAACGTGTCCCGCTCGAACGAGACTTTTCCCTCGTCGATCCCGGCCGCACCGAAGCGCTCGACGACCTCGGCCTCCACTCCCCACGTCATCGGGCTCACGAAACCCTCGGGTGGCGGCGGCGAGTACGCCGAGCTGGTCTTGAGGATCTGAGCGACGAGCGTCGGGTCGCCAGGAATCCAGTTCCCCATCACGATCCGTCCGCCGGGCTTCGTCACCCGCACCATCTCCTTGGCGACGTCGTTCGGGCGAGGCGCGAACATCGCGCCGAAGATGCTCACGACGAGGTCGAAGCGCTGGTCCTCGAGCACCGACAGGTCGGACGCGTCGCCCTCCTGAAACGTCAAGTTCGTCAATCCCGCCTCGCGCGCTCGACGGTTGCCCGCCTCGACCAGGTTCGACGCAATGTCCACGCCCAGCACGTCGGCGCCGCGCTGCGCGGCCGGCAGGGCGGTGGTGCCGTCGCCACAGCCGAGATCCAGCACGGCCAGCCCCTTCGTGACGCCGATGCGGTCGACGAGCGCCTCGCCGCTCTCGCGCATGGTCTCGGCGATCCGCGTGAAATCGCCCTTCTCCCACAATGCCTTGTTCGCGTTCATCGGTCACCTCCGTCTCGAGACCGCCCGGCGGAGCGTCGGGCGGATGACACCCGCCAACGATCGTAGGACGTCCTTGTGAGCGCCCGTCGACCTACTTGCAGGCCGCGCTTCTCCGGCCGCAAGCGGTCTGCAAGCGCGCTTGCAAGACTGGACGCGTGGACGACGGCCTCCAACTGCGGGTTCTCGGCAGCGTCGAGGCGCACCGATCAGGTCAGCTCGTTGCGCTCGGTGGACCCAAGCCTCGGCTTGTGCTCGCGATGCTGCTCGGGGCACGCGGCGCGGTCGTATCGACCGATCGGCTCTGCGAGGAGCTTTGGGGCGACGACCAGCCCGCGGACCCCGCTGCAGTCCTGCAGAGCCATCTCTCTCGGCTTCGGCGGGTGTTACGCCCCGACGCCGAGATCCTGGCCCGGCCGCCCGGCTACCTGCTCGACATCTCCGCGGAACGTGTGGACGCGTCGCGCTTCGAGGCCCGGTGTCGCGACGCCGGCCGGAAATCGGGCCAGGCCGCCGCCGATACCCTCGACGAAGCCCTGGCGTGTTTCCACGGCCGCGCGTTCGAGGAGTTCGCCGATCGCGACTGGGCCCGAAATGAAGCGATCCGTCTCGACGAGCTGCGGCTCAACGCGCGGGAGGACCGCATCGAAGCCGGGCTCGCGCTCGGCGAGCACGTCGCCCTGGTGCCCCAGCTCGAGGCGCTCGTCGACGAGTACCCGCTCCGAGAGCGACCGTGGCAGCAACTCGTCGTCGCGCTCTACCGGTCCGGCCGGGCGGCAGACGCGCTGCGCCGCATCACATCGCTGCGCACCATCATGCGCGACGAACTCGGCCTCGATCTCTCCCCCGCGCTGCGCGAGCTCGAAACGCGCGTCTTGACCGAGGACCCGGCATTGCTCCCGCCAACGCCGGACCCCGGACGAGGCCGCGCCGGCCGCGCGCCCGCCGAGGCGACCCACCTCGTGGGGCGCACCGCCGACGTGACCGAGCTCGCGGTTCTCGCACGCGCCCAACGGCTGCTGACGCTCACCGGTCCGGGCGGCGTGGGGAAGACGCGGCTGGCGCAGCGCCTCGCGAGTGAGCTCTGGGACGAGCTGCGCGGGGAGGTCTTCATCGTCGAACTCGCGCCGGTCCATGACCCCGCGTCCACCGTCGCCGCGATCGCAACGGCCGTCGACGTTCAGCAGCGACAGTACCTCTCGGTCGAGGAATCGCTCGTCGAGTACCTCCGCGGCCGACGGGCTCTCCTCGTCCTCGACAACTGTGAGCACCTGCGCGCCTCGATTGCTTCCGTGGTCGAGCGGCTGCTCGGTCAGTGCGCGGACCTCACTGTGGTGTGTACGAGTCGCGAGGTGCTGGGGCTACCCGTCGAACAAGTGTGGCGGGTCGAGCCGCTCGCAGTCGCCGGGGCCGACGCCGCCTTCGCCGAGATCGGTGATGCCGCCGCGGTCCGGCTCTTCGTGGCGCGCGCCGCCGCCGCCCGCAGCGGCTTCCTGCTCACCAAAGACAACGCTCGCGCCGTCGCCGACGTCGTTGCACGCGTCGACGGACTCCCGCTCGCCATCGAACTCGCCGCTGCGCGCATCCGGGTGATGAGCCCGGCCGCACTCGCGGCTCGGCTCGACGAACGACTCGACCTCCTCGAAGGTGCGCAGACCTCGATGATCGAGCGCCACCGCACGCTCGGCGATCTCGTGGCCTGGTCCCACGACCTCCTCGATGCCGACGAGCAGGAGGTCTTCGCCCGGCTGTGCGTCTTCGCCGGCGGGTTCGGGCTCGACGCGGTGGAGATGGTCTGTGCCGACCCCGGTCACGACGCGGTCGCGGTGGCGCGCCTGCTCGCCAATCTCGTTGACAAGTCGATGGTTCAGGTCGTGGACCCGGAGCTTCCCCGGTATCGCCTCCTTGAGACGCTGCGGGAGTTCGGACGGGACCGACTCGCCGCGACCGATCGAGCGGAGGTGCGGGAGCGACACGCGCGCTGTTACCTCGCGCTGGCAGAACAGTCGGCGGCTGCGCTCACAGGCCAGAAGGAGGCCGACGCGGTTGCCGCCGTCGACCGGGACTTCGACAACATGCGCGAGGCCTACGTCTGGGCGCTCGAACACGCCAGTGTCGACGTCGCCCTCCGCCTGGTGGTTGCGCTTCGCGAGTACTCGTTCCGCACGATGCGCGCCGAGGTGATCGGATGGTCCGACGACGCGCTCCGGCTCGCGGGCGCGACCGTCCATTCCCTCGCGCCGCTCACGCGCGCGATCGGTGCCTACGGCCGGTTCGCGCGTGGTGACCTCGACGCGGCGATCGCCCGCGCCCACGAGGCGGTGGCAGCCGCCGAGGCGCTCGGCACCGACACATCCGGGCTGGCCGAGCGCACGCTCGGCAACGCGCTCTTCTACCGGGGCGACACCACCGGTGCGACCGGATTCATGGATCGCATGATCGCCTCGGCGCGAGAGGGCAGTGCCGCCCGTCTCGCGCACGGGCTGTACATGCGCTCGGTGTCCTACACGAGCCTCGGCGATCCCGTGCGCGGCGCCCAGCTCGCCGGCGAATCCCTCGCCGCGGCCCGCGCGTCGGGTTCGCCGACCGCGCGCGCCCAGGCCGCGTACGCGCTCGGCCTCTCGCTCGAAGCCACCGACCCGGCGGAGGCCAACGCGCACCTTCAGCACGCCGCGGACCTGGCCGAGTCCGCGGGCAACCGCTGGATCCAGGCGTTCGCGCTCACCGAAGTGCTCTCACTCCAGGCGCGCCAGGGCGATCCTCGGATTGCGCTCGCCGGGTATGCCGACGTGATCGACCTCTGGTATCGCGGAAGTGACTGGGCGAACCAGTGGCTCTCGCTCCGGCACGTGTTCGGCATCCTCGTCCAACTACGTGACCACCACGGCGCGGCCACGTTGCACGGCGCCTTGAGCGCGGCCGGCGCGGCCTACGCGCTCCCGATCGAGGCGTCCGATGCCGAGCGGATCGCTCTCCTCGTCGACGACCTGCGCGCCGAGCTCGGTGCGGCCGCCTTCGCTGCAACTGTCCGGCGCGGCGCGTCGATGGGCGACGGTGAGATCGTCGACTTCGCTCGCAGCCGCATCCGTGCGCTGGCGGATGCTCCCGCCAGGCGCACGGACGACGCGGACTGACCTGCGAGACGCTCAGCCCGCGATCTTGGCGAGCATGTGATCCATGACTTCGGTGTGCTCGAGCTGCGGGCTGAACAGCACGACCTCGGCGTCTTGGGTGACGCGGACGCTGTGACCGGCCGGCCAGTAGAAGAGGTCACCGCCAGAGCAGACGTCCTCGCCGCCGTCGGTGTAGGAGGCGATCACCTGACCGGAGATGACGTAGCCCCAGTGCGGCGCGTGACACGCGTCGTCGTGCAGTCCTTGGAGCAACGGCGCAATGTCGGTGCCCTTACCCAGCGAGAAGTACTCGCCTGCGATCGTGGAATAGCCGGAAGCGTCACCGAAATCCACGGCCTGACGGGCGACGGCTCCCGGTACGTCGATCTTGACGGGGATCTGTTCCTTGGCGATGTGCATGGTGGTCCTCTCGGGTTCGGCGCCCATTCGGGCGATGTCGCCACGATGGCCGGGAGCCCTTGCAAGATCCCTGCCGATCTCATGCAGCAGACCGCACCAGGGTTCGAGCCTCGTCCTTCGCTTGGTGTGAGAACCTTGTACGAGGTCCGACGGGCTCCACCGACACTCCGCCGAACCGGTCCTACGTACAGCGGTAGACGGACCGCTTAAAGGACGTACTGCCTAAGACCCGGGGCGGTTCCTCCATCGCGACGTTGGGGGCGGTCGTCGTGGTCGTCGAGGTGGTGGAAGTGCTGGTCGACGTGCTCGTCGACGAAGACGTGGAGGTGCTCGAGGTGCTCGAAGTCGAAGTCGACGACGTCGAACTGGACGAGGAGGTCGAACTGGACGAGGACGTCGACGTTGTCGTGGACGACGCCAACGAGCGCCGTGTCCCACGCGACCATGCACCGGAGATCGGAGTGCTCGTGCCTAGTGCAGCGCCGGAGACCGAGTCGTTCGATTCGGACCCGTCGGGCCCCGTCGTCTCCACCACTTCGACCCAGCGACAGGTCTTCGCCCGCGGTGACGCCCCTGCGATCGGGGCCGGAGCCGGTGGGGGCAAGGTCGGCGCCGGTAGCACCGGCGAGCGGGTGGCGCCCGTCGTTGGTGGTGGTCCCGCGACCCTCTGGTATCTGGATGGCGCGTCGGCGGACGGATTCACCAACGCAAACGAACTCGCGGCGGCCAGGAGGACCACCGATGCGGCGGCACCGGCCAGCTGTAACCGGCGCCGGCGTTCCCGCGCGGACACCGTGCGGAGCACCTGTGACTCCAGTGCCGGGTTCGGCTCGTAGTCATTCGCCGTACCGTCGAGCGCCGATCGGACGATGTCTTCGAAGTCAGTCATCGGCGACCTGACTCGAACGCACCGGGTTCGAACTCATTGCATGTCCATCGCGGGGGTGAGGACACGGCGGAGTTGGTCGAGTCCGCGCGCACAACGTGACTTGACGGTACCGGCCGGCACCCCGAGCGCGGTCGCGATCTCGTCTTCGCTGAGATCTTCGAAATAGCGGAGCACGACGACCACTCGTTGATTCGACGGCAACGACTGCAACGCACTCGCCACGAGCTGCGCGTCCTCCGTCGCGTTCTCGTGCGACACGCCGTCGCGCCAGTCGACACCTCGTCGCTCGGCCTCGCGCCGTTCCACGTACCGGCGCCGGAAACCGCCGTAGATCTGGTTGACAACAGCACGGCGTAGGTAGGGGCGGAGATCGTCGATCGAACCTCGACGGAACTTCGGCCAGGTGCGTGCGTACGCTTCGGCGACCGCGTCCTCCGCTTGGTGCACGTCGCTGCACATGAGGAACGCGAGCCGTGCCAGTTGGCGGTGGTGGTCCGCAACCGCGCGTTCGAACTCGTCGCGCCGAGAGAAGACGATGGTGGCGTCACCGTCTTCGTCCAAAGGCAGAATGATCTCAACGCCATCCGCGTCCTTCAGATTCTCGATCGTCACGGTCCGCCAACCCTGCCTGGTAATGAGCCAGCGTGAGAGTAACGACGCGCGACGGCGCTGTCAGGTTCCGAAATTCTCCTGCCCTTCTTTTGGAACCAATCTCGCGACCTGAGCATCTGTTCGGTCGTCACGGGTTCGGGATCGGCTCGTTGTTGTGAAGAGCAACCACAACCGATCAGACCTCGGACATACGCAACTCGGGATCTGGGGTTCGACGAAGCAGGGGCGGCAGTGAAGCAGACAAACGGGACATCGACGGAGGCGGGCAACCACTACAGGCTCGGACCGCGAAATCAATTCTCATGGCCGGGCGGAAGCCTTCGCCGCACGGTCGCACTCGTCGCGCTGGTGGCCAGTACCACGTTCGTGATCGTGCGGCCGAGTGTCGCCTCGGCAACCGAGAGGCCGCCGGCGCCGGCTGCGACTGACGGTCCGCACACGGTCGTCCCGGTGCGGCACCCACCGGCGGAGGGTGCGCTCGGCGGCAACGTCACGACCGCCCCATCCGAGTTGGGCACCACGGTCGTCACCATCAAGTTGCGCGACGCCGACGGGTCCGTCGGAACCTCCGAGCTCATTCGAGGCCGGCAGCAGAATGTCGACGACATCGCTCGGCGGTTCCCCGGCGCTTTGGTCGCACCCCTGTTCATCGCGCCGACGGCGGAACTGGTCGCGGATCGTTCCGCCACGGCGGTCGCGGCCGCACCGCTGAGCGATCTCACGTCCTACCTTCGAGTCGAAGCAAGCGATACCGCCCAGGCTGATCAGTTGGTGGCAGCTGCGAGCAGTATCCCGAGTGTCGAGAGCGCGCAGCTCGCACCACAACCCGCGCCACTCCCGGCTACTCCGAGCTTTGAGGGGAGTCAGCGGTACCGCAACGCCGCGCCCACGGGCGTTGGCGCCACTGCGGACGCGCGTGGTGAGGGAGTACGGATCATCGATATCGAGTACAGCTGGAATCCCGACCACGAAGACCTCGGTTCCGCTCGCGGCAATCTGATCCCCAACGGGACGCCCGTGGACCCGTTCAACGACAACAACCACGGAACTGCGGTACTGGGCGAACTCATCGGCGCAGACAATGGCTTCGGCGTAGTTGGTCTTGTACCCGACGCCGAGCCCAGCATGGTCAACGCGATGAATTCAGAACGGGGCTGGGACCTCGCCAACGCCATCAACATCGCTCATCGCCGGTTGCGAGCAGGGGACGTGCTGCTCATCGAGCAACAGACATTCGGTCCAGCCTGCCAAAGTTGTTACCTTCCGCCGGAATGGATCCCGCCAGTCTTCGATGCGATCGCAGCCGCAACGGCGGATGGAGTCCTCGTGGTCGAGACGGCCGGCAATGGTGGTCAGGATCTCGATGCACCGATGTACGGCGGTGCATTTGATCGTGGTCGGCGTGACTCCGGCGCGTTCATGGTCGGCGCGGGCGACGCATGCTCGTCGGAGACGCCACGGGGCCGGGCCAGCTTCTCGAACTACGGGTCCCGCCTTGATTTCCAAGGGTGGGGCGGCTGCGTCACCACCACCGGCTACAGCGATCTGTTCGGCTCCATCAACACGGCCTACACCGGTTTCTTCTCCGGGACATCGTCGGCCGCTCCCATTGTCGCCGGATCGATCGCGGCGGTTTCCGGGTCCTACCGCGCGCAGTTCGGTCACCCACCCACCCCCGCGGTGGTACGAGCAATCCTGAACGCGACCGCCACCCCACAACAGTTGGTCGGCGGACTCTCCGGGAATATCGGACCGCAACCGAACATCGCATTGGCCCTCGCCGCTATCGACGGAATGGCCAAGCCGACGTCGATCGCGATCGGCGACGTGCGAGTGATGGAGCGGACCGCGGGAATGAACACCGTGAAAGTGCCCGTGACGTTGTCCTCACCGTCCACCAATCGAGTCTCGGTGCAGTACCGCCTGAGCGCCGCAACCGCGAAATCTCCCAGTGACTTCGATGCCCGTGACGGCGCGCTTCAGACGCTTTCGCTCGCGCTGTCGCCAACGACTGGCCACACGCCGACGACTGCGTACATCACCGTTGGCATCCACGGCGACTCGGTGATCGAGGCGAACGAACAGTTCATCGTCGAGCTCGTCTCTGCTTCGAGCGACTATGCCATCACGCGCTCGCGCGGAACCGTGGCGATCGTCAATGACGACCCCGCTCGAAACGGCCTCGGCATGGGGGACGTGCGGGTGACGGAGGGTTCCGCGGAGACGCGCGTCATCCGGGTCCCGATCACGCTCTCAAGTGCTGCGACCCAGCGAGTGACCGTGCGCTACCGACTCCGTGATGGAACCGCAATCTCGCCATCCGACTTCGATGCCTTCGGAGGTGCCACCAAG
>JANPMG010000072.1:0-23817 GCA_031422675.1 Acidimicrobiia bacterium | reverse complement strand
GTTCGACACGTAGATCCAACCACCATCGGGCGTCGAGAAGCACGCACCGCCATCGGGAAACCGGTGCCACAAGTAACCCGACGCGCCGACGGGATGACCCTGGCGCGCGACGACCCGCGACGTGAAGCCCGGTGGAAGGGCAATGCCATTCGCGTCGGGCGGACCGAGCGCGAGCGGGGCGCGTCGACGCTCGTCCCCGGCGCCGAGCACCACGCTCGGTGCCGCCCCGAGCGCGACGGCCAACGCGGCGGTGGACGTGAGGAAAGTACGGCGACTGACACTCATAGCGGACCCCCCGCGCGGCTCCGATGGCCGCGAACTCCGAAAAGGGTAGATCACCGCCAGCCGTGCCATCGCCACTCTCGGTGACAGTGTGGATCAGTTGTGGATCACGATCGAGCCGCCGGACAGGGCCGAGGTCGCCGAGGCGTCTTCGAGGGCACCGTGCTGGTTGTCGTAGAGCACCTCGCCCGTCGAGGTCTTCCACACCTTGATGCGGAATCGATCGGCCGAGCTCGTCGAACGACCGTCGATCACCGACACGAGGAACTCGTAGCCGGACGTTCCATCGACTCTTCCGGTACCCCGATACACCGCCTTGGTGCTGCCCGTAACCGCGAGCGCGGTGTATGCGGTGGAGTGGAAGTTGAAGTTCGCAGTCCGAGACCAACCGTCGTCACGACGGTCGTCACCGGTGCCACGGTCGCGACTGTCGCCCAACCGGCGAAGGCGGAGCTGGAACTCGGTGTTCCCCGTCGGAGCGGGATCGGTCGCGCGCTTGCGAATCACGAACCCGAACTCCCCGCGACCGCCGAGGTTCGGATCCGCGGAGTTGTTGGGCGTGTGCGCACCCGACGGTGAGTTGATCCAACCGCCGCCGGTGACGAAGCCGTTGCCGCCGTCGAAGACGACCACGCTCGCGGCCGCGGTGCCGGTCACGCTCCCGGTGTCGTCATCGACCACATTGACGCTGACGGTGTAGGTGCCCGGCGCCGAGTACGCGTGGCTCGCGGTGACCGATCCGTTCCCCGCCGCTTCGGTCACGACACCTGCGGTGGCGCTCGCGTCACCCCACGACACGGTGGCGGTGTGGGAGTCGTTCGATCCCGCGTCGACGAACGTGGTGAGCACACTCACCGACGTGCCGACCGGCACCGGCGCGACCGGGACGGTCACCAGTCCGATGCCGGGGGTCTGATTCGCGATCGTGATCGTGGCGGTATCGACGAGCGGCGGGTTCACGCCGTCGTCGGCGGTCAGGGTGGCCGTGATCGTGGCGTCGTCGGTGCAGGTGACCGATGGGACGAGCGTGGCAGTCCCCGTCATCGAACACGTCCCACCCGGGTCCGTGCTCGTCGCGAACGACCACGTCAGTGCGAGCGGGTCACCGTCGGCGTCGGTCGCGGTGCCCGCCAGCGCGAGCGGGACTCCCTCCTGGCCGGAGTAGGGCCCGGCCGCGTCGATCTCGGGCGGCGCATTCACGACCACCGGGATGGTCGCGGTGTTCGTTCCGCCGTCCTTGTCGTTGGCGGTGACCTTGACCAGATAGGTGCCCGGCGCTGCGTAGGTGTGACCGCCGGTGATGAAGCCGCTCCCCGGCACCTCGGTCACCGAACCGGCACTCGATGTGGCGTCACCCCACACGATCGTGGCGGTGTGGTTGTCGTTGACGCCGGGATCGGTGAACGTTGCCGACAGCGATATAGGGGTTCCGAGGGGCACCGGGTTGGGCGTCACGTTCGGCGAGGCCACCGCCGGATTGGCGTTCGCGATCGTGGCCCGTACCGTGCTCACGACGGTGGGGTTGACACCGTCGGCGACGGTGAGCGTCACATCCACCCGAGCGTCGTCGTCACAGAGAAGCGACGGAGTGAGCGTCGTCGCATCGCTGAGCGTGCAGGCGGTGCCGGCGTCCGCGGTGACGATCACCGAGCTCCACGAGACGAGCAGCGCGTCCGCATCAGGGTCGGCCGCCGTACCGTTGAGCGTCACGGGCGCACCTTCCACACCTGAATACGGTCCGCCCGCGCCCACCACCGGAACGCCGTTGATGAGGATGGCCGTCGTCGCCGTGACCGGCGCACCGTCGTCGTCCACGAGCGTGACGGTGATCGTGTACGAACCCGACGTGGTGTACACGTGCGAACCCGACACCGTGCCGGAGCTCGACGTTCCGCCGATGGTCCCGGCCTCGACGGTTCCGTCACCCCAATCGATGGTGGCGCTGTGGGTGTCGTTGGTGCCGTCGTCGGAGAAGGCCATCCCGACCGACACCGTGCTGCCCGGCGGCGCCGTGCTGTCCGAGCCGACCGCGCCGGTCGAGACCGGCTGTGTGTTACCGACCGAGACGGTGGCGCTGCTCGTCACCGACGGGTTCACGCCGTCGGAGACCGTCAGCGTGGCAATCACCGTCGCATCGTCGTTGCACGTCAGCGTCGGCGTCAGGGTGCCCGCACCGATCGGAGTGCAGACGACTCCCGGTCCGCCGGTGACCGCGAAGGCCCACGAGATGGTCAGGGCGTCACCGTCCGCGTCGGATGCGGTCCCGCCGAGCGAGAGCGACGCCCCTTCGAGCCCCGCGTACGGACCGCCGGCACTCACCTCCGGCGCGCTGTTCACCACGACGGTCGTGGTCCGTTCGTCGATGCCGAGATCGTCGTCGCTGAGCGTCACCGTGATCGTGTAGATGCCGGGCGTCGCGTAGCTGTGCGTGCCCGAGAGTGAGCCCGCGCCCGCGAGCTCGCCGACCGTAGCGCTCGTAGCCGACAAGTCACCCCAGTTGACCGAGGCCGTGTGCGTGTCGTTGGTGCCGTCGTCGGTGAACGGTGCGATCACCGTGACCGGGGCGCCGGTCGCGATCGGACCGGTGGTCACACCGAGCGCCCCGAGCATCGGCGCTTCGTTGGCCACCGCAACGGTGGTCGACGACACCGCGGCAGGGTTGATGCCGTCGCTCGCCGAGATGGCCGCGGCAACGACTGCGTCGTCGGTGCACGACACGGTGGGAGTGACCGTCGACCCGCCATTCGAGGTGCAGGCGCCGCCGGCATCGAGCGCACTCGGCGTGAAGGTCCAGCCGACGGTGAGCGGGTCGTTTTCCGGGTCGACCGCGGAACCCGCCAGCGCGGTGGGTAGCCCTTCTGCGCCGCTATAGGGCCCGCCGGCATCGGAGGAGGGCGGGCCGTTGACTGTGATCTGCGCCGAAGTCGCGATCGTGCCGCCGTCGTCGTCGGTCAACGTGATGCTGATCGTGTAGAGGCCCGGCAGCGCGTAGGTGTGCGCGGCCGAGGCCGAGCCCGTGCCGCCGGCCTCGGTGACGGTTCCGGCCGAGCTGAGCGTGTCGCCCCAAGCCACCGTGACCGTATGGGTGTCGTTGGTCCCGGCGTCGGTGAAGTCCACGCTCACGTTCGCCGCCGAGCCCAGCGCGAGCGGCGCGGCGGGAACGGTCACGGCGTCGAACGCCGGCGCGACGTTCCCGATGGTGACCTGGGTCGCGGAGGTGACCGGCGGGTTCACGCCGTCATTGACCGACAGCGTCGCGGTGACGAGCGCGTCATCGGTGCAGGTGACGGTGGGAGTCAACGTCGCGGCTGCTGCGAGTGAGCACGTGGTGCCAGGGTCGCTGGTGTGGATGATCGACCACGACGTCGACAACGCATCGCCAGCCGGGTCGGCCGCGGTTCCGGCGAGCGCGACCGGTGCGCCTTCAACGCCCGCGTACGGTCCGCCGGCGTTTGTGATCGGTGGCGCGTTGTGTCGGGTCAGGACGCGGAACTGGTCCAAGCCGAAGGTGGTGCGAAGCGTCGCGACGACGGTGCGCTGATCGGGGAGCACCAAGATGTCGCTTCCCGAGTCGACGCCGAAGCTGAGCGCGCGGGCAGTTCCCCCGTAGATCGTGCCCGGCGCACCCAGCACGTCGGAATCGGTGAGCTTCCCCTGGGTGGCGATGATGCCGAGGATGTCGGTGGGGAAGGTGACCGTGAAGTTGCGCAGGATGGTGCCCGTCGACCCGGTGCCGACGCCGGGACGGTCGCTGTGGACGAGGTGGCTGTCCACCACTGTCCCCGCGGGGACCGAGACGGTGGTGAGGTCACTGGTCTGGTCGTAGGTGCCGGGCGTCTGGATGTCGGTGCGCAGCGGCGATGCAAGTGTGACGCCCTGGCGCTCGGCGAACGCGAACGCATTGGTCGCGTGCTCGAGGACGTTCAGTAACGTCGACGCGGGCGGCGCGATCTTGGTCACGTTGCCCGAGGTGCTGCCGATGGAGGCGTTCACCCCCTCCGGTACCCACCCGACCACGAGCATTGCCGAAACGCACGCGCCGATGACTCTGCGCATCATTGCCTCCACCCCCCGGGGGGCGAACCCCCGTCCGACTCCGGGCGGGAGACTAGGGCCGACGACGGCCCGGCACAACTGGAGATACCCGGCTGACCTGCAAGGTACCGTCGGCCGGTGGCAGCGCGGCACGGCCACCGATTCCGAGACGTTCGAACACGCCGAGCGACGGTCCTCGCGCTGATGGTGGTGGGCACGCTCGGCACGATCGTCTCGGTTCAGGCCTTCGCGCACCGTGACCTCACAGTAGATTCCGGACTCGAACACTGCCCGTCGGGGAAGTTTCTTCGCGAACGCCGCGTGGCTCGCATGTGCAGTCCTCGCCCGCAACCTCATCCGCTGCGCCGCCAACATCGGAGACCTCACGCCCGACGAACACCTCACCGTCGCGCGCACCATCCGCACCCGGCTCACCGCGTTACCGGCAGGCTCGTGAACCGCGGCACCGCCACCGCAAGAAGCCGGCGACCACACCAACAATCGGTGGATTGAGGCTAAGGGGAAGCGACCCAGTACGACCACACGATGTGGCAGCTGGTTGCTCGCGGGCGACCGACACTAGCGCCTTGCTAACGGTACCCCCAGGGGGTATCCTTCGACGATGCTCGATCACCTTGCCCCGACCGATGCCCCGAGTCTGGACCCCGACCGCCGGCTGGATCTCCTGACCGTCGTTTTCGGCGTCTGGATGCTCATCGGCTTGTTTCTCGATGGATGGGCCCACAACGAGCAACGACCTGACGGCTTCTTTACGCCGTGGCACCTGATCCTCTACACCGGGTTTGCCGGAGCTGCCGCCGTCACCCTCCGCGATGCGATGCTTCGCTCGCCTCGCTCGGCCTGGCGAGATCGGTTGGGCGCTGTCGACCGAGTCGCGCTCACGGGACTCGGACTGTTCGCATGCGGAGCTGCCGGTGACTTGGTGTGGCATGAGACGATCGGCGTCGAGACCAACATCGCGGCGCTCCTGAGCCCAACCCATCTCCTGTTGATGATCGGAGGGGTTCTCGTTCTCAGTGGACCGTTCCGACGCGTCTGGCGTGACCCCCTTCCGCCGATCAGCCTGCGCTCGTCTCTCCCCGCCCTCATTTCCCTCTCGCTCGCGATCGGCGTGCTGATCTTCTTCACGGCCTATGCCTCGCCGTTCGGCCGGACAACAGTGGCGACCTTCGAGAGTGTCGCCACCCATCTTCACGAGTTCTCTCGGCCTGACGGCGCCGCCTTCGAGCAGGTGCGAGAAATGTGGGCACTCACCACGATCCTCTTCACAACGCTTGTCGTGGTGCTCCCGGCACTTGCGCTCATCAGACGGTGGTCACCGCCGCGAGGGTCGATGATGGTGCTCTTCGTGGCGATCGGCATCTTCCAAGCTGGCACGAGCGAATTTTCCCGATCGCCGCTCACTCTCGCCCTGGTCGCCGCAGGCGTCGTCGGAGAGATCGCAGTAACGCGCCGCGCCGATGCCTGGGTCCTCGGAGCGGTGATTCCTGCCGGACTCTGGAGTACGTACATGCTCCTCGTCGCCATCGTCTACGACCTGCGGTGGAGCCCGGAGCTGTGGGTCGGATCGATCGTGCTGTCGTCAGCCTTCGGCGCCATCATCGGCCTCATCGTCATGCCGCCGGCGAACAGACCTCCGTCACACAACCATCCGATCACCAACGGCAAGGAGCAGGCCACACCCCTGCAGAGCTGAGTGACTTGCACCCTGAACCCGCGACCGAGGGTCCGCCTGCCTCAACGACACGAGGGAACTCAGTTTTACCGCTCCCCATGCTTGCTCAAAGAAGTGCCCGATCGCGATGGCAACTGCGAGTGCAACCAGTAGGTACATCATGGGATATCAACTCGGTTGTCGTTCAAAATTTGGCATGGATCGCCGCTTCCGCACGTCGTCGTTGTGCTTCCCGCGCGATCGGTTCGCGCTCAGCGCGTCGGTCGACCTGTCGATGGCTGCCGCTGCCGGGCCGACCTCATCCCAAGCGCCCCTGTTCGTCGTCGATCCTTGGCGCGCCCACTCAGGGCGTGGCATCCAACGCCGGAAGGGCGCAGAAACCCGCGGCGAGACGCGCACGTCGGCGTAACGACCAGACCAGGAGCGCGATCGCGGCCGTGCCGAGAACAGGTTGGATCGGAGCGAAGACATCCAGCGCGCCCGCCGTGCCGATCAGCGCGACCACCAGTTTGTTGCAGACTGGGCATCCCACTGCGAAGAGCGTGGCGGTACCGCCCACGATGCCGGCAGTGTCTCCGCGCCGCGAGCGCCCGAAGGCAACTACGAGGCCGATGAGCACCGAACTGATGATCCAAAACGCGTAGTCGAGGGGCCGTGTCGGCGTCATACGCTGGAAGAAGTCATTGGGCACGAGTCGGGCCGGAAGCGCGATCGCGAGCCCTGTCGCCAGGGTCCAAATCGCGACTCGATTCCAATACGAACGAGGCTGCGATCGGAGCACAAAAATCACGGTTTTTGGCTCCACGGATGTCCTCCAAAGGTGAACCGAGCCACCCACACTATCAACTACAACGTGTAGTTCTTGCGCTCGCTCAGTATTGGTACGGCCCGATGCCTGTTCCACGACAGTCTGTCGTAGCATCTGCGTGTGCCACCGACGAGCGAAATCCCCGCCTCGAACGGGAGGAGCGGCACCGCTGCCGTGATCACCTTCGGCGTCTTGATCCTCGTCATCGCCGCGTACTTTTCATTCGGCATGCCGGGAATGAACCACGGTTCAACGGCGACGCGTCCCGAACATTCCGCAATGCGAGACATGCCCGGCATGCCTTCGAACAACAGCAGACCCACCCTCCTCGCGCCGGATGACTTCGCCACTCGCGTTCGAGCCGGTGCCTTCGTCGTCAACGTCCACGTTCCGTATGCTGGCGAAATCGACGGCACCAACGCTTTCATTCGGTTCGATCGGATCATCGGCGGCACGCCACTTCCGACCGATAAGGGTGCGAGCATCGCGCTGTACTGCCGGACGGGACGAATGTCAGCGATCGCGGCTTCGGCTCTCACCGAGGCGGGGTACACGCACGTAGCAGAACTCGCCGGGGGTCTCGACGCGTGGACCGCTGCTGGCCAACCCGTCATCGTTCGCAATCGAGCAGATCGGCTCGGAGGGGCCTAAATGGGTGCGCCACCACCCGCGGTTCGCCAACGTCCAAGCGAGTCGGCTCGAGCGGCGCTCGGGCTCCTCGTAGCGATGGTGATTGTGATCGCCGGCATCATTCGACGCGGCCACATCTCGGCCTCGGCGCCACCCGCGAGACCACATTCCGTGCCTTCGGGAGACTCCACTCGCACGTCGGTTTCCTCGCTCCTCTGTATCCAGCGTTGTTGATTGCATCGCATCCGATCCGCAACCGATACACGCCTCTTGAAGGAGCACAACGATGGATACGAACGAGAACGTTCGAAGCGCGTCTCTCACGCGCCGCAAGTTTCTCACTCTGGCCGGTGCTGGCGTCGGTGCCGGGATTCTGACTGCGTGCGGGACACCCACTGCGAACGCGACGGCGCGGATTCGACCGACCGACGTGGTGGTCGCCCGTTTCGAAGCGCGCCGCCGGCGTGCCGATGCCCCGGTGCGCGACATCACCCTGTCTGCGGCGGCTACCACCCTCGACCTCGCCGGCCGCCAGATCGAGACCTGGGCCTTCGGCAACCAAGTCCCCGGGCCTGTCATTCGGGCAGACGTCGGCGACGTGCTCCGGGTCGCGTTCCGCAACGAGCTGCCCGAACAGACCTCGATTCATTGGCATGGCATCGCGATGCGCAACGACATGGACGGTGTCCCGGGCCTCACCCAACGTCACGTCGCGCCCGGCGCAGCGTTCATGTACGAGTTCACGCTGCCGGATCCCGGCACCTATTGGTTCCATCCGCACATCGGTACCCAACTGGACCGTGGCCTGTATGCGCCGCTCATCGTCGATGAGCCAGGTGACGCCGGTCGCTACGACGACGAATGGATCGTCGTGCTCGACGACTGGACCGACGGTGTCGGACCTTCCCCGGACACGATCTTGCGGAACCTGACCTCGCGTCGCTCGAAGGCGGCGCACTCGGCCGACAGCATGGCGGGTGCAGAATCAGGCGCCACGATGGAAATGTCGGCCGGCACGAGCAAACTGCTCGGCGGCGACGCCGGCGATGTGCGTTACCCGATGTACCTCGTCAACGGTCGGCCGACTGCGGATCCCCAGTCCTTCGCCTCCACACCGGGCCGTCGGGTTCGGCTGCGGCTCATCAATGCCGCGTCGGATACTGCGTTTCGCGTCGCGCTCGGCGGTCACGTGATGCGGGTCACCCACACCGACGGATTTCCTGTGGAGACTGTCGAAACCGACGCAGTGCTGATTGGTATGGGGGAACGAATCGACGCCGTCGTCACCCTCGGCGATGGTGCCTTCCCACTCGTCGCACTCGCCGAGGGCAAGCGGGCGCAAGCATTTGCAATCGTGCGCACCGGGACTGGCGACGCCGGGGGCCCATCGGTCCGTCCGGTCGAACTCGACCGCCGGGTGCTGATGGCGACGGAGCTCAACGCACTCACGCGCGTCGCGCTCGACCGCCGTGCTCCAGACCGGACCCTCCGAGCGATACTCGGCGGCGACATGATGCGGTACCGCTGGACCATCAACGGACGCGTCACCGCCGATGCCGAGCCCTTCGACGTGCGCACTGGCGAACGCGTGCGAATCGAGTTCGTGAACCAATCGGCGATGTTCCACCCGATGCACCTACACGGCCACACGTTCGGTTTGACCGGATCGGCCGGCCGCGGGGCCCGGAAGGACACCGTCATGGTGCTACCCGCAGAGCGCCGGGCCATCGAGTTCGACGCCGACAACCCGGGACAATGGGCGATGCATTGCCACAACACTTATCACGCCGAGGCCGGAATGATCACGACGCTGTCCTACCGGCGCTGAGCTCGCGTGGCGGGGCGGCGGTCGCATCCTCCCCCGAAGGTGGCTGTCGCCCGGCCATGCGGTACTTGGTTGACCCTGTGGTCGACGGACAGAACCCACTCTCACGCGGTGTGATGCGGCACGGCCTCGGTTCCGAGCACGGCCGTGCCTGACCCGTACCTCAGATCCGTAGCAACCACAGATGCACGTCGACGCGTCGACCGACGATGATGTCGAAGCGGAATACTGGAGGACGACGCCACCGGGGGCGTCGTCGTGAGTTCGCGATCGTCGTCGGCTTGTATCCGCCACGGAGGAGACCTCATGCAGGACCACGATCACCACCATGATGCCGACGGACCTGGCACCCAGACGGTCGTCTTGGAGACTGCAGGTTTGCAGTGGGCCACCGAGAAGAACGTCGTTGAGTCGACGCTCGGTCGGCTCCCCGGTGTGCGTTCGGTCGATGTGAATCCGGTTGCCCAGACCGCCACTGTGACCTTCGACCCGACCGTCAGCAGCGTCGCAGCGCTACGCGGGTGGGTCGTGGATTGCGGCTACCACTGTGCCGGCCAGTCCGTACCCAAACACATCTGTCTCCCGATGGCCGAGCCGAGCGGACGCAACCAAACCAGTGCCCCCGCGCCAGCGACACATGACGCTGCGACGCTCGAACCCGGGCAGCGCGACGCACCGACGCCGTCGCCACATGAGGCGATGGGACACGGGGGCAAGCACGGCGGGATGTCAATGGCCGCGATGGTCGCCGACATGCGTCGACGGTTCCTCGTCGCTGCCATGTTCTCAGTGCCGATCGTCTTGTGGTCACCGATCGGGCGGGACGTATTCGGATTCTCTTTCGCCGCCCCGCTCGGGATGCGGAACGACGTATTTCAGCTGCTTTTGAGTCTTCCCGTGGTGTTCTGGGCGTCGTGGATCTTTTTCGACGGAGCCGTGCGGGCGTTACGGGCTCGAACCCTCGACATGATGGTGCTGGTCGCAGTGGCCGTCGGTTCCGGGTGGATCTACTCCCTCGTCGTGACCCTGACCGGCGGCGGCGAAGTGTTCTACGAGGCGGCCACAGTTCTGGCATCGTTCGTGCTGCTGGGCCACTGGTTCGAGATGCGCGCCCGCGGCGGAGCCAACGAAGCAATCCGCGCGCTACTGGATCTCGCGCCGCCGATGGCGCTCGTCGTACGCGACGGCGAACCCGTCGAAATTCCCACCGCCGATGTCCAAGTCGGAGACCTGCTCCTCGTGCGCCCCGGCGCGAAGGTCGCCGTTGACGGCATCGTCGAAGACGGCGAGAGCGACCTCGACGAGTCGATGGTCACCGGCGAGAGCCTGCCCGTCCACAAAGCGACCGGCGACGAAGTCATCGGCGCGACGCTGAACACCACCGGAACGCTAAGGGTGCGGGCCACGAAAGTTGGGGTCGATACCGCCCTGGCGCAAATCGTGAAACTCGTACAGGAGGCGCAGAACTCCAAAGCGCCGGGTCAACGCCTGGCTGACCGTGCCGCGTTCTGGCTGGTGTTCGTTGCCCTCATCGGCGGCGCGGTCACATTCCTGGTGTGGAGCGTGCTGGTTGGCCGATCCGCGTCCGACGCGATGTTGTTCGCCATCACCGTGGTGGTGATCACCTGCCCCGATGCGCTGGGGCTCGCCACACCCACCGCGATCATGGTCGGCACGGGCCTCGGCGCCGGCCGCGGCGTGCTGTTCAAGAACGCGATGGCACTCGAGACTGTTGCTCGTATCGACACCGTCGTCATGGACAAGACCGGCACCCTCACCAAAGGCGAACCAGAGGTCACGGATATCGTGACTGATGGGATCGACGAGACCGAACTGCTCGCGTTGGCCGCCGCGGTCGAGCGCGAATCCGAGCACCCGCTGGCCCAGGCCGTAGTGGTCGCCGCTGAAGCGCGCGGCGCGGAGGTGTTCGTCGCGGCGGACTTCGACAGCGTCCCCGGCCACGGCGCGCTTGCGAACGTCGACGGCCGAAAAGTGGTCGTCGGCAACCGCCGACTCATGGAACGCGAAAGCATCGACCTCGCCTCGCTGGCCGCACGGCGTCAAGAACTCGCCGAGACCGGTCGTACGACCGTGGTCGTGGCCGTCGACGGTCGAGCCGCCGGGCTCATCGCGATGGCTGACGCGCCCCGTGAGACATCGATCACCGCAGTTGCGGAGCTGCGCTCGATGGACGTCGAAGTCGTCATGCTCACCGGCGACAACGAGGCCACCGCCCGTCGCATCGCCGGCATCCTGGGCGTCGACACGGTCATCGCCGAGGTCCTCCCTGCCGACAAGGCGGCCAAGATCATCGAGCTCCAGGCCGCCGGCCGCAAGGTCGCGATGGTCGGCGATGGCGTCAACGACGCGCCCGCCCTGGCTCAGGCCGACGTCGGGATCGCGATCGGGGCGGGCACCGACGTCGCGATCGAGACCGCCGATGTCGTGCTGATGCGCTCGGACCCGCTCGATGTCGCAGTTGCGTTGCAGATCGGGCGCGGGACGCTGCGCAAAATGCATCAGAACCTCGCTTGGGCGATTGGTTACAACGTCATCGCGCTGCCGATCGCGGCCGGGGTATTCGAACCGGCCTTCGGGCTCGTGCTCCGCCCCGAGATCGCCGCGTTGTCGATGTCCGGATCGAGCTTCATCGTCGCGGTCAATGCCATCATGCTCAAACGGCTTCGACTCCCTCGCCCCGCAGTCGTCGTCGCTCCCGGTGATGGAGCGCCCGTGAACGCGGCGGCCACCGGTCTCACACCGGTGGCGTGACGGGGGCACCACCGGCCGCGAATGTTGCGGTGGCCGTGCGGAGTACTACGGGCCACCTCGATCGGGACGCAGTGGGTGCCCCGTGCCGTGCGAGCTGCGCAATGACCCCGAGCCGGCGACCGCCCGACGCGTCGGGAACTCGATACCCTGCCGTGGTATGGTAATGCATGACTGGATACGCGATGAACAAGGATGATCTGCTCGGTCGACTCCGTCGCATCGAGGGACAAGTCCGAGGACTCCAGCACATGATCGAGCAGGACCGGTATTGCATCGACGTCCTGACTCAGATCTCGTCGGCCACCAAGGCGCTTCAGAGCGTTGCGGTCGGCATGGTTGATGACCATCTGCGGCATTGCGTCGCCGATGCCGTCGCCACCGGCGGACGCGATGCCGATGAAAAGTTCACCGAAGCGACGGCCGCCATTGCCCGACTGATCAAGAGTTAGGGAGTCTTCCACGATGACCGCTACGTATCAGGTGAAGGGCATGACTTGCGATCACTGTGTTCGTGCCGTCCGCACCGAACTCAGCCGTATCGACGGAGTCTCCAACGTGAACGTCGACCTCGCAACTGGTGTAGTCACGGTGGAGAGCGCGGCGTTGATCCCCGACGATGCTGTGCGAGCCGCTGTCGACGAGGCGGGCTACGAGGTCGTGCCATGACCGTTCCGATCAAGCTTGCGGGTTTCGTACTGATGCTCGCGTTCGTGTTCGCGCTCGGCGCGGGACTCGGGGCCATGATCGGTCCGGTCAACGCTCAGAGCCCACCCGTGCACACCGGACACGCAAGGTGACCACTGCGGACGCCGTCGAGGAGCAGCTCCAGGTCGACATCGGTGGGATGACGTGCTCGTCGTGTGCGGCGCGGATCGAGAAGCGCCTCAACCGCATGGATGGCGTGACCGCCACGGTCAACTACGCCACCGAGCAGGCGCGCGTGAGCCATCCATCCGACGTCACGGCCGATGAACTCATCGCGCAGATCGAAGCGGCCGGTTACACCGCGTCGTTGCCTCGATCGAAGTCGTCTTCGGACAGTCCGAGCGACGACGACTCGGACACGCGCTCCGACATGCGCTCGGTCCGCGCGTTGCGCGACCGATTGCTGGTCAGCACGGTGCTCACGGTGCCCGTGGTCTTACTGTCGATGGTGTCCCCATTCCAGTTCCGCAATTGGCAGTGGCTCTCGCTGATGCTGGCGGCGCCGGTCGTGGTGTGGGGGGCCTTGCCGTTCCACCGTGCCGCGTGGACCAATCTGCGCCACGCTGCGGCCACGATGGACACACTGATCTCGGTCGGGGTCATCGCAGCATTCGCGTGGTCGCTCTATGCACTGTTCGTCGGCTCTGCCGGGCAGCCGAATATGACGATGAGCTTCAATCTCACGCCCGATCGTGGCGGTGGCCAACACGACATCTACCTCGAGGTTGCGAGCGCGGTGACCGTGTTCATCCTGGCTGGGCACTACTTCGAAGCCCGCGCGAAACGCCAATCGGGTGCGGCACTCCGCGCGCTCCTCGAGCTCGGCGCCAAGGACGTCGGCGTCCTGCGCGACGGACAAGAAGTGCGAATCCCGATCGAGGCACTCTCGATCGGCGACCAGTTTGTCGTGCGCCCTGGCGAGAAGATCGCCACCGACGGCATCGTTGACGACGGAACCTCCGCCATCGACGCTTCGCTACTCACTGGGGAGAGTGTGCCGGTCGAGGTCGGTCCCGGTGACGCAGTGGTGGGAGCCACCGTCAACGCAGGCGGCCGGCTGATGGTGCGAGCTACACGCGTGGGGGCCGAGACCCAGCTCGCACAGATGGCGCGCCTCGTGACGGATGCGCAGATGGGCAAGGCCCCGATCCAACGGCTCGCTGACCGCGTCTCTGCGATCTTCGTCCCCATCGTGATCGCGCTAGCGGTCGGCACGCTCGGCTTCTGGATCGGGGCCGGTGAACCCACGACCTTCGCGTTCACCGCGGCGGTCGCAGTGCTGATCATCGCGTGTCCATGCGCGCTCGGGCTCGCGACCCCAACCGCATTGCTGGTCGGAACCGGCCGCGGCGCCCAACTCGGCATCCTGATCAAAGGGCCCGAAGTCCTCGAATCGACGCGGCGCGTCGACACGATCGTGCTCGACAAGACCGGCACGGTGACGACTGGCCGAATGGACCTCGTCGCGGTTCATACCACCGCCGACACCCCAGACGATGACGTGTTACTTCTCGCCGGGGCACTCGAGGATGCGAGCGAGCACCCGATCGGTCGGGCCATCGCTCGCGCGGCCGTCGAGCGCTTCGGCCCTCTGCCCGTCGTGACGGCGTTCGAAAACCGCCGCGGTCTCGGAGTGCGAGGGATTGTCCACGATCATGCCGTGGTCGCCGGCCAGGATCGGTTGCTCGCCGATGCTGGGATTCCGGTGCCCAGCGAACTCTACGACGCCCGTTCTGCTGCCGAAGACCTCGGTCACACTGCGATCCTCGTCGGCTGGGACGGGCTCCCTCGCGGCGTGGTCGTCGTTGCGGACACCGTCAAGCCGACCGCCCGAGGCGCGATCGCAGAGCTGCGCGCGCTCGGGCTCCACGTCATGCTCCTGACCGGTGACAACGAGCGCTCTGCACGCAGCGTCGCGGCTGAAATCGGCATTGATGACGTCGTCGCCCGAGTGCTCCCCGAAGACAAGCTCGCCGTCATCCGCCGCCTTCAGGACGAAGGACGCGTCGTCGCCATGGTCGGCGATGGCGTCAATGACGCCGCGGCCCTCGCCCAGGCCGATCTCGGCCTCGCGATGGGCACCGGCACCGATGTCGCCATCGAGGCGTCAGATCTCACACTCGTAAGGGAAGATTTGCGCTCCGCCGCCGACGCGATCCGACTGTCCCGGCGCACACTGCAGACGATCAAAGGCAACCTCTTCTGGGCGTTCGCCTACAACATCGCGGCACTGCCGCTCGCCGCCGCCGGTTACCTCAATCCGGTCCTCGCCGGCGCGGCGATGGCACTCTCGAGCGTCTTCGTCGTCACCAACAGCCTCCGACTACGACGGTTCCGTGCAAGCACCGAAGGCACCGAGGCGGGAGATCGAACGCACAACGGGACTGCATCACGTCGACAAGCCCCGGTCTGAGGTGAGCGTTCACCGCGGCGCCACCACACCAACTGATCGCATCGGAGATGTCCGGCGTGAAAACGTCGCATGATCCTGGCCGCTTGGTTGTTCGGGCTGGGGGTCTCGTGCTGGCCGGGATCGGGATCTTCTTCATCCTCGCCCGGCCGGCGCTACTCCCGGAAGATCTTCGTTTCTTGCAACAGCGAGCGGACGACATCGATGCAACCGTTCCGCGCTTGCGCAGCTGGTTGCGCCTGGTGTTCGTCGTCCTTGGCGGCCATGCAACCGCGGCTGGGATCCTGACGATCTTCGTGGCAGCGACGATCGCTGCCATGCTGGCGTGACACCAACACGAAGACCTTCCGCGAACCAAGACGCGCTCCCATCACCTTTCCGGGCAGGCGAGTGGAGGGGAGCACTGAAGTATCGGTGCAGCCAGCGGACTCGCGCCGAGCGGCACTGAGGACGAGAGTAACGACACGTGCGCGGTTTCCGTCGCCTTCAGGGGCCCTGGTGGACAGCGAGCGCGACGGGTTGATGAAATCCGTTGTCGGCCGGAAACTGCCAGTCGATGGCGTCGAATCCTGCGGCCCGGAATGCTCGGGAGACATCTTCGCGACGCCAAGCGCGATAGGTAGCTCCGCTAAATGATGTTGTGTGCCATGTGTGATCGCGCTGTCGGAGCAGGAACTGCTCGACTTGGTAGCAGCGATCGCTGATCCAGTCCCAGGTTTGGAAAGCGATTTGCAGCCCGTCTGTGCCATGCCACACCTTCGGCTGCGTCGTGGTCGGTCGGGAGTTCCCAGCAAGGAGACGGTCGTAATCGCGCATGCTCAGAACTGCCACGCCTCCGGCCCGCAAGCGGTCGCGCATCCCGCGTGCGGCAACGAGCAGATCGCCGTCTGTCAGCAAGTGAGGAAGCGAGTTGTCGATCGACAGCACCGCGTCAAAGGTTCCATCGCGTTCGCCGAGATCGCGCATGTCGCAGACCTCGAACGTTGCGTTGACGCGGTGACCGACGGCATTGCGGCGAGCTTCACGGATCGCGGCTCGACTCACGTCGCTGCCCACGACATCATGTCCAAGTGCAGCGAGGCCGATCGCCTGGGTGCCGACGCCGCACGTGCAGTCGAGGATCGACACTTGGTCGCGTCCGAGCTCCCCGCTGATGATGCGATGCAACACGTTCGCCTGCCGTCCAACTGCCCCCTGCCAATCGGGCACATGTTCGGCATACTGCGTTGCGAAGTCTTCGTAGTAGCCGACGGTGGCATCGTGAATGGGGTCGGCGGTTCGTAAGGTATCGGGCACCAGCGCTCCTGCATCATGGAAGGCGCCGGCCTCGACTCAGCACTGGCGTGCAGGGACTTTAGGTGGATTACGACCAGCTGTAGTAATTCTGATCAAGACCAGATTCGGGCGCTGCGATGTGTCGCGGATAGCGGCAGGGCCACCGGAACTTGAATCGTCAGTGGCGGCCGTGACCGGACGCCAGCAACGACACACTGTCGTAGTGTGACGCTGTGGTCATCGCATCGCTGCTGAGTCCGAGTCGCGGCGTCACCACTTGGGTCCGCGGTCGCGCCACGCCGCCGGGTTCGTCCTCGCCGTTGGAATCTTGGTCTTCAATCTGGGGAGCCGTGGCTAGGGGTGCGGTTCGAGCGGCGCGGTCGATGGGAGGGGACGATCGCGATCAGCCACACCGCCCGGTGACCTGAGCACTTGCGCCACTACAGTCGTGCGTTTCCAAGCATTGCGAGAGGGGTCCGTTGGTGGCGAAGCAGAAGTTGGTCCGCTCCCGCCTGCCGATGGGCGAGCTCGAAGCCCGCGTGATGGATGTTCTGTGGGACGACGGGGGTTGGCTGGCACCAGGCGAGGTGAAGGCCGCGCTCGGGGCCAAACCGCCTCTCGCATACACCACCGTCATGACGGTTCTGGTCCGGCTCTACGAGAAGGGGCTCGTCGACCGCGAAAAGCGAAGCCGCGCGTGGACATACCACCCGATCGAGACCCGGGAGCAGGCGACGGCGACCCGAATGCAGGCTCTGCTGGCGCGACCCGGTGACCGCAAGCTTGCGCTTGCGAATTTCGTTCAACGAATGAGCGCGTCCGAGCGCGCCGCACTGCGTCGTGCGTTGGAGAAACGGACGCGTTCATGAGTCTCATGCTCCTTGTGTCTGCTCTTGTGTTCTTTGCCTTCCCGCGGATGTCGCAGTCGTGGGGCCGGATGCTCGACCCGCGAGACTGGTCCCGGCTATCCGTTGCGGCTCTACTCGGCGGCGTTGTCGCGCTCGAAGGCGCATTGGGCCTCATCGGGTCACCAACGCTCTTCAAATTGGTCGGCCTGCCGGGGCTCGCGGTCGAGTGTCGACGAATCTTGGGAGAACTCGCGCCCGGCGGCAGCGCCCTCGGCTGGTCATCGCTTCTCCTCGCCGTGCTGCTGCCGGGCGCACTTTTCGCTGCGTGGCGACGAGCCTCGAGCGCGGCCGCGCTCATGCGCATCGAACCTTGGCTCGGTGACCACACGGGAGGCGACGAGGTCACACTCGTCGTGCTCCCGACGAGTACGGCGATCGCGTACAGCGTCGGAGGTCCGTCACCGCAAGTCGTGATCTCACGAGGGGTATTGGATGCCCTCGAACCTGGCCAGGTCAACGCAGTCATTCATCATGAGCTATCGCATGTACGTCATCGGCACACCACCCTGGTCATCGGGATCCACGCCCTCGACCGCGTCCTTCCGATGGTACGTCCGAGCACTGCCTCATTGCGGACGGGTCTGGAGCGGTGGGCCGATGAAGACGCCGCCGCGTCCAGTTCTGATGCACGCGTGGCCGTCCATGACGCCTTGCTCCGTGTCGCGACCTCCCTCTCGCAGGAACCAGCCGTCGCAGCCTTCACCAGCGTCGCAACCTTCGTTGACCGTCTCGAGGCCCTCGAATCCCCACCTCCGTCACCGACCCGGGGGCTACGGCTCTCGGTCCACGCCGCGATCGGCGGTGTTGGAATCGTGAGCGCTGCTGCACTGAGTGGGTGGATCGTTGACGCCCGCATGATGTTGACGATGGTAGGAATCTGCTGATAGTGCCGTCGAAGAAATGGTCGACTGGCAAGACAGCTCACGAGTTTCGATGTAGCGAGCCCTCCGGGGACCGAATTCCTACCGAGCGCTACGCCGCGCTGCTTTCGATGCGCTGAGCTGAGTACCGATCGTGTCCACGCGCGCCTTCGCGGCGTTCGCACGCTTCTCGTTCTCAACCGCATTTCGCTCGGCCCGAAGCTCCTTGGCGCGTGCGGCCCGCTCGCGTTTGGCCGCCGCAACATCTGCTGCCTCGGCGGCTTCGGCGGCGGAAGCCGCTCGCCGCTCCAATCGCTCGGCGGTCTGGCGCTCCTCCTCCCGGCGATTCTCGTCGGCTGCCCGCTTCCGGATGGCCGTTCGCTCGTCGACCTTCCGCCGTTTTTCGGCGTCGGCTTCGCGCCGTGCCGCGAACTCGGCGTCAGCCTCATCCTGGCGAAACTCGGCGAGTGTCTCGAACTCCGCGCTTTTCCGCAACTGCCCGACCTTCGCGCGGATCAGCCGACCATCGTCGAGAAGTCCTTCGTCGTGGGTCAACGAACCAACCACTTGCTTGACGGTGGCCTCGAAGGTCTCGAACGCTACTGAAGGAGCCCATGCATCGGGACGGTCACTACGCCGCAGCGTCACCTCGGCGACGGTGAGGGGCAAGCGAGCGGCGAGAAGTCCGCCATTCACCAAGGTGCGGGTGATTGTCATTTCAATCTCCTTCTCTGGTCCGGTCGAGCGCGCCCGCAATGTCTCGCGCACGCGCGGCCTCGGCATTGAGCTGATCCGCTTCACGGAGCTCTGCGTCGCGCTGGCGCGCGGCGGCGGCTTCATCCTGAGCAATGGTGCGTTGTGCGGAGACGCGGTCGACCTCGGCGGCTGTCCGACGAGCGGCATGCTCACGCTCGATCTCTTGATCGGCCCGGATGCGTTCCTCGTCGAGGTGCGCTTGACGGACATCAGCCGCTGCCTCTGCCGCGAGTTCCTGCTCTGCGACGACAAGGGCTCGTTCTCGCGCGGCGAGGCCCGCCTCGGTCTCCTCGTGTTCGGCTTGAGCCTCGAGTTCCTCCACCTTCGTCGCGGCTTCCGCTCGTTCCCGGTGGAGTCGTCCCTCGTTTTCGAGCTGTTCATCTCCGAGTACGGAGCCAGCCACCTCCTTCACCTTGCCGGCGATTCGGTCGCCGAGACCGGTCATAGGCGTACTCGAGTCACTCATGGAACTCCTTCGATCGGAACCACACGCATCGTCTCGCGAATGGGTGGCGGTCAGGACCCACCCGTGCTCACCGCCGAAGGGCTCACTACCCCGCACTGCGCCGCGCCAAACACGCCCGCCGATCGCACCCGATGCTGCCGTGCGAGTTTTACAAAACCCCGGACGGTCCCGACCCTTCCGGACGGATGGCGCGAACCGTTACGGGGCTGCTTCGTAGATGCGGAGGGTGGTCGGGTTGAGTGGAGCGCCGCTGCACCAGTCTGGCCGCGCGAAGACTTGGCTCTGCACGCGGCTCCACCGCAGGAAGAACTGCCGTCCTCCGACAGCCTCACCGCGGCTCCTGACGGTGACGACGGGAGTGTTCTGGTCGAGGGTGGTGTTGTAGCCGGCGAGCGTCTGACCGGTTGCGGGGCCCGTGTAGTTGCCGCACACGGCGCGGTTGGTCGATCGGCCTTCGAGCTCACTCAGTAGCGACGGGACGATGTCGACGGGCTGGTAGCCGCGTGGGGTCGCGGTCAGATCACCTGCGGCGATCCGATTGTTCGTGAAGGAGTTGCCGTTGCAGTCCTTGACTCGCTGACTGAGCGTGCCGTCGCGTTCGACCAGCAGCTCTTCGGCTGACGCCCTTCGGAGCGGACCGCCGGTGGGGCTTTGGACGCAGACTCCGTTGGAGGGTGCCTGGTGCGTGATGTCCCAGGCGCTCCCGTCGAAGCGGGCGCGTGCAACGATCGAGTCGACCTGGTTGCCACCCGGGTACACGAACTTGGAGTAGGTGATGACCGGTTCGCCGGCCGCGTCGAACGAGAGGTTCCAGAGGCTGTTGTGCAACCCACCGCCGAGACGAATCGTCAGCGGGTCGGTCGGGTTGCCGGTGCCCGGCGGCAAGTGCTCGATGACCTTGGGGTCCGCGGCGCCTTCGTACTCGAGCGGCCAGGCGAGAGGCGGGTCGACGCCCGGCTGCTGACCGGCGAGATACCAGTCCATCATGTTCGGGCTCCACGCGTACGAGATGTCGTGACTGGAGATGACGTTGGTCTTGTTCTGATAGTCCCAGGTCCTCCAGTTCCACGCGAAGTGGAACTTCGAGCCGTCGAACACCATCCGGTTGTACGCGTACTCGCGCTGGGCCGTACCGGGGATCGTGCAATTCGCAGGGTTGTAGTTGCTGAGCTGGGCCGGGTTGGTGACTGCGGCGCACCCACCCACGAAGTACTGGGCGGGCGCACCGGGCACGAGACCGTTCGGCCCGACGCCACTCCACGTCTTCGAGATCACGTCGTAGCTGTTGATGTACTCCTCACCGTTGCCGCTCGTGCCTCCTCGGTACGTGAAGAAGAGGTCGTCGCCGGCACCGTTGTAGAACTCCGGATAGGTGGTGTTGCCGGGCTCGGCCTCCGGCATCGGCGCGGGGCCGTTGGGGTCTGTGGGCGACTTCAAAGAAGTGATGTCGCCCGGTGTGGTGGTCCGCCAGTAACTCATGGGCTCGACGTGCATGTTGCCCGACACGTGAAGATCACCGTTCGCGTCGAGCGCGATGTTCAGAGAATTGTGCGTGTCGAAGCCGTCGAGGTACGTGAACAGAGCACGGGCGTCGGTGAGCACCTTCTTCTTCCACGTCCCCACCGAGAGACGGCGGTGTGCGGCGGTGAGCCGTCGATCCGCGTTGTAGTAAGCGACGTACTGATCGTCGCCCTCGGTGAGGAGGTTGAACTCACCACCCGCCGGGTGCACGTCCGCGAACGGATCCTGGATCGAGGCCAGGTCGGGAAGATCGTGCTGTCCGAGCGTGAACAGCAGCTTGTCCAGCACCACACCGGCCTCGAGGGTTTGGACACGAACCACGTTCGAGCCTGCGACCAAGTTCACCTTGACCGGCCCGAGGAACCCGTAGTTCAACCGAGTCCAACGCCAATCCGCGCTCGGAGTCACGCCCTGCAGCCCCACCAGATTGACGCCGTTCACCTGCACGGAGAAGTTGTTCGATGCGTCGTCGCTCGCCATCGTGCGCGCCCACACCCGGTACTCGCCGGCGACGGGCGCGTTCACGGTGAAGGTGAGGGTGCCCGTCGTGTAGTCCGGCGAGGACGGTCCCGACGCGTTCGCTCGCATCGCGGTGTTGGTCCCCGGCAGATAGTCCGGCACCTGGGTCCACGCCGAACCGGTCTGGCTGCCCGACTCGGCCTGCACCGTGATCCGGCGCACATTGGTCCCACGTTCGCCGACCCCGCCCGGTGAGGTGCTGCCGATCGGTCCAATCCAGATCTTGTCGATCTCCACTGTGTTGACCGACGCCGTCAACGTCAGCGAATGAGTCCCACCTGAGGACAGGTCCCACGTCGCCGGCTGACTCGAACCGACCGGCGTCACCTTCACCCACGACCAATCGTCCGGATCGGCGCCGAGTGGGCAGATGATCTCCCACGTGACCGGCGCCGTCGCGTCCATCGTTACGGTCACCATTTTCCCCGCCGTCGAACACCGGGTGCGGACCCAGATCATTTGCGGATACTGCTGGTAGTTCCCGTTCGGCACGAAGTTGTACTGCACACTCCCCTTGTCGGTGCCTGCGACGTTGAGACGCGCGTACCGGCCCCCCGACGCCGTCGGCTCATCCACCATCACCACCGGACCCGACTGCGATGTCGGCAACTCCGCCTCGAGATTGCACCCCACCAACGCCAGCGCAACTAGTCCGACCAGCACCACTCTGCGCATGACCAATCCCCCGTGCAGTGAACCGAGCCAACGGGTCGTACCACACGAATATCCCGATAGCAATAGATGGCGCCGCCCCTCTCCCGCCCGCGGTGACGGTCGTCGGGCCCGATAGTTCGACGCCGTCCACGCGTCGCGACGACGAGGTTCAACGCGGGCTGCCTTCGGTCGGGAGCCAGGCTTCGATCCAGTCCTGCGTGCCCTTCGTGTACCGCGCGACGTTGCGGTAGCCGCGCGCCTCGAGCAGGCCGGCCGCTAGCGCGGATCCGGTGCACGTCGCGCTCGAGCAGTAGACGACGATCTCGGTGTAGAGGTCGTCGCCGAGTTCGGCGACGACCTCGGCCATGGGAAATGGTCCCGCGATCAGGAGCGCGATGCGGAACGCGCCACCTTCGCGGGTATCGAACTCGAGCGCATTGCCTCGATGATGGCGACACTTCGTCACCAACGGTGACGCCGGTCAGCCCTTGACGCGGCCCGTCTCGTAGGCCCACATGGCGATTTCGACGCGATTCCGGGCGCCGAGTTTGCTCATCAGACTGGCGAGGTGGGTCTTGGCCGTGCTGAGACTGATGTACAGCTCGGCGGCGATCTCGGCGTTGGTCCGACCCTTGGCCACGGTGAGCAGCACCTCCTCCTCGCGTTCGGTCAACGCATCAATGGGCTGGACCGGTGGTGTCCTCGTGTGCGTGTCGGAGAACGCGGCGAGGAGCCGAACCGTCACGCTCGGGGCGATCAGTGCGTCACCGTCGGCCGCGGCATGGACGGCCTGCACCAGGAGTGCGGGACCGGCATCTTTGAGCAGGAACCCGCGTGCACCGGCTTTGAGCGCGCCGTGCACGTACTCGTCGAGGTCGAAGGTGGTGATGATGACGATGGCGAGAGGATCCTCGACGTCGGGTCCGGCAAGTTGTCGAGTGGCCTCGATTCCATCCATCTCGGGCATACGGATGTCGAACAGGCACACGTCCGGGCGGAGCTCGCGGGCCAACGCCACGGCGTCACGTCCGTTCGCAGCCTCCCCGATCACTTCGATGTCGGGTTGGGCGTCGAGGATCATTTTCAAGCCCGTGCGGATCAGATGCTGATCATCGGCGACGATCACGCGGATGGTCATGTCGGGGTGCCGTCCCGGGGCAGTACCGCAGTGATGGTCCAACCACGTTCCGGTCTCGGTCCGGCCTCGAGGGTGCCGCCGAGGAGCTTGGCTCGTTCGGCCATACCCACGAGTCCGAAGCCCGACGAAGCGCCGGTGCCGAAGGGGTTGGGGTCGCCGTCGTCGCGCACGGTCAGGGAAACACTGCTGTCGTCTCCGGCGACCGAGACCTCGATCCGGGTCGCGTGGCGGGCATGTCGACGAACGTTCGTGATCGATTCTTGGGCGAGGCGGTAGATCGCGGCCCCGACCGATGGTCGGAGATCGTCAAGACCTCCCGACAGTTGAACATCGACGTACGGCGACTCTCCGGTGTTGCCGGCGAGCAACTTGATGTCGGCCACGGTGCGTTGCGGAGCGAGGTCGGGATCCTCACCTCGCCGGAGCGCACCGACCATGATGCGCATCTCGGCGAGCGTTCGCGATGCCTCTGCTTCAATGGCTTCGAGCGTGTCCACCGCGGCGCCGGGATCGGTCGTCGCCACGGTTCGGCCGGCCTGAGCCTGAATGATGATCGC
>JANPMG010000071.1:0-14643 GCA_031422675.1 Acidimicrobiia bacterium | reverse complement strand
GGCGGACTGGTCGGCTCGGGTGTCCTCGACTCCGGATCGTCGTACCCGTCGAAGTGGGATGCGCGCCTCGGCGACCTGCCGGCGCGGGTCGAGCAGTGGCGCGGCTTGAAGTTCGACCATCCCGTCCCCGTCCGATTCCTGAGTGAGGCCGACTTCAAGAAGGAAGTCGGCGTCGATCCGAAGCCGAGCAAGTCCCGCCGACGTGAGATGAATCGGTTGACGGAGGGATTGCGTTCATCCGGATTGATCACCGGCAAGGTGGATCTCTTCAAGGCGATCAACGACGAACAACAGTCGTCGGTCCTCGCGTTCTACTCGCCCGACGACGAGGAGATCGTGGTCCGCGGTGCAGGGACACCCGACGTGTCGCGGCGGGTCACGCTGGCCCACGAGCTGACCCACGCGCTCCAAGATCAACACTTCGATCTCACCGCCATGGAAGAGAAAGTCGATGCTGATCCGCAGAGTTCGTCGACCGCGCTGCGCGCGTTCGTCGAGGGTGATGCGGACCGCATCGAGAGCCGATACGTTCGAGACCTCAGCGTGGTCGATCGCCGCGCGTACCGGAAGGCCCGGAACCGGGAAGCATCCGCAGCGGAGGATGGAACCAAGACCGTGCCCGCGGTGGTGACGCTCGAGTTCTCGGCCCCGTATCGCTACGGCCCGCCGGTGCTCCAGGTACTTGCGAACGACGGTGGCAACGCCAACGTGGATCGCGCGTTCCGGCGCGGCGTGTTCACACAGAAGATGTTCATCGAACCCAGCGCGCCGCTGACCGAATCGAAGCCACGGCGCGTGAACGACCCCAAACTCCGGAAGGGCGAGAAGGCAATCGGCGAGTCCGACGGGTTCGGCGCGTTCGACCTGTACGTGGTCCTCGGCTCGCGCATCAGTCCGGGCGAGGCGATCGGCGCCGCGTCGGCGTGGGCCGGCGGTCGTTCGCAAGGGTTTCGGTTCGACGGCCGCACCTGCACGCGCATCGTGACCGAGGCGAGAACCGCGGCTGGCAACGACGATCTCGAAGCGAACTTCGAACTCTGGGCGGCCGCGCTCCCGGCGGGCATGGCCACCGTCGAGCGCCGTGGTCGTGCCGTGATGGTCACCTCGTGCGATCCCGGGGCGCGTTCCACGCTGAACTCGCCGGATGCCGCAATCGAAACCGCCGGCGCGCTCCTCGATCTCCACAGCGAGATCGAGGCCGAGTTCACCAAGGAGGCGGCGGACGCCGGCGCGCCCGCGTCCGTCGCTCGGTGTCTCGCTCTGGCGATCGCGCAGGCGCCCGAGATCGGCGTGATCATCGCTCAACCCGAGGCCGACGTGGACCCCGAGGTGGCCCGCGCCGCGTTCGAGACCGCCGCCGAGCGGGTCCAAGGCACGTGTTTCGACTGAGTGCCCTCGGCAGGATTCGAACCTGCGGCACACGGTTTAGGAAACCGATGCTCTATCCCCTGAGCTACGAGGGCGAACTTGTAAAGGTGCTGGTCACGACCAAGATCCACGCGGTCGAGCGTGGCGTCGGCGAGACGATCGAGGCCTGGATCCCGCGAGAATCCCGCGCACCGTCCGGCGGCCGGTTCGTGCAGGCGATCTCACGCGGAGAGCAGATGCGCGCGACGCAACGCGTCGGCGTAGTCACCCGGGTCGCCCGGCAGGACCTGGAGATGCACCTTGATCCCGCCCGGCCGCTCCGTCAGTGACACCACCCGAGCCAGGACGGGATCGACCGGATCGCCCGAGATGACAATCGCGCCGGGCGTGACTCGGGCCGGATCGCGGGCCTCGTCCAAGAACACCCAGACATCGCCGGTGTCGTCGACCTGCTGCACGTCACACGGGATATCGATCTCCACACCCTCGACCTGATGGGCCATCTTGGTCACCTCCTGCGCCGCTTGAACGGGTTGACTTCCGCGGTACCGAACACGCCCAACAGGGTAGCGGCCGTCGCGGGCTCGCCGTCCGCCAGCACGATGTCGTAGTGCGGCGAGCCGTGCGTCGCCAACAACACATAACCGGCGTCATGTAGGCCGGCGGCGGAACAGGCGGCGTAGGTGGAGCGGGACCACAGCCGATCCCGCAGAATCGCGTCCAGACTCCAGGAACCCACCGTCGCATCCACACTCACCGAGTACATCGGCGCGCCCGCGCAGCTGAACTCCCGGGCTTGGCGCACCGCATGTTCGACGAGCTTCTCGACACTCAACGGTCCACCTCGGATCACCACTACGGCATGGGCCGGCGGCGCCTCGTCGCGCAGATGCGCTTCGATCGGTTCAAGCCCATCACCCGACGCGCTGCTCACGCCGCGACCCGCATCCGCGATCGATCGTCGCTGACGGAGGAGCGGTAGGTATCGTCGAGTCCTTCGACGAGCGTGTCATCCAACGACGGCAGCAGATGCCCGTACCGATCGATCG
This sequence comes from Acidimicrobiia bacterium, assembly GCA_031422675.1. GTDB lineage: Bacteria > Actinomycetota > Acidimicrobiia > IMCC26256 > JAENVU01 > JAENVU01. The sequence goes on along the minus strand of JANPMG010000071.1, from coordinate 12,226 downwards.
TCTCCTGCACCGACGAATGCCCGAGGCGCTCCATCATCGCCCGCGGATGCGCGCCCTGCGCGATCAGCAACGCCGCACATGTATGGCGCAGATCATGAAACCGCAACCGCTCCGGCAACCCCGCTGCGCGTACCGCGGGCTTGAACCGCCGCGCGTAGAACAAGTTGTGACGCATCGGTCCACCCTGCTCACCCACAAACACAAGCGCGTCAGGATCAACAGGCCGATCCGCGAGATGCGCCGCGACGAGATCGCACAGAAACGCAGGGAGGCGCACCGTGCGACGCGAGTACGTCTTGGTCGGACCGAACACCAAGCGACCCCGCACATCGGCAAGCGACTCCACCACGTCGACCGCACCGCGACCGAGATCAACGCGCTGCACGCGCAGCGCCTCGATCTCCCCGGCGCGGATTCCCGTGTACGCCGCGAACAGCACCAGCGTCCGATACCGCGGATCGATCGCATCGGCCAATGCGACGACCTGTCCGGGGCTGAGGAACAACATCTCGCTCGCCGCGGAACGCGGAAGGCGCACCCCAATGACCGGGTTCTGAGTGATTGCACCGGCGCCGAGCGCCGTCGCGAACACCAGACGCAACACACTGACGATGCTGCGCACAGTTCCGGGCCCGATCCCCGACGCGGAAAGCTCCGCAACGAACCGCGCGACGTCGGTTCGGTTGACGCCGGCCACCCCGCGACCACCAAACGTCGGCACGATATGACGATGCACGATCGATTCGTACGCACCGCGCGTATTCAGCTTCAAATCGACCGTGGTTGCCCACCAGACCTCCGCCCAATGTTCAACGGTCAGACGTGCGAGACCTGGATCTCGAAACTCGCCCCGTTGCACATCCGCAGACTGACGATCCGCGAAGCCTTGCGCCATCCGGCGGGTCGAGAAGGTGCGGCTTCGCTCGCGACCGGTTGGATCCCGGTATCGGGACTCCCAACCCTGGCCGCTGCGCGCCCGTCGTACATGTGCCATCACGCCCTCCGCATCGGACCGGGTCGAATCAACCTGGGCAGCATCGCGCCCACCGATCGACCGGTTGTGGACCCGATTCGTTGAAGATCGGCCCGACCCAAGTGATTCCAGCATCGAAGAGTCCGCGTGCACGACCGCAGGCTGCGCGCTCAGAGGGGCAGGAGGTCACACCGACCGCATACCGTTCCCCTATGAGCGTTTCCAACCGCGGTTCGGTCCCCGACGTGAGTCACGCGAACCGGCGATCGTGAACACGCAGTACGACGAGCTGGTACTTCTTCGCAGCAATCACCCCGCGTGGGCCCTGCTGCGGTCGAACAATGTCGCGCTCGTATTGAGCTTCCTCGGTCGGATGTTCGTCGACGACAACGCGAGCAATCTTCCGGTGTCGCTGCTCGAGGCGGAGCTGGATGACGAGCTCTACGCGCTCAATCAACGGCTCGGCGATGACGCGTTCCCGAAGTCGGCCCGCGCCTATCTCGACGACTGGGCGGCTCCGGAGCGGGGATGGTTGCGCAAGTTCTACCGCCCCGGCTCCGACGAGGCCCACTACGACCTCACGCCCGCGGTCGAGAAGGCGCTCCTTTGGGTCGGCGATCTTCGCCCGCGGGAGTTCATCGGTACGGAATCCCGGCTCAATACGATCTTTGAGCTGTTGCGCCAGATGGTGTATGGCGCAGAAACCGATCCGGAGTATCGCCTCGTCGAACTTCGTCGTCGGCGGGCGAAACTCGATGAGGAGATCGCGCGCGCCGAACAGGGCGACGTCGATGTTCTCGATGCCATGAGTCAACGTGATCGGTATCAACAGTTCGCCAGGACCGCACGTGAGCTCCTGTCGGACTTCCGTGAGGTCGAAGACAACTTCCGCCAGCTCGACCGTCGGCTCCGCGAACAGATCGCGACTTGGGACGGGTCGAAGGGCGACCTTCTCGACGACGTGCTCGCGAGCCGGCAGGGCATCGCCGAGTCCGACCAGGGCCGCAGCTTCCGCGCCTTCTACGACTTTCTCCTCTCGTCGGAGCGCCGCACCGAGCTCGAGGAGTTGCTCGGCCGCTTGGACCTGATCGCATCTCTCGTCGAACGCGATCCGCGCCTCGCACAGGTCCATTTCGATTGGATCGACGCGAGCGAACGGACGCAAGCGACCGTCCGGCTGCTGTCGGAACAACTTCGCCGGTTTCTCGACGACCGCGTGTGGATCGAGAACCGGCGGGTCTTCGAACTCCTCCGCGCCATCGAATCCAAGGCCTTGAAAATCCGCGATCTCGACGTCCCCAAAATGGTGATGCAGCTCGACGACGCCAAGGTCAGTGTTGTGCTCCCGATCGAGCGGCCGATGTACCGGCGGGCCCGGTCGATTCCGCTCGAGGGAGCACCCGCGGTAGCGGGCGACCTCGACTTCGATGCGTCGGCGCTCCTCGATCAGGTCTACGTCGACCGCGATGCGTTGGCCCAGCATGTGCTCTCGGTGCTCGGACCCCGGGGTCAGATCGCGCTCGATGAGGTGATCGCCCAGTCGCCGCTCGACCAGGGGCTCGCAGAGCTGATCGGGTACCTCTCCCTGCGGGAACCGGGTTTGGATGTCGTTTTCGACGACGACGGTCGGGTCCAGATCAGGTGGAACGCGGATGAAGCAGAGCGCGTCGCCGATGTCCCCCGGGTCACGTTCGCACGCCATCCCCAGGGCTCACCATGACCGACGCCGCGGTGCGAACGACTGACGGACCTTCCGATCTTTCGTTGGTGCTGATCCAGCTGTTCAAAGGACCCCTGTACCGCGACACCCACGAGAAGCTCTGGGAGCCGTTGCTGAAACTGCGGGCCCAGATCAGCGACCACGTTGGCGTACTCGGCCTCCAACTCGAAGTCGACGAAAGCGATGGCTACTCGTTCCTGCGCAGCCGACCCGACACCTTCGATGAAACTCAGATGCCGCGACTTGTCGTTCGGCACTCGCTGTCCTTCCACGTCAGCTTGTTGCTGGCGCTGCTTCGCAAGCGTCTCGCCGAGTTCGACGCGTCCAGCGCCGATGCTCGGTTGGTGCTCAGTCGCGATCAGATCGTCGAGATGCTGCGCCTGTTTCTCCCGGAATCCGGCAACGAGGTTCGCACCATCAAGAACGTTGACGCCTACCTCACCAAGGTGGTCGAGCTCGGTTTCCTCCGTCGCCTCCGGGGAGATACCGAACAGTTTGAGGTGCGCCGAATCCTCCGAGCATTTGTCGACGGGCAGTGGCTCTCCGAGTTCGACGCCAACCTCGACGCGTACCTGGTTGACCTCGGCCGGGCGCTCGAGCCGGAATCCGCCTGATGGATCTGAACCTGGACCTCAACCACGGCACAGATGCTCAGGCCCATGGCGTGCCCGACGCGCTGCCGGGATGTCGGATGCACCGGCTCGAGGTCTTCAACTGGGGAACGTTCGATCAGAAGGTATGGACCTTCGACATCGACGGGCGCAACGCGTTGCTCACCGGGGACATCGGATCGGGCAAATCGACCCTGGTCGACGCGGTGACGACCTTGCTGCTTCCTGCCAACCGGATCTCGTACAACAAGGCGGCCGGTGCCGACACCCGGGAGCGCGACCTGCGGTCCTACGTACTTGGTCACTACAAATCAGAGCGCAACGAGACCACCGGAACATCACGACCGGTGGGACTGCGCGACGCACGGCACTACTCCGTCGTTCTCGGCGTGTTCGCCAACACAGGGTTCGGCACCACCGTCACGCTCGCCCAGGTGTTCCGGACCCGGGAACAGGACCAGGGCCAGCCCGACCGATTCTTCGTCGTGGCCGACACGGAACTGTCGATCGCCAAACACTTCAGTGACTTCGGTGCCGACTTCACCGGGCTGCGACGCAAGCTCCGCGAGCTCGGGGCGCGCGTCCACGACACGTTCCCAGACTACGGCAAGGACTTCCGCCGCCACCTCGGCATCGAGTCCGAACAGGCCATGGACCTGTTCCATCAAACCGTATCCATGAAGGCGGTTGACAACCTCAACGATTTCGTCCGATCCCACATGCTCGAACCATTCGACGCCCGAGACCGTATCGAGGCGCTCGTCGACCACTTCGCGGATCTCACCAATGCCCACGAAGCCGTGCTGCGCGCGCGGGCACAGCTCGAGCTCCTGAGTCCACTCGTCGACGACCTCGACGCTTACGAAGCGCAGGCGCGCGTCATCGCCGAACTCGGCGACCGGCAAGCCGCGCTTCCTTTCTTCTTCGCCGACCGCACGCGGGACTTGCTCGGCGTCGAACTCGCCCGGCTCACCACTTTTGTCACACAACTTGATGCTGAGATCCATGCGAACGAGGCGAACGTTGCTCGTCTCCGTGAGGAGGACGAGCAGCTCGGTATCCAGATTGCCGGACAAGGAGGCGATCGGCTCTCCGCGATCGACGACTCGATCACGCGGTGCGACAAGGACCTCCCGACCCGACGGACCCGCTTCGATCGATTCAACGAACTCCTTACCCGGGTGTGTCTCGTCGAGGTCTCGGTCGCCGCGCAGTTCCGCGCGACTTGGGAACGCGCCGAAGCTCGTGATGGGGAGCTCCGCGATCGTGACACCGACATCGAAAACAGCCTGGTCGAACACCGTCACGAGAAGCGTCAGCTTGACGACGAAGCCCACTCCGTCAACGGCGAACTGCAGAGCTTGCGGACCCGTCAGAGCAACCTGCCGCGACGCAGCCTCGAGTTGCGGGAGCAGATGTGTGGCGACCTCGGCATCGAAGCAAGTGATTTGTCGTTCGCCGGAGAGCTCATCCGAGTTCGCGACGACGCCACGGACTGGGAGGGTGCAGCCGAGCGCGTCCTGCGGAACTTCGCACTGTCGGTGCTCGTCCCCAACGCGCACTACGACCGTGTCGCTACCTGGATCAACGATCATCATCTCAACGCCCGACTCGTCTACTTCCGCGTCCCCGAACACCACGTCGCGACGCCAACACCAGAGCGCCGAGGCGCGCACCCCCTGCTCTGTGACTTGCTCGAAATCAAACCCCACACCGCCTTCGAGCCGTGGCTGGGCGGCGAGCTTCGCCGACGAGCCAACCATGCCTGTGTGAACTCGATGGCCGAGTTCCGCGCCGCCGATCAGGCGGTGACTCGACAAGGCCAGGTCAAGAACCGGAACCGTCACGAGAAGGACGACCGCCGCCAGATCGGCGACCGCCGCGAATACGTGCTCGGCTGGACGACCGAACAGAAAATCAACGCGCTGATCCAACACGCACAGACGCTTCACTCCCGCCAGCAGGAACTCGACGCGGTGATCGACCGCCTGGTCGCCGAGCGGAGCGCCGTCACTGGCCAGCTCACGACGCTCGCCGCCCTTCGCGAATACAGCAACTGGGATGACCTCGACTGGTCGAGCCTCGTCCAACGCATCACCGACTTGCGGGCCGAAGCGCATCGAATTCGGTCGTCGTCCGACGAGCTGATGTCGCTCACCACCGAGCAGGAACGCGTCCGCGCTGAGATCGACTCGCTCACCCAACAGCTCAACCAGTTCCAACGGGATCGGGGCGGCGCGGAAGCCAAACAAAGCAACGCCGAGAGAGACCTCGCGCGAGTGAACCGCCTGTTGGCAGACAACGAAGCGCTTGCCGGCGCTCGGCTCGCGTTCCCACACCTCGAGGAGCTCATCGCGGCCGGCTCTGGTTCCTCCGTCATGGAGCTGACGACGATCCACGACGCTGAGCAAGCCGTCGCGGTAATCCTCGCCGCGCGCAGGGACGACGCCGTCTCCAAGCAGGCCTTGGCGAGCCAACGCGTCGTCCGCGCCATGGGCAGATTCCGTTCCGCGTATCCACAGGAGACCGCGGAGCTCGATGACTCCATCGCGTCGGCGGGGGAGTACCGCGAGTTGCATCACCGCGTCGCGACCGACGACCTTCCTCGGTTCGAGCATGAGTTCAAGCGTTACCTGAACGAGAACACGATCCGCGAGATAGCGAGTCTTTCAGCCGCGCTCGGCAAACAGGAAACCACCATCCGCGATCGAGTCAAGCGAATCAACGAGTCACTCCACGGCATTGACTACAACGACGGCCGCTACATCCGACTCGTCGCTGACCAAACGCCGAACACCGAGATCCGAGCGTTCCGCGAGGAGCTGCGAACCTGCACCAGCAACGTCGTCGGCACCAACGACTCCGACCAGTATTCCGAAACCCGGTTCCTCCAAGTCAAGTCCATCATCGACCGCTTCAAGGGTCGAGAAGGAACCGTCGATCAGGACCGGAACTGGACCCGACGAGTCACCGACGTCCGCCAATGGTTCGTCTTCTCCGCGTCCGAGCGATGGCGCAACGACGACGCCGAATACGAGAACTACACGGACTCTGCCGGCAAGTCAGGTGGCCAGAAAGAGAAGCTCGCGTACACGATCCTCGCGGCGTCGCTCGCGTACCAGTTCAAGCTCGATTGGGACGCGACCGGTTCGAAGGCGTTCCGCTTCGTCGTCATCGACGAAGCGTTCGGACGCGGATCTGACGACTCCACTCGCTACGCGCTGGGCTTGTTCACGCGACTCGGGTTGCAGCTCCTGATCGTGACGCCACTGCAGAAGATCCAGGTCATCGAACCTCACGTCTCCTCGGTCGGGTTCGTCGACAACCTCAACGGCAACTACTCGCGGTTGCAGTGCCTGACCGTCGAGGAGCATCAGCGCCGGCGCCGCGAGCAAGATGCCACGAGGAGCGCATCGACCTGATGTCCTCACGGTGGAGTCGCTTCGACGACCTCGTTGCAACGCTGCGGAAGCGGTGGGACAGCGGCCGGTACCTGCGGGCGTACGCCTCGGGGGACGCCTGGGAGCCCGTGGCCCTACCGGTCAAGGCACCGACCGCCGCTGAGCTCCTCGCTGACTTCGACGAGGTCATCCTCTGGGCCGAGCGGTTCCGTAGGGACAGCTCGACGGCCGCTGCTCGGCCGCGCGTGAGGGTCGAGTACCGCGTGATGAACCACAAGTCCTTCGGCGCCAACGAGTTTCCCGCGCGCATCCGTGTCGACTCGTTCGAAGAGCTCGCCAAGCTGCTCGGCGCGGTCGACGATGTCCGAAGGTTGGATCTCCTCCTCGACCGGACCGCCCGAGACGCGCCAGCGCTCGTCCCGTGGGTCGCGAGTAACCCCGGTGCCGCGATCGCGCACCATGCGATCTGGGCAGACCTTCTCGCAACGGTCTGCTGGATCTCCGAACACAACACCTCCGAGCTCTACCTACGCCACATCGACGTGGCCGGCGTCGACACCAAGTTCGTCGAGCGCCACAACAAGATCCTTCGGCAGCTTCTCGACGCGACCATGCCCGCCGATCGCGTCGACACGAACCACAGCGATCTTGTTCGACGGTTCGGGTTCCGAGCCAAACCGGACTACACACGGTTTCGTCTCCTGGCGCCGGTGGCCACCGTCCCTTCAGGCATCACCGAGCTTCGACTCCGTACCGACGAACTCGCACATTCTCCGATCCCACTCGGAACGGTCTTCGTCGTCGAGAACGAGATCAGCTACCTCGCCTTTCCCGCGGTTCCCGACGCCATCGTTATTTTCGGCGAGGGGTTTCATCTCACCGTGCTCGAGTCGTTGTCGTGGCTTCACGACCGAGAACTCGTGTACTGGGGCGACATCGACACGCACGGTTTCGCCATCCTCAGCCGGCTACGAGCCCGATTCCCTCGTGTGGCGTCGATCCTGATGGACCGCGAAACGTTGCTCGCCCATCCCGGCCAATACGTCACCGAGCCCACGCCGACCAGCGAACACCAACCGAACCTCACCGAACCGGAACAATCGCTGTATCAAGACCTCGTCGAGGACCGCTATGGCGAGTCCGTCCGTCTCGAACAAGAACGGGTGCGCTTCTCACTGGTCCGGCAAGCGCTCCGACCCTGGTTGATGCAGGAAGTCAAGGTTGAGTCACCGCGGATCTGAGGCGCCAAATCTGATCCGAACTTCCCAGCCTGGAGTTGGCTTGCTCATGTGGCGCTTCCTACCGCACGACGTGCCTGACCCTGCTGGGCCTGGGACCGCTCTGTCGCATGTGAGACGGTCGGTCTAGAAGTCGACCTCAAGATCGAGGTCGGCGATGCAAGAATTTCGTGCACTGTGGTTGTCGGCCGTGTGCCAGTCACCGTCGCGCACTTCGATCTCGCTGAGGCCGGCGATCGACAGGCAGCGCCACCGATCCCTGTCGGGCAGCAGGCCCGCGTCACCCTGGCTTGAAGTCCCGGCGAACTGGAAGCAGAGTGCTTGCTCGTTGCCAGATGGGCCGAGGCCAATGGCATGAGGGCACATCTCGCGTCGGTGTGTGCCGTAAGACGCGACGACTTGTTGCTTGTGTTTGAATCGCCCTGGGTTTGGTGGAGGCTCGTTCTATTGGTTTCCAACCCGGGAGCATCCTCGACGATGATCCGACGAGCGAGGTCACCGTCGGGATCGGCGACGCCTCGATCTACGAGGGCAACGTCGGAAAGCCCAGGGCCGCGAAGTTGGCCGTGACACTCTCGTTGCCGAGCACCGCGACCGCGACCGTCGGCTACACGGTCACCGGCGCCGGTGCGACGGTGGGGAGCGACTACAAGGGGCGCACGTCCGGGACGATCACGTTCCAGCCCGGTCAGGTCCGCAAGGTCCTGGGCCTCGCGGTGCTCGCCGACCTGCTGAGCGAGGGCGACGAGGAGGTGACGGTCGTGCTCTCCGCACCGTCCGGCGCGACGTTGCTGCGTTCGACGGGCATCCTGACGATTCTCGACGACGAACCGGTACCACCCGCCGAATAGCCGGGTCGCTTCGACCGACGACCACCGACTGCGACCAGCTGCGCCTCCGGCCGCTTGTCAGGAAGCCTGCGCCCGGCGCACACGATCCGACGAGTGCGCGCATACGAGATGGGTGCAGCGCTCCGGCACTCAACCTGGATCCACCGTCAGCTTCGTATACGTCATCTCGATCTTCGGTGCCTTCGGCCAGCGGATGGTCAAGATCGGCATGACCCGGCGTTTGGAACCACGTGACCGGATCATCGAGCTTGGCGACGCCTCCGTTCCGCTACGACACTCACTGTTAATGTTCCACGAGGACGCCGTGTGGCTCGAAGATGAACTTCACCGGCTGCTTGACGACCGTCGGGTCAACCGGGTGAACCTGCGCCGTGAGTTCTTCTACGCGTCACCGCACGGGGTCCGCGAGCTCTTACACGATCTCGATGTCGCGCTTCTTGAGTTCGTCGAAGAGCCCGAGGCTCGCGAGTGGAGACAGAACAACGACGACTGTGACCGAACCGATGGCGGCCGGCCGCGACCACCGTTGATCGCGTCGATGCGCCACTGCGACGAGCCGTTCGTCATCCACGCAAAGGGGACCGTTCGAACTTCGGTCGGTTGTATGCGTATAGGCTTACAGCATGACGATCGGGTCTGAGGTACGCGCTTGGAGAGAAGCCGCCGGGCTCTCGATCCGTGGGTTGGCGGGCCGGGCGGGGATCGCAGCGTCGACGGTGTGGCGGATCGAGGTGGGACGGTTGGATCCGACGACTGCGATGGTGACGCGGCTCCGCTCGGCGACCGCCCGGGGCGAGCCGGGGCATGGTGGCATCACGCGCGAGGCGGCGGTGAGTGTGGCCTTGGGTCGCGCCACCGCAGCCGAGTTGCTGCGCGACCCGCCTCGGGTGTTGCGTCGGGCGCGTCGCCGGTTGGAGCGGATGTTGGCGAGCCCGGATCTGACTCGCAGCGCGCGGCGCGGCTTGGTCGAGTGGGTTCGGCTGCTCGACGGTTCGCTCGAGGAGGTCGTGGCGGTGTTGATCGATCCGTGGGAGCGTGGCTACGAGTTGCGGCAGGTCACGCCGTTCACGGGTGTGCTCGATGACGATGTCCGTCTTCGGGTGGTTCGCCAAGCGAGTCGGGAACAGCGTGCGGCGCGATCAGCTTGAGCATCTGATCCGAGCTGCAGGCGCGCTCCTCGGTGAGGACACGATCATCGTGATCGGGAGCCAGGCGATCTTGGCGAGTGTCGCGGTCCCCGACGACGCGGTGCTGACCCGTTCGATGGAAGCTGACCTGCTGCCGACGGACGATCCCGACGAAGCGAAGGCGGACCTGATCGACGGACTGCTCGGCGCCGGCTCTATGTTCGACGACACTCACGGTGTCCACGCCGACGGAGTGAGCGCGGCCACCGCGGTCCTTCCCGGTGGTTGGCGGGACCGCCTCGTCGAAATCATGAACGACAACACCGGCGGGGTGCGAGGACTGTGCCTCGAACCGCACGACCTTGTGATCTCTAAGCTCGCTGCGGGCCGCGCGAAGGACATCGAGTTCTGCATTGCGGCGTCCGACGCTGGTCTCGTTCAGATAACAACCCTGAACGAGCGTCTCGCCACAACTGAACTCGACGAGACCCAACGCCGACGGATTCGATCGCACCTGGACCGATGGACTCCGGGATGAGATTGGGTGAGCCCAGTTGCGAGACTCTGACTCGCGACCGGGGGAGCGCATGAAATCGCGAGTCGGCTGGATTGAGCGCAGCAACAGAACGGTGGCGTTCGAGGCCGCGGTGGCCGCTAGTTGTATTCTGTATAGAAATCTGTACAGTTAGCGGCATGGTGCACGCCGAATCAGAGTTCTCCGTCACCGAGGCGTCCAGCCGTGGAGTCGCTGGCCTCGTCGCCAGCGCCGAGCGCGGCGAGACCGTCATCGTCACCCGTCGGAACCGCCGGGTGGCCGCAGTCGTCGGCATGGACCAGCTCAACGAGATCGGCGAGCTGCGCGACGACCTGCGAGACCTGGTCCTCGTTCTCGCTCGCGAGGCGACCGACACCGGTCGGCGCACATCCATGGACGAGGTGCTCGCGGCGTTCGGACACACCCGGGAAAGCCTCGCCGAGCTAGCCGACTAGAAACCGCGTGACCGGCGTGGCAGCAATCGTATTCACCGACGCCGCGATCGACGACCTGCGCCGTCTCGGCCCGTCGGTCGCACCTCGAGTCCTGAAGAAGATCCTTCTCCTGGAGCAGAACGCCGACGCGGGAGACCCGCTCGCGAAGGATCTCGCCACCTACCGCAAGCTCGTGGTCGGTGACAACACCTGGCGAGTCGTCTACCGAATCGACGACTCCGGCGCCGCCGTGATCTGCGAGATCTGGGCGGCCGGCGCTCGAACCGACGCAGACGTCTATGCAGAGGCTTCGGCGCGCGTGAGCGCCGCCAAGACCACGCGACCGGGGCTCGTTGGCCTTGCCGAAGTCGTCGAACGTCTCGGCGCACTCTCCGGTGACGCACCGATCGTCGCCGCGACCACAGCCCCCAACGCTGTGCCGAACTGGCTCGCGGAACGCCTCGTCGTGACTGCCCGTATCGACCAGGCGGTGGTCGCGGCAATGACCGAAGAAGAAGCGGTCGACGCATGGACCGAGTTCATGATGCGACCCAACCCGTGAACGGCCACTCCGGGACCGGTGCATTCACGCGGTCGTGACCGCCGCGTTCGTTCATGCAGCCCAGTGGCGTCAGTCCGGCGAACAATCCGAGCCGTGATGCGATCACCGACTCCGTTCACGGGTCGACGCGACAACAGATGCCAATGCAACCGCGCAGACCTGTCGAGGTTGGTTGGGTTTCGGGGCTCATCTACGCTGGGGACAGACGCGCGGTGCAGGCATCGGTGAAGGGTCCGTAGACCGACCACTTTTGTGGACAGCGTGTCCCCCGGGAATGCCGTGCCGGTCCACAAAATCCGATCGCTACCTGGTTTTCGTAGCGTTGCACGCGCGCCGCGGATGTTGCCGCCGCGTGGCGTCGCGCTGCTAACCGCGTGGTTCGGATCGAGCGCGCCCTCGCCGCGGCCACCGAGAGTGACGATGGCACGGCTGGCGGTGATCTACCCTTTTCGGAGTTCGCGGCCATCGGAGCCGCGCGGGGGGTCCGCTATGAGTGTCAGTCGCCGTACTTTCCTCACGTCCACCGCTGCGTTGGCCGTCGCGCTCGGGGCGGCACCGAGCGTGGTGCTCGGCGCCGGGGACGAGCGTCGACGCGCCCCGCTCGCGCTCGGTCCGCCCGACGCGAATGGCATCGCCCTTCCACCGGGCTTCACGTCGCGGGTCGTCGCGCGCCAGGGTCATCCCGTCGGCGCGTCGGGTTACTTGTGGCACCGGTTTCCCGATGGCGGTGCGTGCTTCTCGACGCCCGATGGTGGTTGGATCTACGTGTCGAAC
>JANPMG010000070.1:0-5467 GCA_031422675.1 Acidimicrobiia bacterium | reverse complement strand
CGTCCTCCCATACCTGGAGGACATCGACATCTTGCTGTTCATGAGCGTGCATCCGGGTTTCGGCGGTCAGGCGTTCCTGCCCGACGTGCTCGACAAACTGCGTGCCGCGCGCGCGATCGTCGACGAGCGGGGTCAGCCGGTCGAGCTCGAGATCGACGGTGGTATCAACCTGGACACCGCCCCCCTCGCCGCCGCTGCCGGCGCCGACATCCTGGTCGCCCGCAGCGCGATCTTCGGTCAACCCGACCGCGCCGCCGCCGCCCACGCGATCCGCACCGCCGCCTGGGGCGCGTGAGCGAGACATTGGACGGGTCGTACTGGTCTCGATCTCGTCGAGCGGGGCCCGACCGGCCCGGCCCGCAGGGCCATGAGGGGAAGTGATGTGACCGGATGGGGTTCGATGCGAAGGTCTTGACCGTCTCGGACGGGGTGGCCGAAGGAGTCCGGGAGGACAAGTCCGGCGCTGCGCTCGTGGCCCGCCTCGAAGCTGCGGGCGCAACGGTGGTGGAACGGGCGATCACCGCCGACGGGGCCGACGAGGTTGCCCATGCGCTGCGCAACCTGTCGCGCAGCTTCTCCGGTGTGATCATGACGACGGGTGGGACCGGCTTCGGCCCCCGCGACTGCACGCCCGAGGGCACCCGCAAGGTGATCGAGGCCGAGGCGCCCGGGCTGGTGGAGGCAATTCGGCGGGCCAGCGACGAGGGCGGCCGCGGCTTCGGGATGCTGTCGAGGGCGGTGGCCGGGACCGTCGGTGAGTGCCTCATCGTGAACACCCCGGGCAGCGCGAGCGGCGCCCTCGAAGCGCTCGAGGTGATTCTGCCGGTGTTGGCGCACGCGCTCGACCTCCTCGCCGGTGGCCGCCCCCACTGACGTCCGGCGAACGCCCCGACGACCTGCCCCCACGTGGTCACTGGCCCCGGAACCACCGGATCGGTGGCTGCGGGGCCAGCGAACCGGGTCGGACGCGGAAATAGAACAGGTTTCAATTTCGGCGTGCCCGTGGTATCTTGCCGGCACAACTTCAGACAACAGAGTCCTCGGGGTATGGGTGCAAGTCCCGACCGGCGGTAGCCACTCGAATGGAGTGGGAGCCCGCGAACTCGTGGCCGCCAGTCACGAGCCGATGAGGTGAGATTCCTCAGCCGACGGTGAGAGTCCGGATGGGAGAGGACGTCAGACGGGTCATCGCGCGCCGCTGCGGCGCGCGCCCTCCGTCGGCATACCCCGTGGGCCTAGAGGGCCCAGCATGAGTGCAGCGGAAGGTCGCACGCGGGCGAGCCGATCAGCCAGCGGAACGGGGCCGTCCGGCCCGGCTGCAGGCCAAGAGGACACAGCATGACCACAGCCGACGACGAGTTCATGGCCGAGGCCATCTCCGCCGCGGACTCGGCGCGCCTCGCCACACCGCCGAACCCGTGGGTCGGATGCGTCCTCGTGCGTGACGGTGTCGTCATCGGTGCGGGGGCCACGCAGCCGCCGGGCGGTCGCCATGCAGAAGCCGAGGCGGTGGCCGATGCGACAAGTCGCGGAGTGGATCCGAGCGGCGCAACTGCCTACGTCACCCTCGAACCCTGTTCGCACCACGGTCGGACGCCGCCGTGTGCCGACGCGCTCATCACCGCGGGTGTGACCCGGGTGGTCTCCGCGCTTGAAGATCCCGATCCGAATGTGACGGGTCAGGGCCACGACCGCTTGCGTGCGGCCGGCGTTGAGGTCGTCACCGGCGTCGGTGCCGAGACCGTCGAACGCCAACTCGCCCCCTATCTCCATCACCGCCGGACCGGGCGGGCCTTTGCGCTGGTCAAGACGGCGATGAGTCTCGACGGTCGCACGTCCGCCGCCGATGGCACCTCGCAATGGATCACCGGCTTCGAGGCACGCGCCGACGGGCACCGGATACGCGCGGAGTCGCAGGCGATCGTGATCGGACCCGCCACCGCCCGAATGGATTGCCCGAGCCTGACCGTCCGAGACAACGAGGTCGCAACGGCCGGTCAGCCGCTCCGCGTCGTCCTCGACGCCAAGGGCTCGGTGCCCGTCGAGGGGCCGCTGTTCGATCAGAACCTGGCGAAGACGCTTGTCTTCACGACCGGGACTGCGCCGGCCGACGCACGAGCTGCGTGGGCCGCCGCCTCGGTAGAGGCAGTCGACGTCAGCGCCGGCCCGGATGGGCGCGGGGTGGACCTCGCGGCCGTCCTCGAAATCCTGGGCTCCGATCACCGTGTCCTCCAGGCGATGTTCGAGGGCGGCGGCAAGCTCCACGGCGCGCTCATCGCCGAGGGCCGCGCCGATCGGATCGTCACCTACGTTGCGCCCGTGATTCTGGGCGAGCGCGGCCGGGCCGTCGTCGCGTACCCCGGTGCCGACACGCTGGCCGACGCGCCCCGGTGGCAGATCAGTGACGTCACGTCCGTCGGCGAGGATGTGCGGATCACCTATGACCGCACGCCCGTGGAAGTGGGCGCCTGATGTTCACGGGCATCATCGAAGAACTCGGCCGCATCCGCACCATCGCCGAAACCAACGGCGGCCGCCGGCTGGAGATCGCGGCTCACACCGTCCTGGACGACGCGCGCATCGGTGATTCGATTGCCGTGAACGGATGCTGCCTGACCGTCGTCGAACTCGCCGCCGACCACTGGGCTGCGGATGCCGTGACCGAGACGCTCGACCGCACGAGCCTCGGCGGCCTCGCGATCGGCGATGGCGTGAATCTCGAACGTCCGGTCCGAGCCGAGGACCGGCTCGGTGGTCACATCGTGGCGGGCCACGTCGACGGCGTGGGCACGCTCGGTGCATGCGATCCGCTTCCGGACGGTTCCACCCGCATGCGATTCACGATCCCCAAGGATCTGCTCCGTTACGTCGTCGAGAAGGGTTCGATCACCCTGGACGGCATCAGCCTCACCGTGGCCGCGCTGGACGACACCGAGTCCGCAATCGAAGTCGCCGTGATTCCGCACACGCTCTCCGTCACCACGCTCGGGCCGAAGCGGCCGGGCGAACTCGTCAACGTCGAGGTCGACATCCTCGCCAAACACGTCGAGCGCTTGCTCGCGACCAGGGAGTAACCGATGTTCACGCACATCGAGAACGCGATCGCTGCGATCGGGCGGGGCGAGATCGTCATCGTCGTCGACGACGAGGACCGTGAGAACGAGGGCGATCTCATCATGGCCGCCGACATGATCACCCCCGAGGCCATGAGCTTCTTCGTGCGCTACACGAGCGGTGTGATCTGCATGCCGATGATGGGGGAGCGGCTCGACGAGCTCCAACTCCCACTCATGGTGAGCAACAACACCGAGTCGCAACGCACCGCGTTCACGGTGTCGGTGGACGCAGCGGTGGAGACGACCACCGGGATCTCGGCCGCGGATCGCGCCGCGACAGTGAAGAAGCTGATCGACCCCGCATCCCGGCCCGACGACTTCGCCCGGCCCGGCCACATCTTTCCGTTGCGGTACCGCGAGGGCGGCGTGCTCAAGCGCGCCGGTCACACCGAGGCCGCGGTGGACCTCTCCCGACTCGCCGGGTTGAGTGAATCCGGTGTGCTGGCCGAAGTGGTGAACGACGACGGCACGATGGCGCGTATGCCCGAGCTCGAGGTGTTCGCGGCCGAGCACGGATTGCAGATCATCTCGATCGCGGACCTGATCCGCTTTCGTCGTCACCGCGAGAAGCTGGTGCGGCGGGTGAGCGAAGCGCGGATCCCGACCCGCCACGGCGACTTCACCGCCTACGTGTTCGAGAGCCTCCTCGACGGTGTGGAGCACATGGCGTTCGTGTGCGGCGAGGTGTCAGGCCAGGACAACGTGCTGGTGCGCGTGCACAGCGAGTGCCTGACCGGGGACGTCTTCGGATCGATGCGGTGCGACTGCGGTCTCCAGCTCGACGGCGCGCTGGCGCAGATCGCGGCCGAAGGTCGGGGTGTGGTGGTCTATCTCCGGGGCCACGAAGGGCGCGGCATCGGCCTGGGCCACAAGCTCCGGGCTTACACACTTCAGGACCAGGGTCGTGACACCGTGCAGGCGAACGAGGAACTCGGCTTCCCGAACGACTCGCGTGAGTACGGCATCGGATCGCAGATGCTCGTCGATCTCGGCATCACGACCATGCGCCTCATGACCAACAACCCGGCCAAGTACGGCGGTCTCGAAGGCTTCGGGCTCGAGATCGTGGAACGAGTCCCGCTCTCCATCGCGCCGAACGCGGAGAACATCGCCTACCTGCGCACCAAGCAGGAGAAGATGGGCCACCTCCTCGGATTGGAAGAAACGGACACGGAGACCACTGCGTGAGTCGCGCCCCCGAGCGGTTCATGACCGATCGGCTGGCCGCGCGGCGACCGAGCGCAACAGACGAGCAGTTTCTCGTCGAGACGTGGTCCGACGCGCGAGTCACCGAGTGGCTCGGTGGGGGTCGGGACCGCGACGAAGTCCGCGCGCTCATGACGCATTTCGACGACCTCTGGAAACACGAAGCGCACGGTGTGTGGCTCCTGGACGATCGCACGACAGGTCGGCCGGTCGGATGGGTCCTTTTGCATCCGATGGATTTCGGCGGTCACCTCGGTACCGAGATCGGATGGGCGATCATCGCCGATCGATGGTGCGAAGGCCTCGCGTCTGAGGCTGCGGCCCGTGTTGCCGAGATCGCCTTCACCGACTGCGCGCTGGCCGAGGTGATCAGCGGCACCATGACCACCAATCTCGCCTCGCGTCGCGTGATGGAGAAGCTCGGCTTCGCCTACGACTGCGACGTGGAGCACGCGGGTCTGCCGCATGTGTTGTACCGACTCGACCGCGCAACCTGGGAGAAGACGAATGGGTGAGTACGCAGCACCGGCGGAGACCGTCGACGGCACCGGGATGCGCTTCGGCGTCGTGGTCGCGCGGTTCAACGAGGACATCACCGAGCCGCTGCTCGAAGGCGTGCAGCGCACCTTTTCGAACCAGGGCGTTGCCGCCGATGCGGTGTCCGTGGTGAGAGTGCCCGGCGCCTTCGAGTTGCCGCTGGTCGCCCAGCAACTGGCGCGTTCCGCAACCGTCGACGGCGTGGTCTGTCTCGGGGCGGTGATCCGCGGTGACACGCCCCACTTCGAATACGTCGCCGGGGAGGCCGCGCGGGGTCTCCAAGCAGTGGCGCTCGCCACCGGTGTGCCGATCGTTTTCGGGATCCTGACCACGAACACCCACGCGCAGGCGGTGGACCGCATCGGCGGTTCCGAAGGCCACAAGGGGGAGGAAGCGGCGGCGACCGCGTTGGAGATGGTCGCATTGCTCCGGTCCATCCCGCCCGTCCGCGACTAGAAACTCCCTGACATGTTGCGACTGGTCTTGCCCAAGGGTTCGCTCGAACGAGCCACGTTCCAGCTCTTCGAGGACGCCGACCTCACGGTCACGCGCGGTTCGGACGTGGACTACCGGGGAGTCATCGACGACCCCCGGGTCACCGAAGTCCT
>JANPMG010000069.1:0-6352 GCA_031422675.1 Acidimicrobiia bacterium | reverse complement strand
AGTCCGACGGTCTGGGCCACCCGGATGAATGCCAGGCGGCGCAGGATGTCGCGTTCGTACCGTCGCTGGCCGCCGTCGGTGCGGACGGACCAGATCAGTCCCTCGCGTTCGTAGTAGCGCAGCGCCGACGCGGCGATGCCGGTGCGCTCGGCCACGACACCGATGGGGAGCAGTTCGTCGTCCATGGCGATTGTGCCTCCGCTCCGGGCCTTGACATAAAGCTGACTTCAACTTCTATGGTACCCCGGATGAGCGCCGAGCGCATCGATTCCGACCAGATCCTTCGTACCTACGCGGAACTGGGCGGTGACGCCAGCTCCGATGCCGACCTCGTGGCGCGGGTCTCGGCGCTCGTCCAGGTCCCACGGGAGGCGAACGCGGATTCCTTCATTCTGCACGCACCACTCGAGGTGTTGGCCCGCGCGGCCCTGCTCCCCTGGGTCGCACCCGAAGGCCGGCATCGCGCTCGGGTGCGGCTCGCCGCCGTGGCGGCCGAGTACGAGGCCCAGCCGGCGATGGAGTCTCCGGCCTCCGCTGCTCCGACGCCGACCGATCCGGGTCCGGCCGCGGCCGCGTTGGTGTCGGCGCTCCGCGCCGCCGACCTCGACGCCACGGATCAGGCGGCAGTGAACCTCGCGGCGAACGCACACGGATCGTCGCTCACGAACCTGATCGGTGACGCGGTGCTCCCGGCGCTCGCGGCCGCCGGGCACGCCCCGATCTTCCTGTACCAACTGCCGCGCGTTTCGCCCCGCGGCGAGGCTCCGAGCGCACTGCTGCGACCGTTGGCACGCGAGCTCGGGCGATTTCCGCACCTCCAACTCGAGTGGGTGCAGGAACGCCCGGCTACGGGTGGGTCGGCTGCCGCGCTCGCCGACGCGTTGGCCTCGGTGCCCCCGCTCGGTGTGCCCGGGAGCACGTTCATCTTCCCGCTCATGCATCAGGTCGATCAGCAGGTAGCGCCCGAGCTGCTTCGGCCGGCGCTCGGTGGCGTGAACGCGTCCGAGGCCCGTCCCGCAGTGCTCCGGGCGGCGGCGCGCGCCATGGTCATGGGGCCAGCCGAGCACGCGCCGTACGGATGGACTCATTGTCTGACCATGGCGCAGGCGGCGTTGGAGATCGCACCGGATCTGCACGATCCGTCGCTCGGAGTCGCGGTGGCCGCATCGAACGTGGTCGGATTCCTCGCGGCGCTCACCGATACCCCGATTCCGACGACCGTGGTGCTTCCCCGTTCTCGGGGTTCGTTCGCGGCTGCGGTGGAAGGTGGGATGACGAGCGTGGCCGGTCACGCGTTTCACGCGGCCGACCACGAGGTCGCCGAGATTCGTACCGAGATCGTCACGCGCGCCTGCGCGCGCCGGGACGCACACCTCGTGAAGTACACGCTCGCGTGTCTCGATGCCATGACGTCTGATCCGGCGGCCGACCGGCTCTATCTCGCCGCGGCGGCCGCGCTGTTGGCGTACTGGACACCGATCGTCGAAGCCGACGACCCCCTCGCCGACGTTCACCTCCAACCTGCCACCTGACCCGCGGCACCTGCGCGCGTCGCCCGTGCTTGGTGCCTGAGTCGTCGCCGAGGTGGCTCAGATGGCAAACGCGCTGGATGGCGGTGGCGCGCAGGTCGAGACCGCGGGGCGTCTGGTGCTTGAAGCGTCGCCGAGGTGGCTCAGCCGACAAGCGCGGGCGGGGACGGGGGTGCCCGGCGTCGCGTAGCGTCGACCGCAGTCGCACGGCGGAGGGGCACATGGAGACAACGGATCGGAAGCCGGCCGGCGAACGGACCGCGGCACGGAATGCGGCTCTGGGCGCGACCCTGCCCCGGGTCGAGGCTGATTTCGCCGACGCGGAACGCGGTCGGATCGTGCCCCTGCCGGGTCCGGTAGTGCATGCGGAGTGGGGGCACGCGGTGTGGGACCCCGACGACTGGGCGTTCATCGCCGGAGAGGCGCCGACGTCGGTCAACCCGAGCCTGTGGCGCCAGGCCCGCCTGAACGCGATCCACGGTCTCTTCGAGGTCGCGCCCGGCGTGTACCAGGTGCGCGGTGTGGACCTCAGCAACATCACGTTCATCGCCGGTGACACCGGATGGATCGTCATCGACCCCCTGACCGCCACCGAGACCGCAGCCTTCGCGCTCGAGCTGCTTCATCACCACGTCGCGCCGCGCCCGGTCGTCGCAGTGATCTACACGCACAGCCACGTCGACCACTTCGGTGGTGTCCGCGGGGTGATCTCCGACGCGGATGTGGCGGCGGGTCGGGTGCAGGTGATCGCGCCGGTGGGGTTCCTCGAAGCCGCGATCAGTGAGAACGTGGTGGCCGGTCCGGCCATGTTGCGCCGCGCCAGCTACATGTACGGCCGGCTCCTGCCCGGCGACGCGCTCGGCCACGTGGACTGCGGACTCGGGAAGGCCATCCCGCTCCTCGGGACCAGCGGACTGATTGCGCCCACCCGGGAGATCACCCACACCGGCGAGGAGATGATCGTCGACGGTGTCCGGCTGCGCTTCCAGTACACGCCCGATACGGAAGCGCCGGCGGAGATGAACATCTTCCTTCCGGACCACCGCCTGCTCTGCATGGCGGAGAACTGCAGTTCCACGCTGCACAACATCTACACGCCACGCGGCGCGCAGATCCGCGACGCGCTCGCGTGGAGCAAGTACCTCAACGAGTCGATCGAGCTGTTCGGCGCCGAGACCGATATCGTGTTCATGAGTCACCATTGGCCGCGGTTCGGGAACGACGCAGCCGTCACGTTCATGCGCGAACAGCGCGACACCTACCGCTGGATCCACGATCAGACCATGCGGCGCGCCAACCACGGTGAGACCGCGCTCGAGATCGCCGAGGACCTCACCGGTCCGCCTGGCCTCGACGACCGGTTCCACATCCGGGGCTACTACGGCACCCTCAGTCACAACGCCAAGGCCGTCTACCAGCGCTACCTCGGTTGGTTCGACGCCAATCCGGCGCACCTGCATCCGCTCCCGCCCGTCGACGCCGCGGTGCGGTACGTGGAGTTCATGGGCGGCGCCGACGCCGTGATCGAGAAAGTGCGGGAGTGCATCGGCGCCGGGGACTTCCGCTGGGCTGCGCAGGTGCTGGACCACGTTGTCTTCGCCGAGCCCGACCATCGAGATGCACGCCTCCTCCAGGCCGACGTCTTCGAACAGCTCGGGTACGCGAGCGAGTCCGGTCCTTGGCGCGACTTCTATCTCACCGGCGCGCACGAACTTCGTCACGGTCCCACCCGGATCGGCGGGTCCATGGCGTCGAATGTCGACGTGCTGCGCGCGATGACCACCGAGATGCTCGTCGATCTCATCGGTGTCCGGCTCAACGGCGATCGCGTGCAGGCGCGCCGGTTCCGGATCAACCTCACGATCACGCCCCCGGCGGATTCGTCCAGCGCGCCCGGGACGCCCGGGACACCCGACCCGGGCACGCCGAACCCGCCGACGATCGGCACGATCGGAGTCGAACACGGGGCGCTGCACTTCACGCCCGATCGGCACGACCCGGCGGCGCCGTGCGCGCTCACGGCATCGCATCTGGTGTTCGCTCAGCTCGCCAGCGGACTCGTGACGCTCGACGCCGGCGATCCTGGCGCGCTCACGGTCACGGGCGATCGAACCGAACTCGAGGATCTGCTCGCGCTGCTCGACACCTTCGATGCCAGCTTTGCGATCGTGACGCCCGACCGAGTGACGCCCGACCGAGTGACGCCCGACCAGTGAGGCCCGAGTACGAAACGCTCACGGTCGAGCGCGCCGGATCCGTCGGCTGGCTGATCTTCGATCGACCCGACGCGGGAAACGCGATGGACGCCACCATGCTCGCCGAGTTGGAACGGGCGTGGCTCGAACTCGACGCGGACCCGGACGTCCGCGTGATCGTGAACACCGGCAACGGCACCGCGTTCCAGACCGGCCTCGACGTCGTCCAACTCGCGCGTGACCCGGACGCGCTGCGCGAACAGTCGCGCCGGACGCGTGATGCCACGCTCAAGCTGTCGGCGTGGCACAACCAAGTGACCAAGCCGGTCATCGCCGCCGTCAACGGCGTGGTTGCGGGCGGCGGGCTCCACTTCGTCGCCGACGCCGACATCGTGATCGCCGCGCCCGAGGCCACGTTCGTGGATCCGCACGTATCGGTGGGTCAGGTCAGCGCCTACGAGACCATCGCGCTGGTCCGCAAGTCTCCAATGGAGGCGACCATGCGGATGGCGCTGATCGGTCGGTACGAACGCATCGACGCGCGCCGCGCGTACGAACTGGGGATCCTCTCGGAGGTGGTGGCCGACGCCGTCGCCCTCCGCCCGCGCGCCCAGGAGCTGGCCGAGACCATCGCGCGCAACTCCCCCGCGGCGATGGCGGCCACGAAGCGGGCGCTCTGGGGTGCACTCGAATCCGGGCTCACCGACGCGTGTCGCGCGGGCGCCCAGGAGCTCATCGGCATGTGGGGGCACCCCGATCAGACGGAGGGCCCGGCGGCCTTCGCGGCGAAGCGGGAACCCCACTGGCAGGTCCCCGGCGCGGCCGACCGGTGATCCGCGAGACTGCGGCGTTCCTGCTCGCTCCACCCGAAGGAATCTGATGGCCGACTCGCGCGCCCGCGCCCCCGAAGGTGATCTCTCCACCTACGAGAAGTACCCGTTCACCGCCGACGGCATGACCCACGACGTGTATCGCAAGGGCGTCGGCCCCGCCGTGCTCGTGATCACGGAGATGCCGGGGATGTCTCCCGCCGTGGTGGGGTTCGGAGATCGCGTCGTGGACCTTGGCTGCACCGCCGTCCTCCCGGACCTGTTCGGCGAAGCCGGCCGGGATCCCGAAGGAGGGTCCAAGCTCTCCCAAGCGGGCTACCTCGTCAGGACGTTCACCAGTATCTGCATCAGCCGCGAGTTCACCGCGTTCGCAATGGGCACCACGTCACCGATCGTCACCTGGCTGCGCGCGCTTGCGCGCCACGAACACGGACGTTGCGGTGGGCCGGGCGTCGGCGCAGTGGGGATGTGCTTCACCGGCGGGTTCGCGTTGGCGATGGCGGTGGATCCGGTGGTGATCGCACCGGTCCTCTCGCAACCGTCGAACCCGATCGGTCTCACGAAGTCGCGGAAGCGTTCGATCGACACGAGCGATGCCGACATCGAGATCGTGCGCGGCCGTTGCGTCAACGAAGGGCTGACGGTGCTCGGACTGCGTTTCGACGGCGACCCGTTCGTCCCGACGGCGCGCTTCGACTTCTTGCGTGAACGCCTCGGTGACGGTTTCATCGCCGTGGAGCTGGACCAAGCCGACGGCCATCCGGACGGTCCACTGGCGAAGCATCATTCGGTGCTGACCGGTGACCTGATCGACGAACCCGGCGAACCCACCCGCGCCGCACTGGACCAGGTCCTCGAGTTGTTTCGATCGCGGCTGCTGAGCACCCCGAACGATTAGATCAGCGGAGAGAGTCAGCCGAGCGAGTCGGCGAGGTTCGGCGGCTCGCGGAACGATCGTTTGACTTCTGCGAATCCGGGAAACGTGACCACTTCCCAGAGCGCGTCCCACAGCCGGACCGCCGCCTCACCTCGGGGCACGGTGCTGATGACGGGACCGAAGTAGGACGCCATGACGCCATCGCGCGTGAAGCTGATGATCGGGGTGCCGAGGTCCTTCCCCGTGCGCGCGAGCGCGGCGTCGGTGTCGGCCGCCACGATGCGGTCCCACCGGGCGTCGTTGGCGGCGCCCACGTACTGCTCGGCCACTCCGGCCGACCGTAGGTAATCCGGGAACCCGGCCTCGAACTCGTCGGTGATCTCGTTGCGGAGCCGGCGCACATGGATGTCACCACCGAAGCGGGTGTAGAGCGCACCGAGCTGGTCCCGCTTCCCGTCCTCGCGCATCGCGGCGGCCACCCGCAGGAGCTTCAGGCCCGAGCCGTGGCCGGCCACGTACCGCGGCGGGAAGTCCGTCTCGTAGTTCTTGTCCGCATTGACCATGCGCAGGCTGATGAAGCGCCAATCGACGGTGAGCTCCCGCTGGCTCGCCACCTCGGCCACCCACCGTGACGTCAGCCACGCCCACGGGCACATCGGGTCCCAGAAGAACTCCACGTCGTAGTCCGACGGCATCGGTGATTGCCTCTCGTTGATCGGAAACGGTTGACCGCACACCGTAGGTGCCGAAGCCCAGCGGCCAAGCCGGCGGCCAACGGAGCGGGCCGGAGCGGCCGGACCCGCGGTGTCGTAGGGTCGGTTCATGACGGAACGTTGGAGCGAAGACAACATCCCGGATCTCACCGATCGGGTGATGATGGTCACCGGGGCGAACAGCGGCATCGGATACGAGGCCGCCCGT
>JANPMG010000068.1:0-17549 GCA_031422675.1 Acidimicrobiia bacterium | reverse complement strand
CGGACTGACGCCGGCGTGCACGCCTGGGGCCAAGTCGTCTCGTTCGCCACCGACTCGGACGTCGATCTCGATCGAGTGCGGACGAGTCTCAACGCGATGTTGGGACCGGAGGTGGTGGTTCGCAGCGCTTCCGTCGCCCCGGCCGGATTTGATGCCCGGCACTCGGCCCAGTGGCGCGCGTACCAGTACACGATCGTGAATCGGCCCGAAGCCGATCCATTTCGCGCTCGCTACGCCTGGCACGTGCCTGCCCCGTTGGACGTGCGCGCGCTCCGGCTCGGCGCCGACCCGTTCGTCGGTGAGCACGACTTCGCGTCCTTCTCGCGCAAGGGTCCGGAGGGTTCCACGACGGTGCGTCGGGTGACCCGATCCACGTGGGTCGACCTCGGTGACGGGATCCTGCGTTACGACATCTGCTCCAACGCGTTCTGCTGGCAGATGGTCCGCTCGATCGTCGGCACGTTGGTGGAGGTGGGCGCGGGCAAGAAGCGCCCGGGTGACATCCTCGCCATCATGCGCGCCCGGGATCGGGCCGCCGCCGGCCAGGTGGCCCCGCCCCACGGTCTGTCGCTCCACGAAGTCGGCTACGCCGAGTAGGCCTCTGCTTTGCCCGGCGGCAGATCAGGCCGGTGGGGTGACACGGTCGTGAGCCGAGAACGTGAGCCGGGCAACAGTTCCCGCGGTCCGGAGCGCGTGGCCTCCGACCCGGTGTCTCGCCACGCTCCGCGTGTCCGTGATCCGGAATCGGCTCGTGCCGCCCAGCAACGGATCGACGACGGTGACCGTGCCGACCGCGGTCCCTGCGACGGGACCGTTTCGGGTCGTGAACGTGACTCTTGCGGAGCCGCCCAGACCGTCGGGCAAGGTCACAGTTCCGTTGAGCAATGCAACCCCCGAACGTGTCGTCATCCGAACATCGCCGCCCGTGATCGGACCGCCGATCAGGTACGCAGTGTTGGCACCGTTGACGCCGCGGATCCACACCCTGTCCGCTGGTGCCAACGTCGCGTGGATCGTGACGATGGTCGGCGCCGACTTCAGGCCGAATGGGTTGGCGGCGCGGTAGACGAAGCGATCGGCGCCCGCGAATCCGGGGTCCGGCTGATACGAGAACGCACCGTTCGCGGCGAGCGTTACCGACCCGTGTTGTGGCCTGCTCATCAACGAGCTGGTGAGGGTGTTGCGTGGGTCCGCGTCCGTGTCGTTGCCGAGCACCCCCGGTGACGGCACGTCCACTTTTCCCTGTACGGCGAACTCGTCAGTGTTCGTCGTGGGACGCACGGCGGGGATGTGGTAGCGGATGCTCGCGCGAAGGGCGGGTGCAGTGGGTGAGCCGCAGTGTTGTTCGAGGTCCGCGTCGAGCATGTTCGGCGTCCCGTCCGCGTCGAACCCGATCGCATTGACCGTGAAGTTGCCGACGGTGTTGCAGCTGTTCCCACCTCCGAAGATTTGGAGCGTTGGTTCAGTCCCAACGGGCTCAGAGACTGCTCCGTCGTAGCGACCGACGTGGAAGTCTGACCCTACGGACGGCGCGAGCCGTATGTACCAGTACTCCGTGTTGCCTCGCACAAGGATGAGAAGCGATCGTGGCCCGCCGGTCAAATCGAACGTGCTGTCACCGCGTGTGAAGGTGACGCTCCGACCTTGACTCACGAAGTCGTCGGCGTCGCCGACGTAGGAATAGAGGTCCTGAGGTGGGGTCCCGACGGTCAGCGTGACATTGGCTGGTGCCGATTGAAGCCCGGTCGCGTCAACCGCCTGGTACGCGAACGAGTCGTAGCCGTCGAACGCAGGATCTGGTGTGTACTCGAGGTCTCCTGCGATCGAGTTCAGGATGCCGTGGGACGGAGGCGTCGCGATCTGTATCGATGTCACGGTGTCGTCCGGGTCAGGATCGGCGTCGTTCGCAAGGAGTTGGGTGACGGCCAAGGCCCGTGTTGTGTCGCTCTCGACGTTGAATGCGTCGTCGGCTGCAGTCGGCGGATTGCTGGCCGCGAGATTGTCGATGTGAATGTGAACATGAAGACTGGGGCGATCGGGGAACTCGCAACGCTGATCGGCGTCAGCGTCGAGCAATATGGGCGTGTCGTTCGCGTCGTAGAACACTCGGTTGATCACGAAGCGGCCGTGGTTTCTACTGCATCCATTTCCGGAGATGCCGATCGAAACTCCGGGCTCGCTCCCGACATTGAAGGGGGATCTCGTTGCGTTCTCGTAGACCCCGGGAGCGAGGCGCTGACCGTTCGGTGGTGATAACTCACCGCTCAGCCATTCGGGACCGGATCTGAAGGCACCGAAGCTGATGCGGCGGGAGCTCCCTTCTAGTCCGAGCGAGTCGGCTGCGGCGAAGGTTGCGCTTCCTCCGACGCCGACCGAGTCGCCGGGCTCGGAGACGTAGGAGATCGAGGAGTCGGCGGTGACGGCCGTCGCAGGCCCGCTGGTCGAGATGAGCGCGCCGAAGAGCAAGGACAGCGTTACTAGGACTCGCGCACCGCGCGCCTGCATTCGGTCCTCCGCTCACAAGGTCCCGACTGCACCCTGTGCCAGGAGTTGTCGGCGGGTCGGTCCATCGCCTTGAACGGAAAATCCGCATCCCGTCTGCGAACCCACGCGCATTTTGCAAGCTATGGCTTGCGCTTTTGGTGCGAGTTGCGGGACGGGGGGAGCTAGCGGGTGACGCTGATGACGAGGGTTTGGGGCTTGGGCCCCGGGATGCTGGCGGTGCTGACCTGCCAGCCTTGGCCGGTCGCCGCCATGGTGATCACCGAGTTTGCCCCGGCGTCGTCGGACGCGGTCGGCTGATCGATCGTGAACCCGGCGTCTGCGAGTTCGCGCTGGTACGTAGCGAGCGCAGCCATGCCGGTCGCGGCGCCGAGGCCGTAGGTGACCTGGAAGAGCGGCTTCGCCTCGGCGGTTCCGGACGTCGCCGCGATGCGCGCCAAACCCTTCGGAAGCGGGACCTCGGACGGGAACCCGGCCGGAATCTTCTGCTGGTTGAAGGTGAGGTCGTTGCCGTCACCCTTGATGGTGACCTCGGCCTTTTTCCCCGACCCTTTGACCGTGATCTTGCCGTCCTCGGTGGTCTTCACCTTCGCGTCGCTGCCGCACGCGCTCAACCCGACGACGGCTGCGCCGCCGAGTACCAGTGTCACGGCGACGCGCCGGCCGATGGCGCCGGTGCGAGTCATCGGACGCCCAGGTAGAGGAATCCGTAGGCCTCGTCTCGGAAGGTCAGACCGGATTCCTTGAGCGGCACGTCCCAGTCGCCCTGCACGGTCGGGTCGTTCTCCTCCATGCCGTGATCGGCCACCAGCACGAACGCGGTGTCGTCGAACGCGCCGGCGCGCTCGACCGCGGCGATCACCTCGCCGATGCGGGCGTCGGAGTCGCGGATCGACGCGGCTGCGATCTCGGAGTGCGGACCGCCTTCGTGCATCGCGGAATCGGTGAGCGTGAAGTTGACCCACATGAACTTCGGGAGCGGATAACTCGCGTCCCGGTAGTGGCCGCTCAGAATGCCGACGGCCTGCTCCACACACATGTGATCAACGATGGTGGACCACGAATAGTCCTTCGACGGGCGGACGAACCGCTCGGTCGAGTGCGGCAGCCCGATCGGATCGTTCGGGATCGGCGGCACTTCGCCGCGGCGGAAGAAGTCGAACGTGGAGTAGTTCGCGTCCACGTCACACGGCTCGTTGCAGGACGCGGTGAACGCGTCGGACCACGTGCGATGGATCGCGGTGTGGATCGACTCGGTCCCCGGGATCAGCATCTCCATCGCCGCCGGCCAGGTGGCGCTCGAGTTGGTGATGATCTGGGTGCCAGTGGCGCGGTCCCACCACGCGTTGTTCAAGATGCCGTGGTGTCCGGGGTGGCGCCCGGTGATGATCGACGTGTGGTTCGCGAGGGTGATCGTGGGCAGGCTCGCCATCGCGCCGTGCTGGTACGCGGTGCCCATCGCCATCAACCGCGCAACGTTCGGCGCCTCGCCGCGTGCGGCCATGTCGTAGAGCACGTTCGGATTGGTGCCGTCGAACAGGAAGCCGATCACGTGCTGCGGCCGTCCGGCGTCGAGGTCCAGGACGTCGTGGCGTACCTCGCCGTCCTGACCGGCCAGGTACGTGCCATCCGGGTGCGGTGCGGCGCCGAGGAGATGCAGGATCGTGGGGGCCACATCAACGAGTCGGCCACTGCGGGCGACGAGGCCGTCGTTGCGGACGCCCTTCCCTGCGATCACGAACGGCGCGCGGGCCTGCACCACACCCAGCGATCCGTGCTCACCGCGGTGACCGCCCTGGTCCTCCCAATTGTGGGCCGCAGAGTGGATCACGCAGAGGTCTGGTGCGCTCGGGTGGTCGAAGAGCTGCGCGATCGTGTCGTACGCGTGCGGATACGCATTCGCGCGGCGATGGGGATAGGCGTTGGCGCGCTCGTCGGCCAGCGGCGCGAACTTGTCGGTCGACTGGTCGGCGAGGGGATCGATGCCGGTACTCGCCACGCGTTCGAACTGGCGGGGACCGGACTCGGAGCGCCGGAACGTGACCGAACCGTCGTGGGTGGCGGCCTCGTAGTGGTCGCCGTGGCTCATCACCACCATGTCGACGACGGGCTCGAGCTGGGAATCGAGCAGGATCTCGAGGGCGCGCTCCGCATCGGCCCGCAGCTCGGGTGCGATGAGGTGAGGGGCGGCAGTCGGCGGGGTCACGCCGAGCAGCGTACCGAGGACCGGCCCAAGAATCGGCGGAGTGTGGTTTCGACTCTATCTCGGTGCTCCACATATTCACGTGGAGCACGGTTTCATGTGGTAATCTGGGCCGATGGCGAAACGGAATATCACGTTGCAGTTGGACGACGAGGTGATTCGTCGGGCGAAGGTCATCGCGGCGGAACGCGATACCTCGGTCAGCCGGCTCGTGGCCGAACAGTTGAGCGAACTCGTGAAGCGAGATGACAGTTACGAGGCGGCCCATCGGCAGGTGCTTCGGCAGTTCGAACAGCTTCGAGGTCGGAGCGGTGACCGCCACTGGAGCCGCTCTGAGCTGCATGAACGAAACCCGCACCCGGTTCGGTGAAGCGATTCCTCGATACCAACGTCCTGGTCTACGCCTACGACGACGATGAGCCCGCGAAGCAGGCGCAGGCACAGCACCTGATCGCTGACCTGTGGGCACGTCACGATGGCGCGATCAGCATCCAGGTGCTCCAAGAGTTCGTGGTCACCGTGACGACGAAGTGGCGAGATCGAATCGATGCGGTGGACGCGCGTGCGGTGATCGAGGCCTACGACGACTGGCGCCCGTTCTCGCCCGAAACGGCCGATGTGGTGGCCGCGATCGATGTGGTAGCCGAGGCTCGGATCTCCTTTTGGGACGCGTTGGTGGTGGTGGCGGCGAAGCGGTCGGGCGCGGGTGTGCTGCTGAGCGAGGATCTGAACCACGGGCAGCTGATCGAAGGCGTCCGGATCGAGAACCCGTTTCTCTAGAGGCCGGCACGTGGCGCGCGGCTGCGGAGCAGCGTTATTGGCCCTGCTGGAGTCGGCGGAGTCGGCGGAGTTCGCCGAGCGCTCGGAGGTCCTTATCCCGGCCCGCGGTCTCCTTGGACTCGATGAGGTCATCGAGCCCGGCAACGTGGACCGGCCGGCCGCCAACGGTCAGGGTCTTTGCGGATCGGATCAGCGTGTCGTAGCCGCCGGGACCGTCGATCGCGAAGAGAACGTCGAGTTCCCCGGCCGTCGTGCTGAACTGCCAAGCGGTCCTGGTTCTGAGCGACTCGGGCGTGAGGGTGAACATTGCGGCTTCGGGCGGTTCGCCACCGTCGCCGAGGTCTCGTCTTTGGGGATTCGCATAGATCTGGGCGTCGAGTGCTTCGAGCGCAGCGCAGAGGCGGGCGAGGTTGTCGTCGTCGAAGGCGGGTACGGCATCTGCGTCCTGGGTCAGGCCGGTGTAGCCATGGGCCACGGCGGCGAGTCCGCCGACGAGCACGTACTTGACGCCATGAGCGCCGAGCGTGCCGAGCAGCACAATCGCATCGAGCGGTACGACCCGAGTGGTCCACGTGCTCACGCGGTGGGGGTGTGAACCAGTTGGGCCGCCGCGGCGAACTCGGACGCGGAATGAATGGCTCGGAGTCGGGCCTCGAAGTCGAGATCGCCCCAACTCGCCCGCCGAGTCCAGTCGATCGGGCGTACCTGGATGATCAGTTCCTGGTCGCAACCCTCGACCAGGCGTCTGAGCAACTCGAAGGTCGGTTCCATCCGACCTCGTTCGATGCGAGCGATCGACGACGGCGAGACGCCCGTCCGCTTCGCCAACTCGCGCTGGGTGAGCGCAGCGGTTCGCCGGGCCTCCCGGCAGATGGTGTAGGCGGCTGACATTCTGCGAGCATATACGCGTGCAGAAGCGTCGTTCCTCGCTTGGCCCGATTGGGTGGCCGCGAGTAGTCTCACTCCCCTTGTGCGTCACCTCTCGTGGTGACGCGCGCCCGGCCGGGTATTGGTTCGCGGTGCGGGGCGACAGTCGAGGAAAGCGGTTTCGTGCGTACTTTTCACCCCAAAGAGTCGGACATTCATCACGGCTGGCAGGTGATCGACGCCGAGGGCATCGTGCTCGGTCGGCTCGCCACCGAGATTGCCATCCTGCTGCGGGGCAAGCACAAGCCCACGTTTGCACCCAACGTCGATGGTGGTGACCACGTGATCGTGGTCAACGCGTCAAAGCTCGACATCTCGATCCGCAAGTCCGAGGACAAGCTCTACTACCGCCACTCCGGCTACCCGGGCGGTATCCGGTCCGAATCACTCGGTCACCTGCTCTCCCGCAGCCCCGAGCGCGTCATCAAGCTCGCCGTGCGCGGCATGTTGCCCAAGACTCGTCTCGGGCGCGCCCAGCTGAAGAAGTTGCGCGTGTACTCGGGCCCCACCCACCCCCACGCCGCCCAGGAGCCGCAGCCGCGTGTCCTGACCAACGCTTCGAGGACCGCCAAGTGAGCAAGCCCCTGATCCAGACGACCGGCCGCCGCAAGGAAGCCGTCGCGCGAGTCCGGCTGCGTCCCGGTACCGGCAAGGTCGTCATCAACGGCCGTGAGATCGAGAACTACTTCCACATCGCCACCCATCGCATGGCCTCCACCGAGCCGTTGCGCGTGACCCAGACCGCCGATGTCTACGACGTGGACGCCACCATCCGCGGTGGCGGGATCGCGGGTCAGGCCGGCGCGCTGTGTCTCGGCATCGCCCGGGCGCTCCTCGCACTCGACCCCGAGGCCCGGCCGGGCCTCAAGAAGGCCGGCCTCCTCACGCGTGACGCGCGAGAGAAGGAGCGCCGCAAGTACGGGCTCAAGAAGGCGCGCAAGGCGCCGCAGTACTCCAAGCGCTAGATCACCGTTCGGCTTCGCCTCATGGCGGCGCGCTTCGGCACCGACGGCATCCGTGGTGCCGCGGGGACTGAACTGACCACGGAACTCGTGCACGCGTTGGGTGTCGCCGCCGTGCGCGCCCTCGGGGTCGAAGCCGGCTTTCTGATCGCCCGGGACACACGCGAGTCGGGGCCGGATTTCGAGGCTGCCGTCGCCGACGGCATTGCGTCGGCGGGCGGAACCGCGGTGCTCCTCGGTGTGCTGCCCACGCCCGGGCTCGCGGCGGCGTGCGCGGCGAATGGCGCGGCCGGGGTGATGATCTCGGCCAGTCACAACCCGTTCTCGGACAACGGCGTGAAGCTCTTCGAGCCGGGTGGGCGCAAGCTCCGGGACGAGACCGAAGAAGCGGTGGAAGCCGCGCTCGATGCGGTGCTCGTCCCCCTCGACGGTGCGTCGGCGGATGCGGTGCGCGGCGAGGTGCGCACGGCGAGTGGCGCGACCGACGACTACATCGCGCACCTGACGAACGCGGCGGGAGGCGGGTCGCCGTTCGCGGGGCTCACCGTCGTCGTGGATTGTGCGAACGGTGCTGCGTCGGACTCCGCCCCCGAGGCATTGCGTGCGCTCGGCGCAACGGTCCTGGTGATCCACGCCGAGCCGACGGGCACGAACATCAACGCCGGCTGCGGATCGACGCATCCCGAGGTCGTGGCCGCCGAGGTGGTTCGCGCCGGTGCCGACGCCGGGCTGGCGTTCGACGGTGACGCGGATCGAGTGGTAGCCGTCACCGAAACCGGCGCGATCGTCGACGGCGACCACATTCTCGCGATCTTGGCCATCGACCTCGACGAGCGGGACCAGCTCCGTCACGGGGCGATCGCCACCACCGTGATGGCCAATCTCGGCCTGACCCGCGCGCTCGAACCGCGCGGCATCGACGTCATGATCACACCGGTCGGGGATCGTCACGTCCTCGCCGCGATGGAGGATCACGACCTGGTGCTCGGCGGAGAGCAGTCGGGCCACATCATCGTGTCGCGGTTCTCGGTGACCGGCGACGGTCCCCTCGTGGGGATCCTGCTCCTCGATGCGGTGGCGCGAGCTGGCGTGCCGCTGAGCGCGCTCGCCTCGGTGGTCACGAAGTATCCGCAGGTTCTCGTGAACGTGAAGGTCGCCGATCGTGAGGGTTTGGGCGACGCGGACTCGTTCTGGGCCGCGGTCGAGGCGGCGGAGGCCGCGTTGGGTGGTGAGGGTCGGGTTCTCGTGCGGCCGTCCGGTACCGAGCCGGTGGTGCGTGTGATGGTGGAGGCCGCCTCCGAGACGGTTGCCGCCGATACCGCCGATTTGCTGGCCGATTCCTTACGCCACGCATTGGGATCACCGGACCGCTGACCCCGCCGTGCGCCCGGTAGGATTCTCGGCCTGATGTGCGGCATTGTGGCGGTCGTCCGTCGACCCTCCGACCGACCGGTTCCAGAGCTGGATGCGCTCCGCACGATTGCGGCCGCGGCGACGGCGGATCTCACTCGAGCGGTCAGCGGCGCACGCACATGGGTCGGCGACCTCGAGGCGGCGGCCCATCACCTCGGCACGGTCGATGCCGCACTGCGAGGTGGGCCCGGCGTGCGCGCCCTCATCGCGGACCCGGCCGGGGTGGCGCAACTCGTCGCCGAGCTGGACGGTCAGGACCGGCTCGTCACGGCGTTCGATGCCGCGCTCGATGCCGAGTTCGCGGTCGCCGCGGCCGCCACGGGTGAGGCCCTCAATGCCGCGCTCGTCGAGGTCAAGGACCGCCTCTGGGCGCTGCGTCACGACCGGCTCGCCACTGCCGCCGCCGTTGCCCACCTCGCGGGCACGCTGCGGACCGAGGCCGCGCTCGATGGTTTCCTTTCGATCCAAGTGGCGCTGGCATCGATCGACCGGCTCGAAGTGCGCGGCCGGGATTCCGCCGGCGTGGAGATCATCGTGCGCGAGCATGCGCTGGATCTCGACTCGTCCGATGTCCTCGCGAAGTGTGCGGACCGCACCGACTCGCTCCACCGGTCACGGTCGGTCCGCTGCGTCGACGGTGCGATCTGTTTCGTCTACAAGGCCGCCGCAGAGATCGGTGAACTCGGCGACAACGTGGCGATCCTGCGGGCGGCGATCACCGGTGACGAACTCCTGCACGCGGCGCTGTCGAACTCGACCGCCGCGGTGGTGGTCCTCGGTCATACGCGCTGGGCGAGTGTCGGCATCATCTCGGAGGCCAACGCGCACCCGCTCGATCATGCCGAGGTGAGTCGCTTCGGGTCGTCCTACGCCGCGGCCGCGCTGAACGGCGACGTCGACAACTACAGCGAACTCGTCGGACTCCACCACCTCGACGTCGCGCCGGAGATCACCACCGATGCCAAGGTCATCCCCGCGCTGCTCGCGCGCGGCGTGGACGCCGGGGCGCAACCCGTCGACGCGTTCCGTGATGCGGTGGCCACGTTCGAGGGTTCGGTGGCCATCGGCGCGCATTCCAGCGCGGCGCCCGGGCGGGTGTTCCTCGCGCTGCGGGGTAGTGGACAGGGGCTGTACGTCGGTATCGCCGATGACGCGTTCGTGGTGGCGAGCGAGCCGTACGGTCTCGTGGAGGAGACGCATACGTATCTTCGGCTCGACGGTGAGACGCCCGCGAATCCGCACAACCCGGCTGCCAGTCGGGGCCAGATCGTGGTGCTGGACTCCGCGGTGGCGGGCGAGATCGGTGGTATCCGACGGTTGGCCTATGACGGCACCGAGCTGGCGGTCAGCGACGAGGACCTCGTGCACGCGGAGATCACCACCCGCGACATCGACCGCGGTCGTTACCCGCACTATCTGTTGAAAGAGCTCACCGAGTCGCCCGCGTCCTTCCGCACGACCCTCCGCGGAAAGGTCATCGAGCGTGACGGGCGGCTGCACGTCGAGCTCGGTGCGGACACGATTCCCGACGACCTGCGCACTCGGCTGGCGAACGGGGCCATCAACCGCGTGCTCATCGTCGGACAGGGCACCGCAGCAGTGGCCGGTCAGAGTCTGGCCGCGGCGCTGGTCGCCGCGATCGGGCCGTCGCATCCGTTGCGCGTGCACGCGACGTTGGCCACTGAGCTCTCGGGCTTCGGCCTCGCGCCCGACATGACGGACACGCTCGTCGTCGCGATCTCCCAGAGCGGGACGACCACCGACACCAACACCACTGTCGATCTCGTTCGCGCGCGCGGCGCGGCAGTCATCGCCATCGTCAATCGACGCAACAGCGATCTGGTCGACCGCTCAGACGGTGTGCTCTACACCTCCGACGGGCGAGACGTGGAGATGAGCGTTGCGTCCACCAAGGCCTTCTACGCGCAGGTCGCCGCCGGGTTCCTCCTCGCCGCGGCACTGGCCGACGGGTTGGGCGTCCCGGCGCGGACCGACGAACTCCTGCGCGCGCTGCGGGAGCTCCCCGACGCCATGGAGCAGGTGCTCTCTCGTCGGGAGGTCATCGCCCGCGCCGCCCATGCGCACGCGCCGCAACGGCGGTACTGGGCGATCGTCGGGAACGGCCCGAACCGGATTGCGGCCAACGAGGTGCGCATCAAGCTCTCGGAGCTCTGTTACAAGTCGATCGCGTGTGACGGCACCGAAGACAAGAAGCACATCGACCTGTCGTCGGAACCGTTGATTCTCGTGTGCGCCGTCGGACTCACCGGTTCCACTGCGGACGACGTGGCGAAGGAGCTCGCGATCTATCGCGCCCACAAAGCGGCGGCGATCGCGGTGGTGTCCGAGGAAGACGACCGTTACGGCGCCGCGATGGAGATCATCCCGGTGCCCCACGTCCATCCCCACCTCGGATTCGTGCTCAGCGCGATGGTGGGACACCTGTTCGGCTACGAGGCTGCGCTCGCGATCGATGCCACCGCCCGGCCCTTGCGCCACGCGCGCGCCGCCATCGAGGCGTGCGCCAGCGAAGGTGATCTCGACGCGCTGGCGGGTGAGTTGGTCGAGCCGGCCGCTCGGTTCTTCGACGGTCTGCGCACCGGTTCGTACGACGGTTCCCTCGAAGCCGGCACCGCAGTCCAGGTGGCGAGCGTGTTCCGGTACGCGGTGGGGATGGTGCCGCTCGATTCCTACAGCATCGAGCACGGCAAGCTCGGGACGCCGGCCACGGTCGCGGAGGATCTCACGGTTGCGTTGACCAGCGCGATCGAGCAACTCACCCGCCCCGTCGACGCCATCAAGCACCAGGCGAAGACGGTGACCGTCGGCATCTCTCGGGCCGACGAGACGCTGCTCCAGGTTCCGCTCGTCGCCGCGGTGTTGGAGGCGGGGACACCGCGCGACGGGCTCACGTACAAGGTCTTGCGGACCCTGGTGGATCTCGATCCGGCCGTGGCGCGCGTCGTCGGTTTCACCCGCTACCGCGTCGAGGGCGACGCCGAGTCCACGCAGGCCACGATCGGAGTGCTCGACCGTGGCGGGATTGCCAGAACGATGCGATCGCGCGCTGAAACCGACGCGCGCTTGCGGGGTACGAAGCAGACGGTCGCCGCGGAGCGCCAAGTGTTCGTCACCCGCGGCCGCGTCGACGATCGGATCCTGGCGATCGTGCCGGAGGTGAAGGGCACCCACACCGTCGGCCTGACGCTGTTGCATCTCGAACTCGAGGACCGGCTCCTCCCCGATGTGGCGCGCGGGGTTCTCTCGGGGTACCGGCACCGCTACAGCGCGTTGCGGGGCGCGGTGACCGAGACCGAACCGGAGATGGACGACGCCCGGCTCGCCGAGGTGCCGGTGGTGGACCTGTTGACGTTGCCCATCGCCCTGCTCGCCGATCGCTGGCGTTCCTGAGCCGGTGGGCCCGTCGTTCGACCTCGGGCACACGAACGTCTTCGGGATCGGGACCGATCTCGTCGAGATCGGGCGCTTCCGGCTCGCGCTGGAACGGCGCCCGAGTCTCGCGGGCCGACTGTTCTCGGACGCGGAACGTGAATACGCCGAGCGCTTCAAAGAACCGGCGCCGCGGCTCGCGGCGCGATTCGGAGCGAAGGAAGCCGTCATGAAGGCACTCGGGATCGGGCTCTGGCAGTTCGCGTTGCGAGACGTCGAGGTGCGTCACCTGCGTTCGGGTCAACCCGAGTTGGTCCTGCACCGACGCGCCGCCGAGATCGCGGCGGAGAAGGGCGTCACCGACTGGCGGCTCACGATCACGCACTCCGACTTCATGGCGTTGGCCATCGCGGTCGCGTTGACGCCTCCGTCGACCGTCTCTTCCGCGACGCTCGCTCGATGATTCCCGTCGTCACGCCCACCGAGATGCGCGCCGCCGATGCGCGCACGATCGCGGCGGGCACCCCGGAATCGGTGCTGATGGAACGCGCCGGCCGAGCAGTTGCGTGGCAGGTTCGCCGAGCGATGGGTGGCACCTACGGTCGGCGGGTCCTCGTGGTGTGCGGGAAGGGCAACAACGGTGGCGACGGCCGGATCGCGGCAGCCGCGCTGCGCGAATGGGGCGCGCGCGTGGATGTGGTGGACCTGGCCGAGGTGGCGGTGGTGGACGAACGGCTCGAACGGGGGCTGACGCGCGCCGACGCCGTCGTCGACGCGATGTACGGCACCGGGTTTCGGGGTGAACTCGATGCCGGCGCCGCCGCAGTGGTGGCACGGATGACACACGCGCGCGCAACCGTCGTCGCGGTGGACATTCCTTCAGGGGTCGACGGCCTCACGGGTGAGGCCCGCGGTCCCGCCGTTCGCGCGGATCACACGGTGACGTTCGGGGCACCGAAGCCCGGTCTCTGGTTCCAACCCGGCCGCGCGCTCGCGGGCGCGGTGACCATCGCCGACATCGGCCTCGATACCAGACCCGGCGCGGCCCGGACCGGGGTGGTTGAGGCGCGTGACGTCGCACGATGGATTCCCGCACCGGATCACAGCACTCACAAGTGGCGATCCGGTGTCCTGGTGATCGGCGGCAGTCACGGCATGACGGGTGCGCCGTTGCTCGTGGCCCACGCGGCGCTCCGGTTGGGCGCGGGAATCGTCTGGGCGGCGCTGCCCGGGAAGGCTGCGGTCCACGCGTCCGGATCCGAGATCATCACGCACGAGATTCCCGATGCCGGGGGTGGGGTGTTGACCGAGGCCGGCGCGCGATCCGTCGGGGAGCATGCCGAGCGGTTCGGTGCGGTGGTGTTGGGCCCGGGTCTCGGCCGCGCGGAGGAGACCGCAGCCGGCGTTCGGGTCATCGTTCGTGAGGTCGACCGACCGATGGTGATCGACGCCGACGCGCTCAATGCGCTCGCCGGTGACCTGGCGCCTCTCCAATATCGATCGGCACCGACGGTCCTCACTCCCCACGACGGCGAGTTCGAGCGCCTGACCGGCTCGGCGCCCGGTACGGATCGGATCGCCTCGGCCCGCGAGCTGGCCGCGGCCTCGGATTCGGTCGTCCTGCTCAAAGGACCCACGACCGTCGTGGCCCATCCCGACGGCCGGGCGCGGCTCAATCCGACGGGTGGCCCGGGCCTCGCGACGGCCGGGAGCGGCGACGTTCTCAGCGGGATCATTGCCGCGTTCTGTGCCAACGGGATGGAACCATTCGATGCCGTCGCCGCGGCCGCGTTCGTGCATGGTCGAGCGGCCGGGCAAGAGGGGCATACTGGTTTGACTGCCGGCGACCTGCCGGTGCGCGCGGCCGCTGCGCTGCGTCGGATCCTCGACCGCTCTGCTCCGGAGGCATGAATGCCCTCGTCCACGACGCTGCAATCAATCATGAGCACCGATGTGGCGGTGCTCCGACCCGATCAGACGCTCGCCGAGGCCGCGGACCTGCTGGCCGACCGTGGGATTGGTGCGGCACCGGTCGTCGACGACTCCGGTCTGGTTATCGGGCTGCTCCGTGATCAGGATCTGCTCGCGACCGAGGCCCGGCTGCACGTCCCCACGACGATCGCGATTCTCGGTGTGGACTTCACCTTGCCCAGTCAGGTGCGCCGCTACGACGAAGAACTCCGCCAGGCCATCGCCGCGACCGTGGGCGAGGCGATGGAGTCCGAGTTCCCGAACCTCGGATCGGACGCGTCGATCGAGGATGCGGCGACGTTGATGCACGAGTCCGACGTCACCCACGTGGTGGTGCTCGCCGGTGGGAAACCCGCCGGCATCGTGGCGCGTGGCGATCTGGTGCGCTTCCTCGCTCGGAGCTCGTGAGCACGTACCGACCCACCTGGGTCGAGATCGACCTCGCTGCGATCCGGCACAACGTGACCGTGTTGGCCGACCTCGTGAGCCCCGCGGCGGTCATGGCGATCGTGAAAGCAGACGCCTACGGCCACGGTGCGATTCCGGTCGCCGAGGCGTGCATCCAGGCCGGCGCGAGTGCGCTCGGTGTCGCGCTCGTCGAGGAAGGTGTGGCACTGCGCGATGCCGGAATCGACGCACCGATCCTCGTGCTCTCCGAGCCCGCGCCCGATGCGGCGGCCGAGGTCGTGGCGCGTGCGTTGACACCGGTCGTCTACACAGCAACCGGGATCGACGCGCTCGCCCACGCCGCCCATGCCGCCGGCGGCGGACCCTTCGGCGTCCATCTCAAGGTGGACACCGGCATGCACCGCGTCGGCGCGACCGTCGACGACGTCGTGGCCCTGGCGCGGCTCGTCGCCGGTCATGGCGAACTCGCGCTCGAAGGAATCTGTACGCACTTCGCCGTCGCCGACGAGCCGGCCCGCGGCTACACGGAACTCCAGCTCGAACGGTTTGCGACCGCGCGGGCGGCCCTGGCGGCCGCGGGTTCGACGCCGACCGTGGCGCACGCGGCCAACTCGGCCGCCGCGATCGGATTTCCCGAGTCTCGGTTCGACTTTGTCCGCGTCGGGATCGCGATCTACGGCGTGACCCCGGCGCCGGGAATCGGCGCGGGCCTGGGTCTGAAACCGGCTCTCTCGCTGCGGTCTCGGGTATCGCACGCGAAGCGCCTGAGTGCCGGCGAGGCGGTGTCGTACGGGCTCCGGTACACGCTCCCGTGTGACGCCACGATCGTCACCGTTCCGATCGGTTATGCCGACGGCGTCCCGCGAAACCTGGGGGCGACGGGCGCCGACGCCCTTCTCCACGGCCGTCGTTTCCCGATCGCGGGCACGGTCACGATGGACCAGCTCCTCATCGACGTCGGTGACGAACCCGTGGAGGTGGGGGACGTCGTCACTTTCATCGGCCGGGATGGTGATGCCGTGATCACCGCCGAGGACTGGGCCGCGCAGCTCGGAACGATCGGATACGAGATCGTGTGCGGAATCGGGCCGCGAGTTCCGAGGGATTACCGATCATGAGCGCGTGGAGGCGTGCCGCGATCGCACTCGGTGCCGTCGGCGGTGTGGTCGGCGCCGGGATCGCCGCGGAGCGCGTGGTGGCGCGCCGTCTCCGTCGCCAGGACGACGGGGACCCGGCGGTCCCGATCGTCGCGGAGTACGACCGTTCGTACCGCCTGCCGTCGCACGACGGTGGCGAAGTGTTCGTGGTGGAACGCGGCGAGGGTCCGGTCATCGTGCTCTCGCACGGCGTGACGTTGTCGGTGCGGACATGGGCCAAGCAGTTGAGCGGCCTGACCGCTGCCGGCTTTCGGGTGATCGCGTTCGATCATCGCGGTCACGGCGAGTCGACCGTCGGTGACGGCGGCCACACGATCGAAAACCTCGGCGCCGACATTCGGAGTGTGCTCGAAGGTCTCGATCTTCACGACGTCGTGCTGGTGGGCCACTCGATGGGTGGGGTCGCCGTGCAATCGTTCTGTATCGATCATCCCGACGCCGTGCGCGAGCGGGTGGCCGGGATCGTGTTGTTGTCGTCGCTGGCGCGCAGCGTTCTCGCCGGTCTGCCCAGGGTCGCAGCGGCTACCACCTGGACCGTGGATCACCTGCCCGACGGGATCGGCGCGTTGCGCGCGCGTGATCTCGGCCTGGCGATCGCGCGGCTCGGGTTCGGGCGGCACCCCGTCGCGAGTCAGGTCGAGGCCACGCGCCAGATGATCGTGGACACGAAGACCGGCACCCGGCGCGACGCCGTGGCCGCGCTCCTCGGACTCGATCTCTCCGAGCGGATCCGTGATATCGACCGGCCGACGCTCGTGATCTGCGGTACCGCCGACCTGCTCACGCCGCTCGCGGAATCTCGCCGCATGGCCCGACGAATCCGTGGCGCGCGGCTCGAGGTGGTCGAAGGGGGTGGCCACATGCTCATGTTCGAACGATCGACGCTCGTCGACGGTTTGATCGCCGACTTCGCCCACGACGTGCAGTCGCCGACCGGCCACGAGCATTCGTCATCGGTCCCTGAATAGCGGGTCCCCACCGTGCTTGGTCCATAAGCGCCGAGGCCGAGAATGTCGGTAGCCTCCGGCGTGTCTCACGAGCCGCCGGACCTTGGGTTCGCCTCATTTTCGGAGCTGCGGGATCAGGCGCTGGCGTGCACGCGATGTTCGCTCGCGGCCGGCCGGACCCAGGTGGTGTTCGGGACGGGTGACGAGCACGCCGATCTGATGTTCGTTGGGGAGGGCCCGGGCGCCGAGGAAGATCGCACCGGCGAGCCGTTCGTCGGCCGGGCCGGGAAGCTGCTGACCTCGCTCATCGAAGGGATCGGCCTGACCCGTGCCGACGTCTACATCGCGAACGTCGTGAAGTGTCGGCCGCCGGGGAATCGGGATCCGCACCCGGTCGAGATCGAATCCTGCCGTCCGTACCTCGAAGCCCAGATCGGATTCATCCAGCCCACGGTGGTGGTCACGCTCGGAAACTTCGCGACGAAGCTGTTGCTCGACACGAAGGTGGGGATCACGAAGCTGCGCGGCCGGTGCCATCCCTTCTCCGATGGTGCCGTGGTGATTCCGGTCCTCCATCCGTCGGCGGTGTTGCGCAACGGCGGCGCCGCCCTCGCGCAGGCCCGCGCAGACTTCGTGCTCATCCGCCGTACTCTCGCCGCGTGATCCGGGCGACGACACCGTGGTGATACGGGTGATGTCCAACGGCGCCGAGACGACCCGTGCGCTCGGCGCCGCGCTCGCTTCCGATCTTGGGCCCGGCGCAGTGATCGTGCTCGCCGGTGATCTCGGGAGTGGGAAGACCGTGTTCGCTCAAGGCGTCGCGTCCGGGCTCGGCGTGACCGATCGCGTGGTGAGTCCCACGTTCGCGATCGCACGCGAGTACACCGGT
>JANPMG010000067.1:0-1616 GCA_031422675.1 Acidimicrobiia bacterium | reverse complement strand
CGCAGATCGTCGAGCGCGGCGCGGATACCGGCCCCGCCGATCGGGATCCAACCGTCGGCGTATTCGGCGACTTGGGCGAACAACTTGGGTCCGGCCGCGCCGCCGATGAGGACGGGTGGACCCTCGGGCCGGGTCGGCTTCGGCCAGGACCACGAGGCGGAGAAGTCGACGAAGTCACCGTGGAACTCCGCGGTCTCGTCTCGCCAGAGCGCGCGCATCGCAAGGACGTGCTCGCGCGCGACTGCGCGCCGGTCCGTCATCGCGATGCCGTGGTGTTCGATCTCGTCTGCGTTCCACCCGAAGCCGATCCCGAACACGAACCGACCACCGGCGATCCGATCGAGGGTGGCGATGGCCTTCGCAGTCACGATGGGCTCGCGCTGGGCGACCACGCAGATCCCGGTACCGAGCAGGATGTTCTCGGTGACGGCCGCGGCGGCACTCAGCGCGACGAGCGGGTCGAGCGTGCGCTTGTACTCCTCCGCGAGCTCGTCGCCGCCCGTCGGCGGATTCGTGCGACGCGACGTGGGGATGTGGGTGTGTTCCGGGAGGTACAGCGAGTGGAACCCCCGCGCGTCGGCCTCGCGCGCGAGTTCGGCGGTGTCCATCGTCTGATCGGTAGCGAACATCGTGATGCCGAAATGCACCTCGGCACCGTAGTGTCCGGGGGAATGAACCGAAGCCGAGGGAACGCAGTATGAGCCACGGTTGTCCGCGCTCCGAGGCGGGGCCCGAGCGGCCTGCGACGCAGTCGTGAGAGCGGGGATGCAGGATGCGCTGATTGCGCTCGAAGCCTGGACGCGCCCCGAGATCACCCACCTGGCGCGCCTCCCGATGCGCAGCCCGAACCCGCCCGCGCCCGATGTGGCCACCGCGCGGGGCGACGCCGCGAACCCGTGGGTACGGGACCTCACCGGCCCCTGGAAGTTCCGCCTCGTGGACCGGCCGGAGGACGCGCCGGCCGCGTTCATGGCGCCGGAGACCGACGACGACGACTGGGCGGCGGTCACCGTGCCCGGGCTGTGGACTATGCAGGGTTTCGACCGTCCGATCTACACGAACGTGCAGATGCCGTTCAAAGGGGTACCGCCCGAGGTCCCGGTGGTGAACCCGACGGGCCTCTACCGCACCACGTTCTCGGTACCGCGAACGTGGGCGAAGCGGCGGGTGGTGCTGCACGTCGGTGCGGCCGACAGCGTGTTGCACGTCTGGGTGAACGGTCGGGCCGTCGGCATCAGCAAGGACTCACGGCTCGAAGCGACGTTCGACGTCACCGATCTCGTGTCGGCCGGGTCGAACTCGCTCGCGCTGATGGTGGTGCGTTGGTCCGACGCGAGTTACGTGGAGGATCAGGACCAGTGGTGGCACGCGGGGATCGGCCGCCCCGTAGTGCTCACGTCCACCGACCGGGTCTGGATCCAGGACGTTCATGCGGTGCCGCACTGGGACCCGCAGCGTCGGGTCGGATCGTTGAGGGTTCGCACCGAGATCGGCTTCGCCGGCAAACCGGAACGGGATTGGACCATCCGTACCCAGCTCGAGACCGTCACGGGTCGGAAGGTCGGCGCCGCGCAGATCGGGCCGGTACCGACGGATCGGCGGGCGTACCTCTTCTC
>JANPMG010000066.1:0-14146 GCA_031422675.1 Acidimicrobiia bacterium | reverse complement strand
ATCAATCCCCATCAAAAAACAATTAGCAGAATCTCTGGTCCTCTCTGTATTTGACTATTGTGATTATGTATACACAGGCATAAAGAAATCACGTGAATATGACATCCAGAAGGTCCAAAACGCATGCGTACGTCCATGATGAGCACCCGATCGGCGTACGGAAGCACACCGACGTTCTGCTCCACGATGATCACCGTCACTCCGTCGCCGTTGATGCGTTTGACCACTTGGAAGACCGTCTTGGCCAGCGCCGGGCTCAGACCCAGCGACGCTTCGTCGATGAGAAGCAGCTTCGGCCGCGACATGAGCGCACGGCCGATGGAGAGCATCTGCTGTTCGCCGCCCGACAGCGTGCCGGCGTCCTGGTCGACGCGCTCCTCCAGCCGGGGGAAATACTCGAAGACGAGGTCGCGGCGCGCCTCGACCTCGTGGCGGTGCGATCGGCGCGTCCACGCACCGAGACGCAGGTTGTTCGCGACGCTCAGCGCGGGGAACACCCGGCGACCCTCCGGCACGAGCGCCACCCCACGAGGCACGAGCTTCGACGGGGTCTGGCCCGCGATGTCCATGCCGTCGAAGCTGATGGAGCCCGCGTCGGGTTTCAGCAGCCCGGCGATCGTGGAGACGGTGGTGGTCTTGCCGGCGCCGTTGAGCCCGAAGAGCACCGCGGTCTCGCCTTCCTCCACGTCGAAGTCGACTCCGAGCAACACGGGGTTCTCGTAGCTCACCCGCAGGTTGCGCACCTCGAGCAGTGCCATCAGCCCGTACCCATCAGCCCGTACCCATCAGCCAATACCCATCAATCGGTGTCCAGCAGTGATTCGATCTGACCTTCGACCCCGGCCAGGTCCGGGTCGTCGGCGTCTTCTCCGAGGTACGCCGTCACCACCTGGGGGTGGTTGCGCACCTCCTCGGGCAGGCCCTCCGCGAGCAGCTGGCCGAAGTTCAGGCAGTAGACGTAGTCACACACCCGCACCACGAGCGGGACATGATGCTCGATCATCGCGATCGAAAGACCGAACTCCTTGCGCAGCGCCAGCAGCGTGTCACCGAGTTCGTGGGCCTCCTCGGGCCCCATGCCCGATGACGGCTCGTCGAGCAGCAGCACCTCCGGATCCGTCGCCAGCACGGTCGCGATCTCGACCCGCTTGAGCACCCCGTACGGGAGTCCGACCACGTAGTCGTCGAGGATGTCGGCGACGCCCATCAGATCGGCGATGGCCTCCGCCTTCCGGTTCAACGCTCGCTCGACCGTGAAGCTGCGGGGCGCGCCCGAGATGCCGGCCAGGATCGAATAGTCCGCGTCGAGGTACTGGGCCGACACGAGGTTCTCGCGCACCGTCGACCCCTTCACCAAGCCGACGTTCTGAAAGGTGCGACCCAACCCGAGCGCCACCCGTTCGTGCACCGAGAGGCCGGTGACATCGCGACCCTTGAAGATCACCCGGCCGCGGTCCGGACGGTAGAAGCCGGTGATCACGTTGAAGGCCGTGGTCTTGCCGGCGCCGTTCGGCCCGATGATGCCGACGATCTCCCA
Organism: Acidimicrobiia bacterium; assembly: GCA_031422675.1. Taxonomy (GTDB): domain Bacteria; phylum Actinomycetota; class Acidimicrobiia; order IMCC26256; family JAENVU01; genus JAENVU01. Next base: position 12,609 of record JANPMG010000066.1, on the reverse strand, counting down.
CTCACCAACCGAGATGTTCACGTCGGTGTTCGCGTAGACCCCGCCGAAGCGAACGCTGATACCCCTGGTCTCAAGCACGGACATCGCTGATCTGCACCTCCTTCGGACCGCGGTCGTGCCGGTTGAAGCGGCGGCCCCGCAACCAGGCCTGGACCGGACGGATCTGCTGTCCGATACCGCCCGGGAAGAGCGTGAGGGTGAGGAGCAGGAGGATCGGTCCGATCACCAGGGGCGCGATCTCGGTGCTGAGGTCCGGGGCCCCCGGAATTGCGTTGATGCCGTCTTGGAGGAACGAGAACTTCTCGAGCAGATAGCCGAGCAACGCGAAGAACGCGGATCCGATGACCACGCCCGCCCGGCTTCGAAGACCGCCGACGACGGTCATGATCACGAACACGAGCGCGAGGTTGAAACTCCACGTCTCGGGCGACACGAACGTGTCGTTGAACGCCAGGAGCGCCCCGCCCAGTCCGGCGAATGCGCCCGAGATGACGAACGCGAACAACGTCAGGACCTTCACGTTGACGCCGAACGTCTCTGCGACCTTCGGGTTCTCACGCAACGCGAGGAGGGCGCGGCCGGCTTTCGTGCGCATCAACCGCCAGTCGATCCAGAGGACGACGGCAAGAAACGCGACACAGAGGTAGTAGTACCGCCAGTCGGTGGAGAACCCTTCCGGCTTCGGTGCGGGCTGACCCTGCCCGCCGCCGGTGAGTTCTTCGATCTGGAAGATGTTCTTCTCCGCGACGAGTCCGAACGACAACGTGACGAGCGCGAAGTACAGGCCGGTGATCCGCAGCGACACGCCCCCGAGAATCAGGGCTTGGAGACCCCCGATCGCGACTGCGGCGGCCACGCCGAGCCAGAACGACTGGCTCTGGACCGAGACCACGTACGCGGCCGTGAACGCGCCGATGCCGACGAAGGCCTGATGTCCGAGTGAGATCTGGCCGACGTAGCCGAGGAGCACGTTGAGGGACAGGCCGATGATCCCGAAGATCACCGCCTCGGAATACCGCTGGACTTCGAACGCCTCGCGTCCCAGGGGGAACACCAGCACCAGCCATCCGAGCGCGATCCAGACGATTGCGCGCGCGACCACACCCGGCAACGACGGGCGGAACGGCGGCGCGGCGGCGGAGGAAGTGGCTGGCGCGGTGGGAGCCGGAGGTGTGGCGATGGCCATCGTCAGCGGCCCTTCTGTCCGAGGAGGCCCTGGGGTCGCACGATGAGCACGGCCAGCAACACGACGAACACGAGCAGCGTGCCGGGCGAGCCCGGGATGCCGTCGAAGATCGATGCGCTGGTGCCCACCGCCTCGACCACACCCACGATGATCCCGCCGAGAAACGCGCCCGGGAGGCTGGTCATGCCACCGAGGACCGCCGCGGTGAACGCGGGAATGAGGAACGCCACGGTCAACGCACCCGGCCCGAACGCTCCGCCCTCCGGGACCGCGAGGACCCCGGCGAGCCCACCCAAGAGCGCCGCGATCGCCCAGGTGAGGGTGGAGAGCCGGCGGACACTGATACCCATCAGCTCGGTGGCCGTCGGCTCCTGGCTCGCGCCGAGGATCGCGAGACCGAGGTTCGTCTTGCGGAAGAACAGCGCGAGCAACAACGCCAGGACGACGAGCGCACCGAGCAGCAGCAATCGCTGATCGGAAATCTGCACTCCGAGCACCGTGACCCGGTCGAGGGTGGGCAAGGCACGCGCGATCGGCCGGGCGGTCGCCTCGCCGAACCAGATCTCGACCGCAGTGGCCAGCAGCGCGACACCGGCAGTCGCGACGAGCAGCGTGACCCGAGCCGCCTCGAACAACGGCCGAACCACCAGTCGCTCGACCAGCACGCCCATGAGGACCGCGGCCGCGAGCGCACCCACGATTGCAACGCCGTACGGCACCTCGAAGTGCAGGAGGTAGAGCACGAACACCGCAACGGTTCCGAACTCGCCCTGCGCGAAGTTGAAGATTCCACTCGACTTGTAGATGAGCACCAGACCCAGCGCGAGCAGCCCGTACGCAGACCCGGCGATCAATCCGATGACGAGGGATTCCTTCTCCCCCGCGGCGGCGAGCACCACCACGAGCGCCACCACGATCGCGGCCGTGATGACGAGCACCTGCCGTTCGCGGATCCAGGACACGTCGCTAGTTGCCCGATCCCAGCTTCACGAACTGCGCCGCCGTCTTGAACTGCTTCGCGGTGCAGTCGGCCTTCAGGCGCTGCGCGCCGGTTCCGCCGAAGTGCTGCTTCGGAGTGAAGGCGACCGGCGGGTACACCTCGGAGGCGAAGCTCTCGGCCTTCTCGATCGTGTCCATGAGCGCGGCGCGACCGAGCTTGGGAGTTGCCTCGAACATCAGCCCGATCGTCTTGTTCAATCCCCAGAGCGCGATTCCGATGTCGTCGGCCTTCGCCCCGCTGCCGAAACCGGCGTACGCCAGGAGGTAGTCGGGATCAAGCTCGTTGATCACGTCGAGTCCCGGAAACGGGGAGAAGAACTGCGAGTTGCCGACGGCGGGGCAGCCGAAGGTCATGACCGCGTTCAGACCGCCCGTGATCCCGGGGCCCACGAATATCGGGTCGTAGTTCTGGTTGCGGGCCGCGCTCGCGAGCCCGAGGAACACCAGCGGTGAGCTGAGCAGGAAGACCACCTCGGCCCCGGCTTGCTTCAGCTTGTTGATCTCGGACAGCGCCTCGGCCTCGCTCGCCGTCTTGTTGATCGAGTCGTCGGAGACGAGATCGAGACCGGCACGCTTTGCCGCGGTCACGAACGTGTCGTGCGCGTCCTTGAACGACGGCGTGTCGGTCACGACCGCCGCCACCTTCTTGGCGCCGATCTGTTCGATCAGATCGATGAGGAGCGGGACCTGCTGCGCGTAGGTCAGGGACACCGCGAAGTATGTGGAGAGGTCGGTCAACCCCGCCTCGTTCACTCCGGCCGAGAAGTACGGCACCCCGGCCTGGCTCGCGTACTTGGCACACGCCGTGATCTGGTCCGCGCCGCCGCCACCCACGAGCACGAAGGCCTTCTCGTTCTCCACCATCTCCCGACACACCTGGACCGCGCGGCTGGGGTTGAACTCGTCGTCGCGGAACACGACGCGCACCTTCCGACCGCCAAGCGCCTTGGGCGCGGTGTCCGCGAGGAACTCCCAGTAGATGTCCTTGCCGGTGTCGAACGTCGTCTGCGGAATCGGCGACGCGCCGGTGACCGGCGCGTGGATCCCGATGACGATCTCGTCGTCGGTGATACCCGAGGTGTCGTTCGGACCAGCCTTGCGAGCCGCTGGGGCCGCCGGGGCCGCGTTGCCACCCCCGCCACCGGTAGTGGGTTGCGCGGTGACGCCGTCGCCGCCCGTCTCCGAGCCGGCGACGCCACTCTTCTGCCCACACGCGGCGCCGAACAGCGCGACCACGAGAATGGGAACGACGAGTCGAGCGCGTGTAGCCATAGGAGTGTCTCCTCAGTCCGACCGACGGGGTTCGGCGGCGTCGCGACGAAGCGCTCGGGTCACTCCGCCGGACCGGCGCTTCTGCGGGCGTGGCTCCGCTGCCGATCCGAGCGCAAGGGACGTGAGGAGCGCGAAAGCGAGCACGAGCGGGATCAGCAGGTAGACGCCCCACGGCAAGTTGCCGGCGAGATCACCCAGCATGACCGGACCTCAAGCGTCGCACGCGCCGGAGCATAGATCGCGTGTGCTCCGCGCCGGAAGGGCCACGACGCCGGGTCCCGGCATCATGCAAATGATCGAGGGATCAATCCGTGTGTTCGGGCATCGCCCTCGAGTTCCTCACGGAAATCGGGGTGGGCGATCGAAATCATCGCCTTGGCCAGTTCCGGGATCGATTCTCCCTTGAGGTTGACGATGCCGTACTCGGTCACGGCGAACATCATGTCGCTGCGCGGTGCGGTGACAACATTGCCGGGCGTGAGATCCAGCACGACGCGACTCCTGTGCGCACCGGCGCGCTCGTAGGTCGATGACATGCAGATGAACCTCTTCCCGTCGTTCGATGCGTACCCTGCGCGGACGCACTGGAGTTGGCCGCCGGTCCCGCTGATATGGCGATGCCCACTCGATTCGCTCGACGCTTGGCCCTGAAGGTCCATCTGCGTCGTGTTGTTGATCGTCACGAGGCGGTCGTTTTGCATGATCAGGTGTGGGAGGTTCGTCATCTCGACCGGCTGGCAGGAGAAGTCGGGGTTGTCGTGGATGGTGTCGTAGAGCAGCTCCCGGCAAAGCGATTGGCCCACGGGGGTCGTCGCCACGACCATCGGGCCCGTTGCCGGTCGTAGCGGTTCACTGCCAACAGAACACACCCACGACGCGGGGGACGGCGACACTCAATCCGAATCGCGCCGGAGGCTCAGCGCGGAGCAATCACCGGGATCCCGTAGCGGTGCGCTGCCTCGGCGAGGCGATCGTCGTAGGTGACGATCCCCTGCAGGTCGTCACCCAGTTCGAGCGCTGCCGCGAGATGCAACGCGTCGAGGCTCAGCAGAAGTTCCGGTTCGAGCTCCGCCGCCCGTTCGAACGTCGAGCGTACGAGCGTCATCACCGTGATCGAGTCCAGCACTGCACGAGCCCGTTCCATCTCCTGCGACGCACCACGACGCGTCGCACGTTGCAACTCGGTGCGCAGCAGATCGCTCGAAACGATCTGGTCCTCCCGCTCAGACATCCACCGCATCAGCGCCGTCGATCCCCGCTCCGCAACTACCAGCTTCACTGCGGCGGAAGTGTCGAGATAGAACGCCACTACCAGCGCTCGTCGGACCGGAGCTCGTCGACCAGACGCGACAACTCCGGAGCGCCCGGCGCCCGGCGAGGTGGCGCCCCAAGATCCGAGAGCTTCCGCCGCGCCGGACGAGCACGGCCGGCCTCGACGAGACCGCTGAGCGAACCCTCACCGATCGGCACCAACCGCGCCACCGGGCGGCCTCGGTCAGTGATTGTCACGGTCTCGCCTCCGGCGACCTCCGCCACCACCGCTGATGCATTCTGCTTCAGCTCACGAATACCAGCCGTCTTCATGTTCTACATAGTCGCACACCCCATCAGGCCGGTGTAGCAGCCGTTCGAGCGGCTGTATGGCGCATCCGATCATCGGGCCGCGTACCCGAAGGCGTCCCCAGCGGACTGCAGAGCCGCGGCATGGCTTAGGCATGGCGTCGAACATCTTGAAGAACTGCGGGGACCACCAATCTTCTCATCGCAGGTCGGAGGAGAGTCCTCCCGGGCACGACGACGAAAAGACTGTCGGCGGATCAGGACGGCTGAGCCGTCATGGTGGCCCTAGCTCGGTTGGCTGGCGCACCGGGTTCTGATCCCGGAGGTCGCAGGTTCGAAACCCCTCAGTCACCCCACTCGACGCAACGCATGGCGTCGCGAACTAGCGCAACACCGGCCAACTTGTGGAATGATTTCGCGGCCGGCAGGTTGCCGCGAAGATCCGGGGGGATTCGTGACGAGGCTTCGCGCGCGCGCCGGGGTATATATCGGACTGTTCACGGTCACGCTCGCAACGCTCATGTACGAGATCGTGCTGACGCGCATCTTCAGCGTGACCATGTGGTACCACTTCGCCTTCGGGGCGATCTCGCTGGCCCTGTTCGGAATGACGTTCGGCGCGCTGCTCGTCCACCTGAATCCCGGTCGGTTCTCCGACGAGTCCGTCATGCAACGCATGTGGATCTTCTCCCTGCTGTTCGCACTGTCGATCGTCGGCTGCTTCGGGGTGCAGCTCCTGATCCCGGTCGACCCATCGGTCACCTTCACCGGCATCCTCTCGGTGGTCGCCACGTGCATCGTCGTATCGATCCCGTTCGTCTTCAGTGGGGTCGTCGTCTGCCTGGCGCTCACACGGTTCCCAGCGCGCGTGAACCGCCTCTACGCGGCCGATCTCGTCGGCGCCGCGCTCGGCTGTGTGCTGTTCGTGTTCCTCGTGGGACGAATCGACGCGCCGAGCGTGGTGATCGCAACTGGTGGCATCGCCGCGCTCGGCGCGCTGTCCTTTGCAGTCGACCTCGGGCGCTCCGGCGTGAAGATCCTCACCGTGATCTGCACCGTGGTGATCGCCGCGATGGCGATCGGGAACGCCGTGCTACACGAAAGCGGAGAGGACCCGATTCGCATCCGGTACTTGAAGGGCCGCGATGATCAACGCCACACGTACGAGAAGTGGAACGCCTTCTCGCGCGTGACCGTGGACGGTGACACGAACGATCCGAACACGAAACAGCTCGGCATGGTGATCGACAGCACCGCCGGCACAAGCATCTACCGCTATGACGGTGACACCACCAAGGTCGCATCGCTCTCCAAAGACATCACCAACCTCGCGCACTACGCCCGGAAGAACGCCGACGTACTCGTGATCGGCGTCGGCGGCGGCCGAGACATCCTCTCGGCGCTCGTCTTCAAGCAGCATTCGGTCAAGGGCGTCGAAATCAACGGCGACATCCTCCAAATCACGAACGGTGTGTTCGGCGACTTCAGTGGCCACCTCGACCGTGATCCGCGCGTCAGCTTCGTAAACGACGAGGCCCGCGCGTACCTCGCTCGCACAAGCGGCAGCTACGACATCATCCAAATCTCGTTAATCGACACCTGGGCCGCAACGTCGTCGGGCGCGTTTGCCCTGAGCGAGAACTCGCTCTACACGACACGCGCGTGGGAGATCTTCCTGGATCGGCTGAAGCCCGGTGGGATCCTCTCGGTCTCTCGCTGGTTCTCGCGCGGCAATGACGCCCCGCCGTACGAGATATACCGAACATTGAGCTTGGCTGTTCACGCACTCAAGGAACGCGGCGTCCGAGACCCGCGCCGTCACATCGCGATCTACGAGGGCACACCTGGCCTTTACGGCGTCACCCAGGGCACGCTGCTGGTGAGTCCCGATCCATTGCCCGCAGCCACCTTCGCCAAGCTTGCGACGATTGCCAAGCCGTTGCACTTCCGGCCGGTGCTCACGCCGACATCTGCGCGCGATCGAGTCTTCGCCGACCTCGCCGGCCGGGATGGTCCCGGCAAGGGCATCCGAGGGGTGAACGCCGACATCTCTCCGCCTACCGACGACCGGCCATTCTTCTTCCAGATGGTCAATCGCTCCTCGCTCGGCCGGCTCACGTCGGCGAGCGCAGGGCAGGACCAGCTGTTCCAACCGGTGCTGGTTCTCGCCGTCCTTGCCATCACCGTCCTTGTGCTTGCGCTGCTGTGCATCGTCCTCCCGCTGCTCCGGACGACCCGTCGCAACGAGCACCGCGGGATGTCGCCGTTCTATTTGTACTTCGCGGCGATAGGAACGGCGTTCTTAATGATCGAGGTGTCACAGCTTCAACGTCTCAGCGTCTATCTCGGTCATCCGACGTTCGGGCTCACCGTCGTGCTGTTCTCGGTACTCCTCTTCAGCGGGATCGGCAGCATGGCAACGGAACGCTTCGCCAATGTGGAAAGACCCGGGCGGTACGTCGCCCTGCTCGGCGTGCTCCTCGGGGTCATCGTGGTGTTCGGCTTGGCCAGTCCCGGGCTGTTGCGCAGCACCGAGAGCGCGACGACCCCGCTGCGCATCGTCATCGCGGTGGGTCTCCTCGCGCCCTTGAGCTTCATGATGGGCATGCCCTTCGCTCTCGGGATGCGCATGGCCGCGACCCGACCGGGTGCCACCACATCGTTCATGTGGGGCATCAACGGCGCGACGTCGGTGTGCGGATCCGTGTTCGGTCTCGTGACCGCGCTGTTCTTCGGCATTGCCGCCGCGTTTTGGGTCGGTGCGCTCATCTACCTCGTGGCCCTGCTCGCGATGCGGAGGATCATCGCGCCCCGAGAGCCAGCGTTCGTCACCGCGGCCGGCGAGCCGTCCCTCGACACCGCAGCACCGGTCGGGAGCCGCTGAGTCGCAACCGAGGCTCGTTCCTCGCCTCTCCGCGTGAAGCGAGGCCGAGTTCGGGTGAACGCACGGACCAACGTGGGCGCGCGCTCGACACAGAGGAAACGCCCGACGTGGAGCAACACCGCCGTGGTGTTGTTGGCACCGAGGAGCCTGCGCCAGCAAGGAAGCAACTGCGATCGGTGCTCGCCCTGCTCAGCCTCGTTCGACGCGCGATTGGACTCCTCCAGCTGCTTGCTTGCGCCACTCGCTTTGATCGCGGTCGGACACGCGCTCGTCACCGCCGTCCGCCGGCGCCAACGGTTCGCCTGGCGACTCCTCGCCGACAATCCGGGGGCTCGACGGTCGCATGGTCCCCGGCACTCGCGCTAGCCATCACGGCCGCGCTCAAAGTTGAAATCGTCGACCCGATCGCGTTGCTCCCGTCCCTTGCGGACGCGAGCATTCGGCCGGCCGTCGCCCTCAGGGCCGGGTGATGCGGGTGTCGAAGACGGAAACCGGCGTGAACGAGGGGATACGACCATCGGGCACCCGGAGGGTTACCCGCTGGAACACTTTTCAGAGCGCCAAGCAATCCCGATTACGGGTTGCTCCGGCTCGATCCATGGCGGATCGAACTCTGGAACTTCAAGGAGCTCTTCGCCGGCACGGCACCGACCATCTGGCGTCCGCCCCTCGACGGATGAGCCGAAGCCTGGAAGAGTGGCAGCCGGCAACCAGACATTGAGAGGTGCACCATGGCGGAGAGCGTCTACAAGGTGGTCGAGCTGATCGGGACGAGCACCGAATCGTGGGAGAAGGCGGCGACGGCGGCAGTCGCTCGAGCGTCGGCATCGCTCCGGGACCTGCGCGTCGCCGAGGTATCCGAGCTCGACCTCCAGATCGAGGAGGGCGAAGTGCGGGCCTACCGCGCGAAGGTCAAGGTGTCGTTCAAGTACGAGGGTGGCGAATAGCGCTGCGGTCCGATCGTTGCTGTGCGGCGGCATCCGAGCGGAGGCTGAGGACGGCAACGCGCTCGCGCAGTGACCGATGAGTTCACCAACGACGACCGGCGCGCTGCGCAGAAGAGCGAGTCGGCCGCGTCCCTGACCTGGGTACCGACGCTGGGGCGGTGGACGCACGCAAATCGCTCCGACTCGAGCGAGCGTGGAGGAGTTCGGCGCGCTATAGCCCGACGGACCTACTGCGCAGTCCGAGGAACCCAGCACCTAACGTGACGACGCAATGACGCAGCCAATCGAGCTCATCTTGATGCGCGAACTGGCCGGCCACCTCGCGACGCCGATCTTCGTGGTGAAACCCAACGGCGATTTGCTCTTCTACAACGAGCCCGCCGAGCAGCTCCTCGGAAGCCGGTTCGACGAGACAGGCATGATGCCCTTCCAGCAATGGGCGACCGCGTTCACGCCGACCGACGACGGCGGCGCACCCATTCCGCCCGACGAGCTACCCCTCGCGATCGCCGTCCAGCAGCAACGACCCGCGCAAGGCACCATGACGATCCTCGGGCTCGACGGCACGCGCCGTCGACTCATGGTCGCCGCGATCCCACTGAAAGGGCAATGGGGAGACCACCTCGGTGCAGCAGCCATCTTCTGGGAAGACGCGTGAGAGTCGCGTTGTGGGGCACACGCGGTTCGCAGCCTTCGCCCGGCCCTGACACGATTCGCTACGGCGGCAACACATCATGCGTCGAACTTCAGGCCTTGCCCGACACCCGACTCATGCTCGACGCCGGAACTGGTCTACGCGTCGCCGGCAACCGGCTACCTCCCGAAGTCCGTCGCGTCGACCTCATGCTGACCCATCTCCACATGGATCACATCCAAGGCCTCGGCTTCTTCCAGCCGCTCTTCCGCCCCGGCTTCGAGGTGCACATCTGGGGTCCCGGATCCGCCACCGCCCACCTGCGAGAACGACTGACCCGATACATCTCGCCGCCGCTGTTCCCGGTACGACTGAGCGAGCTGCCCTGTGACTTACACCTCCACGACCTGAACCAAGACAGCATCGACATACCTGGCTTCTCCGTTCACACCGCGCTCGTGTGTCACCCCGGTCCCACTGTCGGTTATCGAATCGGCGACGACCACGGAACTTTGTCGTACCTCCCGGATCACGAACCGATGCTGGCATGCAGCCGATTCGCGGACGCACCCGAATGGTGCTCAGGATTCGAGATCGCGTCGGGCGTCGACCTGCTCATCCACGACGCCCAATACTCCAACGCGGAGTACGAAGATCGTGTCGGGTGGGGTCACAGCAGCCTGGAGCACGCCCTCGCGTTCGCGCGGCTCACGAACGTGAAATGGCTCATGCCCTTCCACCATGACCCCGCCCACGACGACGACATGCTCGACACCTTCTTCGACGGCAACTCCGACGAGCCGTTCACCGTCCTGCCCGCACGCGAAGGCGCGACGTTCGACCTGGCGGAACTTTCCATCGCCTGACCCGGAGTTCGGAATCGACCATCGGGGCTCGGACCCGAAGCCCGGTTCCGCCGATGGCACCCGGGCGTGGTGTCGCGCCATCGTGGTTCCGGTCGACGCCGACACGGTCACGGCGATCACCTGGGACGTCACCCCCGAGAAGGACATCCCGCCGTCAACCTCACGCCAACCGGGGAACGGCGGCCCCGTTTCCGTCGTCCTCGCTGACCGGCGCTGACCCCTCGCCGACGTCCATCGCTTCGTGCGAGTCGGGAGTGATCGGCCAGAGCATCTGTTCGCCGCTTCCGTAGGCGGACCACCAGCTCGCGCGACCGCCGGCGAGGTCGATGATCGCGTGGGCCGGAACGCGGCCGGCCGAGCGGCCCGCGTTGACGATCCACGTGGAACCGATCCGACCGATCCACGAACCCTGGTCGCGGAACGGCGCGTCGTGGATGTGACCGGAGAGCACCAGATCCGGTTGGTGGACCTCGATCCACGCGTTGAGATCGGCGTCGCCGATGTGGCGGGAACCGATCCAGGAAACCGGGACGTCGTCGGGTGGGAAGTGATAGATCCAGGCCCACCGGTCGGGGCGATCGACCGCGTCGTCGGCCAGCTTGGCGCCTACGGCGTCGCGAGTCGCAGGGCCGTCCCACCATGGGAAGACGGAGATGCGGACACCGGCCCGGTCGAGCGTGTCCCAGTCGCCGAACACGTGCGCACCCGAGACCTCCTCGATCCATGGCGCGCTCTTCTCGCCGTGGCCGTTGCGCGCGGTCAGGTCGTGATTTCCCGAACAGACGATGACCGGGCTGACCGCTGCGATCTTGCGGAGATAGGTCTGCACCACCACGATCTGTGACTCGAGCGGAACCAACGACGCGATGTCCAGATGGTCGCCCGCGAGTACGACTGCGTCGAACTCCACCGCGTGATCGAGCACCCAGTCGAAATGCGGCAACGCGTAGTGCAGATCGGAGACCAGCAGGAGCTGCATCGGTCGGGCTCTAGTACCGCGGGTTGGGATCGCGTTCCGAGCCGGGCTCCAGCTCGCGGTTTGGTCCGAAGGCCAGCGCGGACAACACTTCATCGAGGAGCTCCAGGTGACCGCCTGCGTCGCGGTACTGCGCCTTGACGTCGACGAGATATCTCGACAGCCGGTCGAGGCGCCGGGCCAGGATGCGGGCGATCTCGAGCAGGCGCTCGCTGTCGTCGGCGATGAACCCCTCGATGTCGGAGACGACGTGGACCACCGCCGGCGCGGTCGCGGTCACGGTTGCGCCATGAGTGGTGCCGAGCAACATGGCCGTCTCGCCGAAGACGGCCCCGGCCTCGTGGATGCTCGCAACCACCGAACCCTGGCGGCTGACCGCGAACCTGCCCGACACGACGACGAAGAGCGACTCCTGCTGCTGGCCCTCGTGGATGAGCACCTCGCCGACGTCGAGCTCCCTCGTCGGCAGGTCGCGACACGCGTGCAGGAGAGCGCTCATGGGGAACGAACCTACCGAGCGGCTGTGCCGCCGTCCGCGTCGAACCGTCGTTTCGGGGGTCTGTTCACACAGCCGTCACACGCGGCTCGCCCCCGGACCCGGAGCCGGCCTGTCGTTGGCCCCACCGAAGCGCCGTCGCGCGCCGCGGATCGACCTGTGTCAACCTTGGGCGATGGTCGCGGTCGGCGTCGACGGGTGCGCGAAGGGCTGGATCGCGGCGGCCATCGAAGGCGGACAGGTCGTCACCGTCGAGTATCTGTCGACGATCGCCGCGCTGCCCGCGAGATTCCCGGAAGCGGTGACCGTCGGGATCGACATCCCGATGGGGTTCCCGCCGCCGACTGGGTACCCGCGTCCGGCCGAGGTCACGGCGAAGAAGCTGCTCGGTCCTCTGCAGAACTCCGTGTTCTTGACGCCTCCCCGCGCAGTGCTCGAGATGCCGACCCACGCCGAAGCGACGGCGCTCGCGACCGAGCTCATCGGCAAGGGCATCAGCCAGCAGTCGTATGCGCTGCGAACCAAGATCTTCGAGGTGCAGGCCTGGCTCCCTGCGGCGGGCTTTGATGTGCGCGAGGTCCACCCCGAGCTCTCGTTCCTGCTCCTCGCAGGGGCGCCGCTGCAGCCGTCGAAGCGGACGTGGGGCGGGATGGCCAAGCGGCGCGAGGCCCTTGCGGCCGTCGGTCTCGAGATCCGCAACGTGTCCGCCGACGCTTCGCGGTTCGGCGCTGCCGACGACGTTATCGACGCGGTGGTCGCCGCCTGGTCCGCCGACCGAGTCCAGCGCGG
>JANPMG010000065.1:0-4205 GCA_031422675.1 Acidimicrobiia bacterium | reverse complement strand
CCGCGGATTCCTTCGGGGCCGTGCACCGGACCCATCGGGACGTTGTCGTACTCCACGTCGTCGGCGACGAGTTCGAGCGCGCCGTCGAGATCCATCGCGGTCACGCGGCTCATGAACGTGTTGACGATCTCTTCGTTGGTCACGATGGTCCTCTCGAGTGGCGCGCCGGTCGGCCCGGGCAACCTATTCGTTCGTCCGCCCCGGTGCGACGGGCGGCGTGGTCGGTAGGCTCCGCAGCCATGCCGACGGCCGCGATCAACGGGATCGACGTCTACTTCGAACGGCGCGGCGCCGGACCGCGAGTTTTGTTCCTGAACGGCTCGGGTGCGACGCTCGCCGCGAGTGGCGTCCTCCTCGACGTGTTCGCGGCTCGGTGTGACGTGCTCGCTCACGATCAGCGTGGCCTCGGGCGTACGTCGATCCCGCCGGGCCCGTACGCGCTGGCGGACTACGCGGCGGACGCGGCGGCGCTGCTCGACCACGTGGGATGGGAGACGTGCCGCGTGGTCGGCATGTCGTTCGGCGGCATGGTTGCGCAGGAACTCGCGATCATGATTCCCGATCGGGTCGAACGGCTGGCGCTCCTCTGCACGTCACCGGGGGGCCCGCTGCCGTCCTATCCGCTGCACGATTTGGCGGCGCTCACCGAGGCCGAACGCGCACCGAAGTACCTGCCGCTGCTGGACACCCGGTTCACGCCCGAGTGGCTGGAGGCGCATGAGTCCGACCGTGCGTTGGTGGCGATGATGGCCGCTCGAACCGCAGGCAAGAAGTCGGCCGAGGTAGTGCGCGGCGAACTCGCGCAGCTCGACGCGCGTCGGCGCCACGACGTGGTCGATCGGCTGGGTGCGATCACGTGCCCCACGCTGGTGGCGGCCGGCCGGTTCGACGGCATCGCACCGCTCGCGAACTCGGAGGCGCTGGCCGATCGGATTTCGGATGCGACGCTGACCGTGTACGAGGGCGGCCATGCGTTCGTGGCGCAGGATCGCCGTGCCTTCCACGAGATCATCGACTTCCTCGTCGGATAGCGCGCGCGTCGGCGACGGCGCGTGCGGGCCCGCGTCGGTACGCTCGGCCACGTGACCTGGCTGGCGCGCTTGCTTCCTCGCTCGGCCTCGGTCGACGTGCCGCGCGTCGTGATGGCACGCGCCCTCCGTGGGTTCGCGGACGGTTTCGTCAGTGTGTTCCTCGCCACCTATCTCATCGCGCTCGGGTTCTCGCCGTTCCAGGTGGGTGCGATCGTGACCGGGACGTTGCTCGGCTCGGCCGCGCTCACCCTCGGCGTCGGGTTCGTGGGCCATCGCCGTGAACTGCGTGTCCTCCTGCTCGCGGCGAGCGGACTCATGATCGTGACCGGGGTCGGGTTCCTTGCTGTGACCGCGTTCTGGGCGTTGATGGTGGTGGCCGTGGTCGGCACACTGAACCCGTCGGCCGGCGATGTGAGCGTCTTCCTGCCGACCGAGCAGGCCCTGCTCGCCGGCCACGTCGACGATCTCGACCGCCCGCGGCTCTATGCCGTCTACAACCTAGGTGGCGCGTTCGCCGGGGCATTCGGTGCGTTGGCTTCGGGCCTCCCCGAGTTCATCGCGCGCCACGCCGAGTTCCGCGAGGTCGACGTGTTGCGCGCCAGCTTTCTGCTCTACGTCGCGGTTGCGGTCGTGATCCTGTTCATCTACCGCGGACTCCGGCGCGAGCACATGGCCACCGACGTCGTGCAGGTGAAGCGCCGACCACTCGCGCAGTCGCGTCGAACCGTCTTCGAGCTGGCGGCCCTCTTCAGTATCGACGCCGCGTCGGGCGGGTTCGTCGTTCAGTCGCTCCTCGTGCTGTGGCTGCATCGTCGGTTCGACCTCTCGACGGCCGATACCGCCGCGATCTTCTTCGGCGTCAGCCTGTTGAGCGCGTTCTCGCAGCTGTTGGCCGGGCCGCTGGCGGCACGGATCGGGTTGGTGCGGACGATGGTGTTCACCCACTTGCCCGCCAACCTGTTCCTGGCGGCGGCGGCGTTCGCGCCGTCGGCCGGACTCGCGATCGCATGCCTGTTGATCCGGTCGTTGTTCTCGCAGATGGACGTGCCCGCGCGCCAGGCGTTGGTGATGGCGGTCGTGACCCCCGAAGAACGCGCCGCGGCCGCGAGCGTGACCAACGTTCCGCGCAGCCTGGCCTCGGCGACCACACCGTTGCTGGCCGGGGTCCTGCTCGAAGCGAGCACGTTCGGCTGGCCGCTGATCATCGCCGGCGTCGGGAAGGCGGTGTACGACCTGCTGTTGCTCGCTCGCTTCGGCCGCCGCACATCTGCGGGCGGCACGGCCGACCTCGGTCGGCGCTAGACCATTCGCTCACCCAGGAGGAAGCCATGCCCCGTCTGCGCCAAGTTGCCCGTGACGATTCCAACGCGCCGATCGTCACGATGATGTACGACCTGCTCTTCGGTCCGGATCGCGATCCGGTGAGCGAGCCCGGTACCGCCACCGGAACGCCGGGGGACTGGTGGCCGGTCTTCGCACTCGTGCCCGACATCTTGGAACACTGCGTCCAAGGATTCGGGCTGTATCAGAGTCCGAAGCGGTTTTTGGCGCCGACGCTCCGAGAACTCGGACAGACGCGTGCGGGGTGGGCGCGCGGAAGTCAGTTCGTGTTCTCCCAACACTGCAAGTCGTGCCGCGCGATCGGCATCAGTGAGGAGAAGATCACCGCGATCCCGGCATGGCAAGTGGCCGACTGCTTCGACGCGACCGAACGTGCGCTCCTCGCCTACACGGACGCACTCGTCTACGACGGTGGCCGGGTGGCGGACGATGTCTTCGCCGCGTTGCAAGCGAACCTGTCCGATGAAGAGATCCTCGAGTTCACCTACATCACCGCGCTCTACGAGATGCACGCCACGATGAGCCGCGCCCTGCGCACCGAGTTCGACGACCGGCCCGAACCCATCGTGGAGGTCATCGGCCCCGAGGGCGTGTCGGCGCTCGACGTGGGCCGGAGCATCAGCCTGCCCACCGAGGATTGAACCCGGCCCGGTGGATACCCCGATCTCGGGAAGGTGCACGTCGGCCTTCGCGCCGGTGCGGGATGCGTTCGCCGCCAACTTCACCACGCGCGGTGAAGTGGGCGCGGCCGTGTGCGTGATCGTCGACGGTGAGACCGTCGTCGATCTCGTGGGCGGCTGGACCGACGGCGATCAGACCCGCGCCTGGGCGCCGGACACGCTCGTCGACTTCTACTCGGTGGGCAAGGCGCTGGTTGCGATCTCGCTCTTGCAACTCGTCGACGCGGGCCGGATCGGATTAGACGACCCCATCGTCTCGGTCTGGCCCGAGTTCGGTGCGGGCGCCAAGGTGCGCGCCACGGTCCGCCACGCGTTGTGTCATCGCGCCGGGGTTCCCGCGATCGCCCCGCGCCTCACGAACGACGCGCTGTGGTCGTGGACCGCGATGACCACGGCAATCGCCGAGACCCCGGCGTGGTGGGAGCCGGGCACGCGGCACAGCTACCACACCAACACGTACGGCCATCTCATCGGTGAGATCACTCGGCGCGTGACGGGCGTGATGCCCGGTGCTGCGCTGCGCGCGATCGCTGCGCCCCTCGATGCCGACGTGTGGTTCGGCGTGCCGATAACCGAGCAGGCCCGGTGTGCCGAGCTGTTGTGGGAGCAGCCGGCCGCGTTTCCGGACCCGTTCGTGCTGGACGGCGACGCCCGCATGACGATGATGAGCTACTTCAACCCACCCGGATACTGCTCGGCGGGACTGGCCAACACGCCGGAGTGGCGCAGCGCGCAGATCCCGGCCACGAACGGTCACGGCACCGCCACTGGCGTCGCCCGCATCTACGCCGCGCTGCTCGAACCGGGCCGGCTGCTCTCCGCCGATCTCCTGACCGAGGCGACGCGTGCACAATCAGCGGGTTTCTGCCCGACGCTCGGCGAGGACGTCACCTTCGGACTGGGGTTCAAGCCCACGACCCCGCGTCGGCCGTTCGGGCCGAACCCCCGCAGCTTTGGCCACTTCGGCACCGGCGGCGCGCTCGGCTTCGCCGATCCCGATACCGGCGTTGCGTTCGGGTACGTGATGAACCACGTCATCCCTCGGTGGCAGAGCACCCGCAACCGGGCCCTCATCGACGCGATCTACGCATCCACATGACGTCCCCCTTCCCACCATTTTGGCGTCCTGAGGTGCTGCTCCGCAGCACCTCAG
>JANPMG010000064.1:0-12048 GCA_031422675.1 Acidimicrobiia bacterium | reverse complement strand
GCCGGGACGATGCGGATGCTTTCCACGCGCTGAACGGTGTTGGGCCGGTCCGGCGGATGGGTGGGGGTGGTGCCGATTTTTTCCAGCACGTCATCACCTTTGATCAGTATCCCGAAGGCGGTGTATTGACGGTCGAGGAAGCTCGGGGCCCCGTGACAGATGAAGAACTGGCTGCCAGCCGAGTCGGGACTCTGGGAACGGGCCATGGAGATGACGCCGCGCGTGTGTGACTTGTCGTTGAACTCGGCCTTGATCTTGTAGCCCGGATCACCCGTGCCCCAAGCCGCTTCCTTTGAGGCCGTGTCCGATGCGCGCATACCCAACTTGTCCAGCTTGCGCGACACCGACACGCCCGGAAGATCGGTGTCCACGATGAAGATCGACACACCCCGGTGCTTCGATCCGGGCTCGGTTTGGATGGCCATCGTCATGAACTGGGCGCGCGTGCCGTTCGTGATGAACATTTTGCGACCGTTCACGATCCAGGTGTCACCGTCTCGTTCCGCCCGCGTGGTGATGCTCGCCACGTCGGACCCGGTGTCGGGCTCGGTCAGCGCAATCGCGCCGATCTTTTCGCCCGTGATTGCCGGTCGTAGGTACCGCTCCTTGAGTTCATCGGTTCCGAACTCGGCGATGGCCGGCGTGCACATGTGCGTCTGCACCGCAACGGCCATCGGGATCGATCCGCCGCCGCAGCGCCCGAGTTCCTCGATGAACAGGAGGCTGGCGGCCAGGTCACCGTCGGATCCACCCCAGGCCTGCGGATAGTGGAGCCCGAGGAACCCGAGTTCGCCACAGCGCCGGAACACGTCGTCGGGGAAGAATCCGGCCGCTTCCCAATCGTCGATGTTCGGCCGCAGTTCTGCATCCACGTAGCGCCGCACCGTGGCGCGCAGCTCGTCGTGCTCGGGGGTGAAGATCGGGTGGGTGGCCATGTTCGCATTCTGTCCCCATCGGACCGGTTCGGTCCGGAACCCGAGCGATTCCCAAACCTCGGCGCGTACACTGCCGACCGTGTCCCGGGCCTCGATCGAACGGCGTCTCCTCGACGTGAGCGAGCGCGTCAAACAAACCAATACCGAGTTCGCAGTCGCGACCGAGCAGCTCGGGTTCCTCGACGACGAGGCCGAGGACGCCCGTTTGCGCGCCATCGTCGCCGAGACCCCGATGGAAGTGGCGGCCGCCAATGAGGCCCAACGCCACGCCGATGCATTGCGCAGCCAGCGCGAGGTGCTCATCAATCGGCTGGCCGCACTTCGAGCCGAACAAGACGAACTCCTGGACCGCCTGACCAACGAACCAGCACCGCGCTGAGCATCGAGAGGGATACGAGTGTCAACCGAACGCACACGGGTCGTCGTCGCCGAAGACGAGGCGATCATCCGCCTCGACCTCAAGGAACTCCTCGAAGAGGAGGGTTTCGACGTGGTGGGCGAGACCGGGCGCGGCGACGAAGCAGTGGAGCTCGTACGGAAACTCCAACCGGACCTCGCGATCCTCGACATCAAGATGCCCGGGCTCGACGGGTTGTCCGCGGCGCGCCAGATCACCGGCGAGCGCTTGGCCGCGGTCCTCATCCTGACCGCGTTCTCCCAGCGTGATCTGGTGGAGCAGGCGCGCGACGCCGGCGCGATGAGTTACATCGTGAAGCCGTTCCAGAAGAGTGATCTCATCCCCGCGATCGAAGTGGCCCTCGGACGCCACGCAGAGTTGAAGAGCCTCGAGACCGAGATCGGCGATCTGGCCGAACGGCTCGAAGCGCGCAAGACCATCGACCGCGCCAAGGGAACGCTCATGGATCAACACGCGATGAGCGAAGCGAACTCGTGGCGGTTCCTCCAGACCGAAGCGATGAACCGCCGGACGAAGGTCCACGAGATCGCGGCCCTCGTCGTCGCGGGAACGCTCACACCGCCTCCGGCGTAATGACTGATCCAATCCGGAAGCTGCTCCTCCTCGACGGCCACTCGCTCGCGTACCGTGCGTTCTACGCACTCCCAACGGACCTCGCCACGTCGTCAGGGCAAGTCACGAACGCGGTGTACGGGTTCACGTCGATGCTCATCAAGGTCGTCGGTGACGAACGGCCCGACCATCTCGGGGTGGCGTTCGACACCAAGGCGCCGACCTTCCGCAAAGAACTCGACGCCACGTACAAGGCCGGCCGCAAAGCGACGCCGGAACTCTTCTCGGCCCAGCTCCCGTTGATCCGTCAAGTACTCGAGACGCTCGCAGTCCCGGTCATCGAAGTCGACGGCGTGGAAGCCGACGACGTGATCGCCACCCTCGCCGAGCGCGCGAGCGCCGACGGCATTGACGTCATCATCGTGACCGGTGACCGCGACTCGTACCAGTTGGTGCGGGACCCCCACGTCCGGGTGCTCTACAACAAGCGCGGCGTCTCCGATTATGCGCTCTACGACGAAGCCGGCATCTTCGAGCGCACCGGTGTCACCCCCGCGCAGTATCCCGAGTATGCGTCGCTCCGTGGCGACACCAGCGACAACCTCCCCGGCGTGCCCGGCATCGGCGAGAAGACCGCCGCGAAGCTCATCAACGCCTACGAGAACCTCGAAGGCATTTTCGAGCACCTCGACGACCTCCCACCGAAGCAGCGCACGAACCTCGGCGACGCGCGCGAGCAGGTCTTCCACAATCGCACGATGACCGTGCTCCGGCGCGACGTGCCCTTCGAGTGCGCCGTCGACGATCTTCACATCGGCGGGTGGGATCAGGAAGCCGTCCGCGAGTTGTTCCATCACCTCGAGTTCCGCACCCTGTACCCGCGCCTGCTCGATGCATTCGGGGCCATCGATGCCGAGAGCGCCGAGGTCTCCGAGGCACTCGACGTCGAGATCACCCGCGTGAACACCGCCGCGGAGCTGAACACCGTGCTGGAAGCGATCGCCAAGCGGGGCACGCGGTACGCGCTGGACGCGGACTGGCATGGGGTCGCCGGGAGCAGCCCCTTGCGCGGAATCGCCATGGCCTCCGGTGACGCGGGTGACGTCGTCACCTACGCGCCGGCCAACCTCCTCGCCAGCCCGGAGGTCCGCGCCACCCTCAGCACCCTGGTCGGGCCGGGCGGTCCGCCGCTCGTCACCCACCGGGCCAAGGAGCTGATGCACGGCTTGCGACGCGAAGCCGGCATTGAGATCGAGACCCTCGAACTCGACACCGCGGTCATGGCGTATCTGGTCGACCCGGCCGAAGGGAAGTACGACCTCGGCGATCTCATGGGCCGCTACTGCGGCATCGAGTTGGTCTCACCCGATCGGCAAGTCATCGAAGGCACGCTGGATCTCAACGGCGACGCGGCGGGCGAGGACGCCGGCCGGCGCGCGGCGGCCGTCGGGCGGTTGGCACCACAGCTCACGAAGGTGCTCGAGGACCGCGAGCTCTGGACGCTGTTCGACACCGTCGAGCGACCGCTGATCGGCGTCCTCGCCGCGATGGAGTCCACCGGCATCCGGGTGGACCGGGACTTCCTCGATGTGATGCGAGCGGACCTCCAGCAGCGCTGCGACGAGCTGGAACAGAAGATCCACGCCCACGCCGGCGAGCCGTTCCTCGTGAACTCCGTACCCCAGCTCCGCCGGATCCTGTTCGAGGTGCTGGCGCTCACCCCGGTGAAGCGCACCAAGACCGGTCCGTCCACCGACGCGGACTCGCTCCAGAAGATGGCGGCGGCGGGCGATCATCCGATCCTCGCCGACCTCCTCAAATATCGCGAGGTCGAGAAGCTGCGCGGGACCTACGCCGAAGCGCTTCCGCGCCTGATCGCGGACGACGGACGGATCCACGCGACGTTCAATCAGATCGCCACCACCACCGGTCGCATCTCGAGCGAGAACCCCAACCTCCAGAACATTCCGATCCGCACCGAAGAGGGTCGGACCATCCGGCGGGCGTTCATCGCCGACGACGGCGCCGGACTCCTGACCGCGGACTACTCCCAGATCGAGTTGCGGATCCTTGCCCATCTCGCCGAGGACCCCGGTCTCGTCGATGCCTTCACCCGCGGACTGGACGTGCACACCGTTACCGCGTCAAAGGTGTTCGGAGTGGCCGAGGCGGACGTCGCCGATCATCACCGCCGCTTCGCCAAGGTCGTGAACTACGGGCTCGCATACGGCATGGAGGCCTACGGCCTCGCGCAGCGCATGGACATCCCCACCGATCAGGCCAAGGAGATCCTCGACAACTATTTCGCCGGATTCCCGAACGTGCGGGCCTACATGGAACAGACCATCGTCGATGCCAAGGCGTGTGGGTACACCACCACGATCCTCGGCCGGCGGCGCCAGATCACCGAGCTCGCGTCGGACAACTTCCGCATCCGCCAGATGGGGGAGCGGATGGCGCAGAACGCGCCGGTGCAAGGTTCCGCGGCGGACATCTTCAAGGTGGCGATGATCCGCATGGACCGGGCCCTGCGCGACGGAGGGTTCGCCACGCGCATGCTGCTCACGGTGCACGACGAACTCGTTTTCGAGGTACCGCTCACCGAGCGCGACGCGATCGAACCGGTCATCCGGGAAGCCATGGAAGGGGCGATCGAACTCAATGTCCCGCTCGTCGTCGACATCGGCTTCGGCCCGAGCTGGGCCGCCGCGAAGTGACCGGCGGTGTGCTCGTCGCCTGCGCTCGTGCCTGACCCCGGACGGCCCGATACGGCCGGACCCGAGGGGGCGTGGTTCAACGAGATCGCCGCATTCCTCGGGCCGGCGTACCTGAAGAACGCGTTCACCAAGGGAACCGAACAAGAGGTCGAGTTCCTGGTGCGCGCCCTCTGCCTCAAACCGGGGATGCGGGTGCTCGACGTCGGGTGCGGCCCCGGACGTCACGCCCACGCGCTCGCGCGCCGCGCCATCGCGGTCCACGGCGTCGACCTCGCTCCGGACTTCATCGAGCTCGCCACCGAGGCGACCGGTGAGCTCCCGGCCACCTTCGCGGTCCTCGATGTGCGCGACCTCGCGTACGAAGCCGAGTTCGACGCCGCGATCTGTCTCTGCCAGGGCGGCTTCGGCCTGCTCGGTGGCACCGACGACGAAGCCGTCATCACCAACATCGCGCGTGCTGTCCGGCCCGGCGGCGGGATGGCGGTCAGCGCGTTCTCGTCGTATTTCGCCCTGCGCTGGATCGAGGACGGTGACCGGTTCGACCCGATAACCGGCGTCAACCACGAGATCGCCACCCTGCGCAACGAAGCCGGCATCGAGCTGGAACGGGACCTCTGGACCACGTGCTTCACCGCCCGAGAAATGACGCTGCTCGCTCGCGGCGCCGGCCTCACCGACGTGGAGATCTCCGGGGTCACGCCCGGCGCCTACGGCACCGAACCGGTCACGTTGCGCGATCCCGAGCTCCTGCTTCTCGCACGGGTGCCAGCCGACCGCTAGCCTGACCGGGTTCCCTTTTTCCGGAGCCCTGTTCAACGCGTGGCCAACCTGGTCCCGCCCGACCGTTACCTCTCTGTAGGAGACCGACTTCCCTTGTCCGAGACCGAGCAAGCCACCATGACCACGGTGGCTGACGACACCACGTCCCTTCCCGACCCCGAGACCGGCACCCCGCCCGAGACCACCGAAACCTCCGAGACTCCCGAGGCGACTGCGCCCGACCCCGAGGCGATCACCGAGTCCGACACTGAGGCTGACGACCCGTCCGACGACGGCGGTGGGTACGAGGCGATCACCGAGGTCGTGTTCGACGACCTGGGCGACATGTCCTTCAGCGACGCCGTCGATGCAACCCTCGTCGAGTTCGACGAAGGCGGCCTCGTCACCGGCACCGTCGTCAAGATCGACGCCGACGAGGTCCTGCTCGACATCGGCTTCAAGTCCGAGGGCGTCATCCCGGCGAAGGAACTGTCGATTCGGAACGACGTCAACCCGAACGAGATCGTGACGCTCGGCGAAGTCCTCGAGGCGCTGGTCCTCCAAAAGGAAGACAAAGACGGTCAGCTGATCCTCTCGAAGAAGCGCGCGCAGTACGAGCGCGCGTGGGGCAACATCGAGAAGCTCAAGGACGAGGACGGCATCGTCAAGGGATTCGTCATCGAAGTGGTCAAGGGCGGGCTCATTATCGACATCGGCTTGCGCGGGTTCCTTCCGGCGTCGCTCGTCGATCTGCGCCGCGTGCGGGACCTCCAGCCGTTCGTCGGCAAAGAGCTCGAGTGCAAGATCATCGAGCTCGACAAGAACCGCAACAACGTTGTGCTCTCACGGCGCGCGTACCTCGAAGAGACCCAGCGCGAGCAGCGCGACGAGTTCCTCACCAACCTCAAGCCCGGCGAGATCCGCCCGGGCGTCGTGTCGAGTGTCGTCAACTTCGGTGCCTTCGTCGACCTCGGCGGCATGGACGGCCTCGTCCACGTGTCCGAACTCTCGTGGAAGCATGTGGACCACCCGAGTTCGGTGGTCACCGTCGGCGACGAAGTCACGGTGCAAGTCCTCGACGTCGACCTCTCACGCGAGCGCATCTCGCTCTCGCTCAAGGCCACCCAGCAAGACCCGTGGCAGGAGTTCGCCACCGGTCACCAGGTCGGCGAGCTCGTGTACGGCCGGGTCACCAAACTCGTGCCGTTCGGCGCGTTCGTCCAGGTCGGCGACGGTATCGAAGGCCTGGTGCACATCTCCGAGATGGCCGTGCACCACGTGGAGGCACCCGAGCAGGTCGTCACTCCCGGCGAGGAACTTTGGGTCAAGATCATCGACATCGATCTGGACCGTCGGCGCATTTCGCTCTCGATCAAGCAAGCCGCCGAGGGTGGCGTCGTGGCCGCCGAATACCAGGACCAGTTCGGCGAGCACATGTACGACGAGGGCGGCAACTACATCGGTCCGGAGTTCGTACCGGAAGCGCCCGAAGCCCCCGCGGCGCCGCCCCCGGCGCCGGAACCGGCTCACTCGATCGGTGGCGACAGCGACGAGCCGTCGCTGCTCCCCATCGAGGGTGTGTTGTTGTCCGACTCGACCGATGCCAGCGCCGAGGCCAGTACCGAAACCGGACCCGAGGCGAGCCCTGAGATTGCGGCCGGCGAAGGCGAGACCGGGACTGACGCCGAGGCCGATACTGACGGCGATGCCGGCTCCGAGGGCAGCGCCTGACCGGGGCAGGATCGTCTCGCCGCGGCCCGTCGGTACGCTTGACTACCGCAGCGAGACGATTCCCATGCGCATGCCCGAGATCACGGCTTGAGTCCGGTCCCGGGCATCGAGCTTGGCGTAGATCGACGCCAGGTGGTTCTTCACCGTCTTCACGCTGATGAAGAGTTCGCGGCCGATCTCGGTAGTGGACCGTCCATCCGCCACGGCCTGAAGGACTTCCTTCTCGCGGCGGGTTAAGGGACCATTGGTCTCCACGACCGCGTCGGAGACCGTGTCCTCGGGGAACTGTGCGAGCATCGCCTGGGCAATTTCGGGGGAGACGAGGTGTTCACCGAGCGCGACCGCCCGCACCGCGGCCACGACCTCACGCAGCTCACAATCCTTGGTCAGGAACCCCGCCGCGCCCGCCCGAATCGCGCGGGCGCGCAGCGCGTCTTCGTCGTGCATCGTGAGGATGAGTATCCGCGCGCGCGACCCGGCGGCGATGATACGGCGCGTCGCCTCGATACCGTCGAGCACCGGCATGCTCATGTCCATGAGCACGACGTCGGGCCCGAGGGTGGTGGCCAACTCCACCGCCTCGCCCCCGTCCCCGGCCTCGCCGATCACCGAGAGTCCGGACTCCTCGAGCGCCCGGCGGACCGCCTGACGCAGCATCTGGTGGTCGTCGGCAAGCAGAACTCGGGTCATGCGGTGGTCTCCATTTCGATGAGAACGGTCGTACCAATGCCGAGATCACTCTCGAAGCGAACCCTTGCACCGATCGCGTCGGCCCGCTCACGGATTCCGACGAGTCCGTAACGCTCGGGCGTCGGACGAGATGCATCCATTCCCGCGCCGTCGTCCTTGACGACGAGGCGCGCATGGCCGTCGGAGCAATCCCAGGTCACGTGCACTGACGACGCATCGGCATGACGCTCGACGTTCGTGAGCGCCTCTTGGAATATTCTCCACAGCTCTTGCTCCACTTGCCGCGGGAGTCGACGATCCGGACGAATCGCCTCGAAGGTGGCGAGAACGCCGGTGCGATCCGACCACCGGCGCAGGTAGGGCTCGGCCAGCGGCACGAGTCCTTCGTCGTCGGTCACGGTGGTGCGCAGTTGATACAGCGTCTCGCGCAGTTCGACGACCACCTGGCGCACGACGCGATGAAGTTCGGGCAGCGCCGGATCGCTGTAGCGGTTCGAGAGGCGGTCGAGCTCGAAACCGATGTACGCCAGCGACTGCGCGGTCCGGTCGTGAAGGTCCCGAGCGATGCGAGCGCGTTCGGCCTCCGCCCCCAAGGTCCGCAGCCGGCCGAACCAGCGCGCATTGTCGACGGCCAACGCCAACGACGACGCGATGCGGGAGAACAGTTCGGCGTCGGGGGTGGAGATGCGATCGGGAGCACGATGTTCGACCGCCACCAGACCCACCACCCGGTCCGGGGTCCGCAGCGCGACGATCATCGCGCTGCTCGCGAACTCGCCGTTCCAGAGCTCGGTCTGAGTTGCCGTGCTCTCGACCCTCACCACGCCCGGCTTGTCGAGCGCCTCTCGGATCCGGCTCGGGAGTTCACTGGTCTCGAGGTGCTCGGGCACTGCGGCGCCTTCGGCCAGCTGGGTTCGCCACGACGCGCTCGTCTCGTCGGCAAGCAGCACCACCAACACGTCGGGTGAGAACACCTCCCGGAGCGTG
The DNA here is from genome assembly GCA_031422675.1 of Acidimicrobiia bacterium. GTDB lineage: Bacteria > Actinomycetota > Acidimicrobiia > IMCC26256 > JAENVU01 > JAENVU01. The sequence continues at coordinate 3,259 of JANPMG010000064.1, read as the reverse complement.
TCGCGCGCCGATGCCACCACCTCGGCGAGGTCCAACGAGTCAGGGAGGGTGCGGACCACATCGTGCAGCGCGTGGAAGAGATCGTTGGCGAGCGTCATCCGTGATACTTCGTCGGCCGTTTCCCGTTCGCGTTCTTCCGCCTCCAACCACAACTGACGGGTGTAGCCGCCCACGATCGCGGCGGCGACCACCACGATCGACACGAGCAAACCGGTGCGGAGCGCGTCTTGGCTCGCGCCACCGATCGCATCGGCCATCAGGATCGTGCCGGCGCTGAAAAGCGCGGCGAAGCAGCCTTCGCGGTAGCCCCAACCGTAGGACGCCAACAGCACAAGCGGGATCGGCATCAGGAGGAACGGGCTCGCCCACGTGTCGGTGAGCGCGATGGAGATGACCGCGATCAGGAGATCGAGCACCACCCGCGCTTCGGCCCGCCAGGTCGCCGGGTAGATCTCGAGTGGTCGGAACGTGCGGTACAACGTGTCCGCGAGCAGCGCACCCCCGGCCAGGTACAGCGCGTCGCGATCCGGTTGGACCGTCGTAAACGAGAGCAGGACGCCCACCGAGAGACACACCCACCGCAACCAGGTGACCAGCGGTCCGAGACGCCCGAGTTCCTCGACGGATCGAGGGTCGAGGCGCGGTCCGATCCGGCGGGCCCAACGTGACATCTTGAGCCGGGGCCGCGCCTTGCCCGCCGCCCGCCGGCTCGCGCGCGAAGCCCGGCGCTTGACCGCTCGACTCGGCGCGTCGGTGCGCATGGCGGGAGGAGGCACGGTGTCGATCTCGCGATTCTGGCTCGTCCGCGCCGGTCACGTCGGGAATTCATCACTCGACGTGACCCGCGCGATGCGGCGGCGGCTTTCGCCGGTCGGTCCGGACGGGGTCAGGACGTGTCGGGCTCGGGGGCAGTCCTAGGATCCGGCCCCATGCTCCTGGTTGGACTCACCGGCGGGATCGGTGCCGGCAAGTCGACCGTCGCCGCCCTGCTCGCCGAACGCGGCGCCGTGATCCTCGACGCCGATCAGGTGGCGCGTGAGGTCGTGGAGCCTGACCAGCCTGCATTCGCGGCGCTCGTCAAGGAATTCGGCCCCGAAATCGTCGGCGCCGACGGTCGCCTCGACCGCCAAGCACTCGCCAACCGGGCGTTTGCCACCCCGGAATCGAAGGCGGCGCTCGATGCGATCACTCATCCGGCGATCCACACCGAGTTCGGTCGGCGGATGCTCGAAGCGCCGGACGGCATCGTGGTGATGGACGTACCGCTGCTGGTCGAGTCCAAGACCGCAGCCGAGCGCGGCTACGAGGTGGTGATCGTCGTCGAAGCGCCCGAAGCGCTCCGGCTCGATCGGCTCGAGAACCGCGGCGTTCCCCGCGAGGATGCCGCCGCCCGGATGCGGGCCCAGGCCACCGACGAGGAGCGACGCGCCGTCGCCACCCACCTCATCGACAACGGCACCGACCACACCGCCCTCGTCGCCCAGGTCGACGCCGTCTGGGCCGACCTCCAAGCCCGCCACACCGCCAACACCACACCACCTCCGTAACGACCGCCCGTCCTCCCTTCTCCGACTTTCGTGCAGTTTGAGGACCCGGGCCTCCCCAAACTGCACGAAGATCGAGGTGTTGGCGCAGTCGTCGGCGCGCGCTCCCTCCGACTTTCGTGCACTTTGGGGACCAGTACCTCCGCAAAGTCCACGGAAGTCGAGATGGTCACACCTCCGTCGTATGGTGCGCGGATGGCGACCGATCTTGATCGGCGCGTCGAGGAGCTCGCGTCAGTGCAGCTGGGCCACTTCAGTGTTCAGCAGGTGCTCCTCCTGGGTGGAAACCGTGATGATGTCGACCATCGCGTCGCGACCGGACGATGGCATCGTTCGCGCCGCGGCGTGTTGGGTCTGCTCGGCGCGCCCGCGACGTTCGACGCCCGGGTGATCTCCACGTTGCTCGCTGCGCCCGCCGCTGCCGTCGCCTCGCATCGATGCGCGGCGGCAGTTTTCGGAGTGCCCGGGTTCGGTCACTTCTTCGAGATCATCGTGGGTGAGGATCTGATGACCCGCCAGGCCGGGGTCGTGGTTCACCGTTCGAACTGGCTGCCGGAACATCATGTGCGTTGCATCCGGGGTATCCCCACCACCTCGATCGCCCGGACGCTGTTCGATCTGAGTGCCGTTGTTCGGCCGGAGCGCCTGGCCCGAGCAATGGACAACTGCATCGCCAAGGGAATGGTCACCGTGCCCGCAATCGCCGCCGTGCATCAGGAGATGACCGTGCGAGGGCGCCGGAAGGTCACCGTCATCCGAGCGCTGCTGTCCGAGCGCGCCGGGGCCTATGTCCCGCCCGCGACCGACCTCGAGGCCGCGTTCGTCGACCTGGTCTCCCGGTTCGACCTGCCGGCGCCGGACCGTCAGGTCGACCTCGGGACCGGCGATCACTGGGTCGGCCGGGTCGACTTCCTCTATCGACGAGCCCGGTTGATCGTGGAGGTCGACGGGTCCGAGTTCCACTCCTCGTTGCTCGATCGCCGCGCCGACGCCGAACGCGATCGCGTCTTCGGGACGACCGGCTGGATGGTGATGCGATTCGGCTGGTTGGATGTGACCACCGACGCGGCGCGGGTCGCGGCAGCGGTGCGTGCCGAACTCCGGTCCCGCACCTACCCGACCTGACCCGCCCTGGGTGGACCGCCTCCGGCCTCCGAGCCCCCAACCTCCTCCCGCTTCCGATCTTCGCCCGCTTCCGATCTCCTCCCGCTTCCGATCTTCGCCGGGCCCTCCGATCTTCGCCGGGCCCTCCGATCTTCGTGCACTTTGGGGACTCGGGCCTCCGCAAACTGCACGAAAGTCGAGGAAGGAGCACGGCGAGCCGTCGGAAAGTCGAGGAAGGAGCACGGCGAGCCGTCGGAAAGTCGAGGAAGGAGCACGGCGAGCCGTCGGAAGGTCGGGGAAGGCGGGCCGGGCCGCCACGGTGCGCGAGCAGGTCGGGAAAGTCGAGCCGGCGCGAGAATGAATGTCACAGGTGGGGCGTAGGGTGCCGACGTGGCGGATTTTCAGCTCGTTTCCGATTTCGAACCGTCGGGGGATCAGCCCACGGCCATCGCCGAACTCAGCGCGGGCGTGCGCGCCGGTGAGAAGTTCCAGACGCTCCTCGGCATCACCGGGTCCGGGAAGTCCTTCACCATTGCGGGCCTGATCGCGCAGGTCCAGAAGCCCACCCTCATCCTCGCCCCCAACAAGAGCCTCGCCGCGCAGCTCGCCGC
>JANPMG010000063.1:0-32688 GCA_031422675.1 Acidimicrobiia bacterium | reverse complement strand
GACGGAGTACGTCCCGACCCCGGTCTATGACGGGACCCGGCTCGCCGCCGGCATCGAGATCGTCGGTCCTGCACTCGTCCAGGAACCGTTCACCGTGGTGGTCGTACCGCCCGGTGCCAGACTCGCACTCGACACCACCGGTAACTACGAACTGTTCCTGGACTGAACGCACAAACTGATCGCACAAGGAGCAGGGTCCATGTCGGCATTCCAACTCACGACCATCGTCGGCATCCCACTGGCCGTGTTGTTCGTCGCAGTTGTCCTCCTCGGGTTCGCCCGACCGGACCGTGACGAGGACCACGGCATCTATGCGTCGTACCTCGCGCTGGCGTCCGTGTTCTCGCTCTACGTCGGAGTGCTGGCAGTGGCCGCACTCGGCGAGGCCATCGGTCAGCATCTCGCCGTCGGCGACGATCCTTCGCGCGATCTCATGAATGACGACGGTGTCTGGCGAACGTACTTCCAGCTCGTAGCGAACGGCGGGCCGTCAACGATCGCTGCGTTCGCCACCCTCACCGCCCTGATGGCCGGCGTGTTCACGTACCACGCGCGCCGGCGCCGCGAACTGGCAGCCGCGGAGCACCCTCATCTTGCGATCGCCCGAATCGATCGAGCGTACCGAGCGTCGGTCTGTTTCGCGATGGTGTCCCTCATCGCCATCGGCGCCCTGGTCGCCGGATCCGCGGGCTATGACTTCCTCGCCGAACCGGTCGGATCCTCCGGTGAGTTCCGCGACCAATCGATGGCCACCCTGCTCGCGTTCGGGGGACTGGTCCTCGCCGCCGGTCTGGTCCTTCGAGCGAACCTCTGGGCGATGCGCGGCGGCGCCGGTGAGGCCGAGGGCGAACCCGAGTTGGCCGACCTCGAGGACGTGCGGTGATTCAGGCGGCCGCGGGATCGGCCCAGAGCACCGCGTGGTCCACGAGGACGGTGCAGTGGTAACGGACCTCGGCGATCTGGCGCGCCTGAGACTCGGCGGTGAGGGCATCGGCCGCGTCGACGAGCACCATGGTGATGCCGTTGCCTTCGGACCGGTCAAGGGTTTGGACGGTGACTCCGTACGTCATGGGCGTTCCTCCGCAATCAGCAACGTTTCGGCAGGCAAAATCGTTCCTTGAGCGCGGTGATTCACTCGACCTACACGAACCGGCTCAATGGTCGCACGCGGGAGGCGTCACGCCGATGGGATTTCTGACCGATGACGAGCGCACGATCCTGGACGCCGCGGCCGATCGGGTCGTTCCGCCCACGGCCGATGGGCACGCGGGTGGTGCCGCGCTCGGCGTCGGCGACTACATCGACGGACTCCTGGACGCCTTCGCATCGGATCCACCGCGCATCTGGGCCGGCGGGCCGTTCTCTGTCGGGCCGGTGGCGATTTTGCCTTCCACGAGTTCATGACGCTGTCCCCGCTCGAGGAACTCGCCTGGCGCACTCGCATCGAGGGGTCCCGCGGAGTTCCGGAACGTGAGCGTCTGGGTCCGATTCCGGGTCGGCAGTCCGAGTACCGAACGGGCATCGCGGCGCTCGGTGCCGACTTCTCGACCGTCGACCCGGCGGAACAAGACGCACGACTCGACGCGAACCCAGAGTTTCGAGACCTGCTGTACGAGCACGTGGTCGAGGGTGCATACGCCGCGCCCGAGTACGGCGGCAATCGGGATCTGCGCGGCTGGTATGCGATCGGTTTTCCCGGTGACGTCCAGCCCCGCGGCTACACCGACGCCGAAGTCGAGGGAAAGAGCGAAGCGGAGAGCGAGAACGAAGCGGAACCCACGGCCGACGAAATACCCGCCGACCAGCGAAGTGTGGCCCGAGCGGCCCGGCCCGCAGGGCCACGAGCGGAAGAGACGTGATATGGGACGCGGTGATCGTCGGGACCGGACCGGCCGGTGCGACCGCGGCGGAGGTCTTGACCGGCGCGGGGTGGTCGGTCCTGATGTTGGAGAAGGGTCGTAACCATCTCTTGTCCCTCGAACCTCCCTTCGCACCGCTCGGACACATCTCCAACGACGAACTCAAGTTCATGCGCCGCCACTTCCTCGGCCCCGACCCGTGGCTCGAGCCGCGGACGTTCCGCCGTACCGAAGTCGACGGTGACCGACTCGAAACCGGCGACGTCAACAACCTGCCGTCCACGGTCGGCGGTGGCGGATTCCACGCCGACGCCAAGTTGCCGCGATTTCGCGACGCCGATTTCAAACCGCTGAGTACCCACGGACCCGTCGCCGGAGCATCCATCGTCGACTGGCCGGTGGACTACGACGAGATGGAGCCGTATTACGCCGCGGCCGAGCGCCTCATCGGTGTCGCCGGTGAGGTCGGCACGAATCCGTTCGCGTCATGGCGCGCCGATCCGTATCCGATGCCGCCCGGTCCCGACATGTACTGCGCTCGCCTCACCGCCGCGGCGGCCGAGGACATGGGCTTTCATCCCTACCGTGCGCCCACGGGCGTGAACAGCGTGGAGTACGACGGCCGACCGGCTTGCAACAACTGTGGGTTCTGCGGCTACTTCGGCTGCCCGATCGACGCCAAGGGCGACCCGGTCGCGCCGCTGCGTCACGCGCTGCGGACCGGCAACTGCGAGATCCGCGACGAGTGCGTGGTGACCGATGTCATCCTCGACCGCACCGGCCGGCGCGCGCGCGGCGTGCGGTATCTCGACGGAACACTCGCGCCGCACGAAGTCTCCGCGCACCACGTCATCCTCGCCGGTGGCGCGTTCGAGACCCCGCGCCTGCTCCTGCAGAACGAGTTGGGTAATCCTGACTTGGTCGGCCGCTTCCTCCAGTTTCATTTTCAGACCTACGTGCTGGGGATGTTCGCCGAACGGCTGCACGGCCACCGCGGTCGATCGGTCACCCATCTCATGGACGACCCGATCGTTCCGGACGGCGCGGCGATGGACGCGGCCCGGGACGCGGGGCTGCCGTTCCTGCGCGGCGGGATCGTCGAACACGGCGCCGCCGGTCATCCGATCCTCGAGGGGATCCACCTCCCCCACGGCGCGCTGCACTCCCAGCTCATGATGCAGTCCATGACGCGGGACTGCATGGCGGTCTTCACGATGCAGGGCGAGGATCTCCCCCAGGCGACGAATCGCATCGACCTCGACCCGCACGTTCGGGACGTCTACGGCCTTCCGGTCGGCCGTGCTACCTACGCGCCCCACCGTCACGAGATCGCGTGTGCGCAGCACTGGGCCCCCCGGTTGGAGGCAGTCATGCGGGCCGCCGGCGCGCAGAACACGTTCTGGACCACGTCACCGCCGATCGGCGGCAGTATGGCCGACCGGCCCGGCGGCCGAACTCCCATCTCGCGTCACATCATGGGCGGCGCGCGCATGGGCGACGACCCCTCCGCCAGCGTTTTCGACCGGTGGCAGCGACTCCACGGCGTGGAGAACGTGATCTGCACCGACTCGTCGGTGTTCCCCACCTCCACCGGCTACGGCCCGACGCTCACGATCGTCGCCCTCGCCATCCGCGCATCCCGCGCCCTCGCCGGCCTCGATCCGCTCCGTTCCACCCGACCGCGTTAGCGGACCTCACTCGCGGCCCGACCACAACCCGCCCGCGTTAGGGACTCACGTCACGCCACCCGTGACACCACTCCCAATCGCGGCAGCTCGCATGGCTGTCACACTCCCGTCGTACGGTCCTTGCACGCTTCCCCGCCGAATCCATCGTCAAGCGCGGGAGCGAACATCCGATGTCCAGACCGTCTGCGCTCGAGTCGGAGCTCGCGCTCCGAGCGATCGCCGCCGAGCAACACCACCTGTTCACTGCACGCCAAGCGGTCGCCGCGGGCTGGAACCGTCAGCGCCTGCATCGCTGGCGATGCTCAGGCCGGATCGAGCAGGTTCACGCCGGGGTGTACCGGTTCGCGGCGTCGTCGGAGCCGTGGGTCGCCGGCGTCCTCGCGGCCGTGCTCGCGTCCGGACATGGCGCGGTGGCGTCACACCGCACGGCGATGGCTCTGCACGGAATCCCACCGGCACGGCGGGACCGGCACCCAACGATCGAAGTGTCGATACCAGCCGGCCGTGACGTGCGGCCGCGCGGCGTCGTGGTCCATCGCGTCGCGCTCCCCCGAGGACACGTCACGGTCATCCACGGCGTCCCGTGCACCACGTACGAGCGCACGCTGGTCGACAGCGCCGCGAAGCTCGGACTCGGTCAGCTCGCTCGGGGGCTCGACGCCGGTCTCGTCGCGAGACACGTCACGTTGCGATCGGTCGACCGCGCGGTGGGTACATTGCGGCCCGCCCCCGGGCGTCGACGCAGTCGCGTGATCCGGGTCCTACGCGAGCGAACGCCCGAGTGCGAACGTACCGACAGCACGCGCGAGATTCGCCTGCTCAGAGAACTCGAGGCGGCCGGGTTTCCGCCGCCGATTCCGCAGTTCGGAATCGTGGTCGATGGTGAACAGTTCTTTCTCGACGCCGCCTATCCCGAACACCGGATCGGGATCGAGTACCAGGGCTTCGATGTCCATCGCACCCGGAGTGCCTTCGACGCCGACCACCGCCGGGACCGGTTGCTGACCCTCGCGGGCTGGTCGATCCTGTACTTCACCTCGGCCACGACGGCCAGCGAGTTGGCCGACCACGTCGCCCGATTGGTCGCCATGTCACGCCAGGCGTGACACCCCTCCCAAACGCCGCAGTCCCGACTGTCGGGGCGAGTCCGGAGATGGGGTCGCAGCAGTGTTACGCGGCGACGAGTTCTCGTTCGGGTTCGGCGTCGGGCCGGAGGACGCGAGCGGGCGGCTGCTTCAAGTCCTTGACGATTCCGACCCAGCTCATGACCTTGAGCACGTAATAGGTCATGTCGATCTCCCACCAGAAGAACCCTTGGCGCGCCGACGCCTGGTAGTGGTGGTGATTGTTGTGCCAACCCTCGCCGCCGGTGACCAGCGCGATGAGCATGGAGTTCCGGCTCGTATCGGCGGTCTCATAGCGGCGGCGTCCGAAGACGTGCGCCGCGGAGTTGACCAGGAACGTGGAGTGCCAGAGCAGGACCGTCGACCAGACGAACCCGACGACGAGGCCGGACCAACCACCGATTGCGAACGCCGCGATGCCATAGATCCACGGCGGCATCCCCTCATGCTTGTCGAGCCACACCAGCTCGGGGTACGCGGCGAAATCCTTGATCGCGGTGAGGTCCGTGTCCTTGTATTTGTTGGACAGGATCCAACCCACGTGAGACCACCAGAAGCCCTTGCGCGGCGAGTGGATATCCGCGGGGGTGTCCGAAGCGCGATGGTGGTGTCGGTGGTTCGCCGCCCACCACAACACGCCCTTCTGCGCCGATGCCTCCGCTTGGAACGCGAAGACGAACTGCCAGAACCGGTTCAGGCGAAAGGCCTTGTGCGAGAAGTACCGGTGGTACGCCGCGGTGACGAAGAACGATCGGCCGAAGAACATGATGGGGAGCAGGATCAAGGCGGTCGTAGTGATTCCGGTGAAGACGACGGCAAAGCACGCCACGTGCACGAGGAAGAACGGAATCGACGACACCCAGTTGACCCGCTCCTCCGGCGTCCGCGTGAGCGGAGGGAGCGTGGTAGGCATCGAGCCAGGCTAGCGGTGGACCCTCGCTCAGCACGAGGGGACGCATCCAAATCGGCCTGACCTGCGGATCTGCCAAGCTGCCGCAATGGACCTCGAACTCGTCACGCTGGACCTCACCGTGGCGGCCGAACTCGCCACTGTGACCATCGACCACCCGCCGGTGAACTTGCTCGACGCGCCGATGATGCTCGACCTCGTGGTCCTGGAAGCAGCACTCCGGGATGCCGACGACGTTCACGTCGTGGTCTTCCGCAGCGCCGATCCTGAGTTCTTCATTGCTCACGCCGACGTCGAACTCATCCGAGCCCTGCCTCGCACCCGCCAACCGGAACCGACCGAACTCGGTTTCTTCCACGCGCTCCTCGAGCGGATCCGGACGCTGCCCCAACTCACCATCGCCGAGATCGACGGCATCGCTCGCGGCGGCGGGAGCGAGTTCGCGCTCAGCCTCGACCTGCGGTTCGCATCGGAACGTTCGACGTTCGCGCAGCCCGAGGTCGCGCTCGGCATCATCCCGGGCGGTGGCGGCACCCAGCGGCTCGGTCGGTTCGCAGGCCGCGCCCGGGCGCTCGAGATCGCGCTCGGCTGCGACGACTTCGACGCGGCGACGGCGGCACGGTACGGGTGGATCAATCGTGCGCTGCCCGCCGCCGAGCTCCGACCGTTCGTCGACCGTCTGGCCGCCCGGGTCTGCTCGTTTCCGCCCGGCGCCGTACGCGCCGCGAAACGAGCGGTGGATGCCGCCGCCGAATCCTTCGAACCGGGCCTGCTCGCCGAACAGGCGGCGTGGAACACGACGATGACCGACCCGTCACTCGACGCCCGCTTCGACGCCGCACTGGCCGCCGGGATGCAGACGCGCGCCGGAGAACTCGACCTCGACGCAATCCTGCGGACGGTCGGGTGATGGCGTTTGCGGCGGTGTTGTTCGACTTCTACGGAACGCTGGCGCGAGCGACGCGGTGGGTGTCGGCCGACGAGGTGCTCACCGAACACGGGTACACGCTGACCGACGAGCAACGTGCGATCTACTTCGCCGGCGGCCTGGACGGTGCCGAACACGACGAGCACTCCCAGAGCCGCGACCACTACACGGCGTGGCAACACGAGCGCACGCTCGCGATGTTGTCCGCGACCGACGTGCATCCCGGCGAGTACGAGGCCATCATCGAGAAGCTGCGCGTCGGCGCGTCCAACCGTCAGCTCGAGGCCTACGACGAAGTCCCCGGCGTGCTGGCGACGCTGCGGGAACGCAACGTGCGCATCGTGATCTGTTCCAACTGGGATTGGGATCTGCGCGAGGCCGTCGAGGAGTCGGGGCTCACCGATGCCGTCGATGCCCAGGTGTCCTCGGCGTGGGTGGGCGCCCGGAAACCGCACGCGCGCATCTTCGCGGCCGCGCTCGCCGAAGCCGGGGTGCCGGCCGAGTCCGTCCTCTTCGTCGGCGACACGTGGGGGCCCGATGTGGAGGGTCCGCTCGCGGCCGGGTTCCGGCCGCTGTACCTGCGCCGCGACGGCCATTGGCCCGACCTCACCGCCCCACCGGACCGCGGTGACGTGACCATCGCCCCCGACATCTCGATCGTCCCCTCCCTCTTGGGCTGACCGGCGGTCCCAAGATCGCCGTAGCCTGGCGCCCATGGCTGCGACGCTCGAACCCACTGGCACGACCACTGGCACCACCACCGGCCCGACCACTGGCACTACCACCGGCAGCGTCCTCGCTCCGGCGGCGACGGTGAGCCGCGTCCGGGCCACGTTCCACTCCGGTCGGACTCGGCCGGTCGCCTGGCGTAAGGAACAACTCCGCGCGTTGGACCGACTTCTCGTGGAATCCGAGACCGAACTGCTGGACGCGCTCCGCCTCGATCTCGGCAAGCCCGCGCTCGAAGGATTCATCACCGACATCGCGTTCGTCCGCGCCGAGATCACCGACACGCTCCGCCATCTCGACCGGTGGCTCCGCCCCGCGCGCGCCACCGTGCCGGCCAAGCAGCAGCCCGGCGTCGCCCGTATCCATCGGGACCCGCTGGGTGCGGTGCTCATCATCGGGCCGTGGAACTACCCGATCCAACTCGTGCTCGCGCCACTCGTCGGTGCGATCGCCGGCGGCAACACTGCGGTCATCAAGCCGTCGGAGGTCTCGGAGCACTCGTCCCGCGCGCTCGCCCGACTCGTGCCCCAGTTCCTCGATCCCGACGCGTTCGCAGTGGTCGAGGGTGGAGTCGCCGAAACCACGGCCCTCCTCGACGAACGCTGGGATCACATCTTCTACACCGGTAACGGAACCGTCGGACGGGTGGTGATGGCCGCAGCGGCGCAGCACCTGACCCCGGTGACCCTCGAGTTGGGCGGCAAGAGTCCGGTGATCGTGGACCGCAGCGCCAACCTCGATGTGGCCGCGCGCCGCATCGTGTGGGGCAAGTTCCTGAACGCGGGCCAGACCTGCATCGCACCGGACTACGTCCTGGTCGATCGAAGCGTGGAGGGGCCGCTCCTCGCCCGCATGGCCGACGCCGTGACGTCGTTCTACGGCGCCGACCCGGCAGCGAGCGCGGACTACGGCCGCATCGTCAACGGTCGGCACTTCGATCGCATCCGCTCGCTGGCCGATGGCGACGGTGCGGGTGACGTCGTCTTCGGTGGCACGCGTGACGCCGCGACCCGGTACTTCGCACCCACGGCGCTCCGCGATACGGATCCCACCGCCGCCATCATGCAGGAAGAGATCTTCGGCCCGGTGCTCCCGACGCTGGCCGTCGACGACGTGGACCACGCGCTGGAGTTCGTCACCGCACGCGAGAAGCCGTTAGCCCTGTACGTGTTCGCCGAGGACCGCGCGGTCCAGGAGCGGGTGGTGCAGGACACCACCTCGGGCGGCGTCTGCATCAACGCGACGCTGTTCCACATCACGATCCCCGGACTTCCGTTCGGAGGCGTCGGCGAGAGCGGCATGGGCGCGTATCACGGGCGAAGCAGCTTCGAGACCTTCACGCACCGCAAGAGCGTGCTCAACCGGCCGACGAAGCTCGATCCGAGCATCGCGTATCCGCCCTACACCGGAATCAAGGCGAAGCTGTTGCGCAAGCTCCTGTAGCCGACGAACTCTGGGCGATCGGTCGGGGCCCGGGTGCGGACGCGACTCGGCCCCCGACCGAAGCCGGGGGCCGAGCGGTATTCAGAAGTTTTGGGCGGTCAGGCCGCCGTGACGTTCTGTGCTTCTTCGCCCTTCCGGCCGGGCGCGACGTCGAAGTTGACGGCTTGGCCCTCGGTGAGGGTTCGGTACCCGTCCATCTGAATCTGCGAGTGGTGGACGAACACGTCGTCAGCGCCTTCACGAGAGATGAAGCCGAAGCCCTTCTCGGCGTTGAACCACTTCACGGTGCCTGTTGCCATGTGCCATTTCCTGACTGTGCTTCGGGGTCCGCCGGAGTTGGCCAACCCTCGGAAAAGAAACGGTAGCAGGAGGTCCCACCCTGTTTCTACGGCGCGGCGTAGTGACGCAACTCGACCACATTGGCGTCCGGGTCCCGCACGTAGAGGGCCTGGCCCTGACCTCGGGCGCCGAACAACTCGGCCGGACCACCGACCACGTCGAAGCGCCCCGAGTCGGCGACGGTCTGGAGGTCGACGGGTTCGATCACGATGCAGAAGTGATCGATGTTGCGCCCGGTCGGCGTCCCTTCGAGGAGGTCGATGATCGTGGTCGCGTCCAGGCGCACCGACGGGAAGAACACCTCGCCGCGCCGCCACTCCTCCACCCGATCCGGTTCGAGTCCGAGCTGGTCGACGTAAAAGGCGAGGGCGCGCTCGACGTCGGTGGTGACGACGACGAGGTGATCGAGACCGACACCGCGTACTTCGGGGCCGGCGCTCATCGTGGTAGCCCCAAGAGTCGTTCGCCGATGATCGTTCGTTGCACTTCGGATGTCCCTCCTGCGATCGACGCCGCCTTCGACCACAACCATTGTCGCGACCACGGTCCGCCCGCCACCGAGTCCGGGCCGACGATCATCATCGCGGTGTCGGCGAGATGCTGGCTCATCTCGGTCCAGACCAGCTTGGTGATACTCGACTCCGGGCCGGGCGCAATGCCGCGCGCCAACCGTGAGAGCGTGTTCCAGTTGTTGAGCCGCAGCAACCGCAGCTCCACGAAGCTCTGGACCAGCGCGTCCGCGATCTCGACGTTGTCGAGGCCGCCGCCGCTGCTCGCGGTCCGGTACAGCTCGTCGAGGAACACCTCGTGGAGCACCTGTTCCTTGAAGGGGAACGATGTGCCCCGTTCGTGCGCAAGCGTCGTGTTCGCCACCGCCCATCCCTCGTTCAGGCCGCCGACGAGCTGATCGGCTGGGACGAACACGGCGTCGAAGAAGACCTCGTTGAACTCGGCCTCGCCGGTGATCTGCACCAGCGGCCGGATCTCGATCCCCGGCTCCGCCATGTCGATGACGAGGTAGCTGATCCCGCGGTGCTTCGGTGCGTCGACATCGGTCCGGACCAGCGCGATACCCCATCGAGCATGTTGCGCGTACGAGGTCCAGACCTTCTGGCCGGTGACGCGCCAACCGCCGTCGACTGCGACCGCGCGGGTCGTCAGCGACGCCAGGTCCGATCCGGAGTCCGGCTCGCTGAACAGTTGGCACCAGATCTCCGCGGCGTCCAGGATGCGCGGCAACCAGCGCTGCTTCTGCGCCTCGGTGCCGTGGGCGAGCAGGGTGGGACCCGCCAGGTTGATACCGACGCGGTTCACGAGCTGCGGCGCGCGTGAGCGCGCGTACTCCATGTTGTACAGCGCCACCTCCACGGGACTCGCGCCGCGGCCGCCGTACGCGTCCGGCCACTGGATCCCGATCCAGTGATCGCGCGCGAGCGTGGCCTGCCACTCGCGGCCCCACGCGATCTCCTCGTCGAGCGACGCGAACCGCGGCGGCTCGCTGAGGTTGGTCTCCAACCACGCGCGTACCCCCGCGGCGAAGTCCAGTTCGGCGCGGGTGAAGCTCAGGTCCACGCGGCGCCGATCACAGTTCCCAGAATCGGGCGCGCTCGTTGCGGACGAACGAAGCGTGCAGCACCGCTTCGTCGTCGGCGGTGAACCGTCGGTAGAAGTCGTCGCCGCGCGCCCGCACGAAGATGGGGTCGGCGTGCGTGCGATCGGCGCGCCACTTCTCGTGTACCAGGGTGCGCTTCACGATCTTGAAGGTTCCGGTGGTCGGGGGTTCGGCGATGAGACGGAGATAGCGCGGCCGCCACTTCGGTCCGATGTCCGGACGTGCATCCAGCCAGCGGGCAAAACCGTCGGGATCGAAGGTCACACCGTCGGCGAGCACCAACCCGGCCATGATCTGATCGCCGGCCTGGTCGTCGGGGACGCCGTAGACCGCGGCGAGCACCACGTCGGGGTGTAAGCGGATGGCTTCCTCGATCGGTCCCGCGGGGAAGTTCTCGCCGTCGACCCGGATCCAATCGGCGTTCCGGCCGGCGAAGAAGAGGTACCCGTCGTCGTCGATGTAACCGAGGTCACCCGACCAGTACCAACCGAACCGAGTGGTCTTCGCCTCGGCAGCCGCGTTGTTGTAATAGCCCTCGAACGGTCCCACCCCACCGGTGTTGACGATCTCACCCACACAGTCGGCCGCATTGACCAGCCGACCGTCGGCGTCGAACCTGGCCCGCGGCTTCTCCCCGCCGTCCTCGTCCACCACTTTGACGCTCGGGGTGACCTTCCCCAGCGCGCCTGCGCGCTGCTCGGCATCCCGATTGACAGCCACGCCGCCCTCGGTCGCACCGTACGCGTCGATGACCTCGATGCCGTATCGGCGCGAGAACGCATCGACCACCGCGGGGGAACCTTCGTTGCCGAACGCGACCCGCAGCGAGTTTCGGGCGTCGTCGGGTTGTTCGGGCTGCGCGAGCAGATACGCGAGCGGCTTGCCGGTGTAGTTGAAATAGGTGGCGCCGTAATGACGGACATCCGGTAACCACCCCGACGCGGAGAACTTGCGGGCCAGGCCGATCGAACAGCCCGCGACGAGCGACGGCGCCCAGCCCACCTGCACCGCGTTCGAATGGAACAGCGGCATGCACACGTACCCCACGTCGTCGGCGGTGAGGTCCATGATCATCCGCATCCGATTCCCCGTGACGAGCAGGCGACGCTGGGAACAGATCACGGCCTTCGGCGCGTCGGATGTGCCGCTCGTGAAAATCAGCGCCCACGGCGTGTCGACGGGCGGTTCCATCCCCGGATCGGTGCCGTTTACCGCGGCGAGCGCCGGTTCGAGGGTGTCGTCGACGACGAGGGTCGGCGGCATCTGATGCCGAACGGTCTCGATCAGCGCGGCGTGACGCGCTTCGGTGATCAGCAGGCCGCAGTCGGTGTGCTGGACGTCACGGAGGAGGTGTTCACCCTGGCGGGTATGGTTGAGTCCAACGACGGTGCCGCCGATCAACGCGGCGCCGCCGAACGCGAACAGATACTCCGCCACGTTGTCGAGCAGGACGGCCACGTGGCGCGGGCGGTCCTCCGGCAGGCGGTCGAGCAGCAGGTTTGCCCAGCGCGCCGACTCCACGAGGTAGTCCCCGTGGGTCCAGATTCGGTCGCCGCACCGGATCGCCGGCCGATCGCGAATCGCGGGGTCGGCGGCATTCTGGCGCAACAGCGCAGCGGCGTTCTCGGCCGGCAGGGGCGCCATCCCGGGGGCCGGTGCCGCGTGCGGGCCGGTGGTGGGACCTGACATCGGCGTCACTCTAGGCAGCCGAACCACGTCATCGACTGGAGCCGATTCCCGAACCGGCTCCGGATCGTCGCTCGTAGGGCGGGGCGCCAGCATCGTGAGGTGAGGGCGACCTCGAAGGCCAAACTATCGAGCGTGGAGTTCGTCATCGCCCGCAACCCCGACCCGGATTCGTCGCTGCCCTATCTCGTGCGCCTCCCGCTCGGACCGGCCGGCATCGCGCTGAAGGTGCGGGACACGTGGCCCCGGACCGCCAAGGTCTACTGCCACCGCGCCGATGACTGGCCGGACCGTGGCCTGGAGGTGATCGAGCGGATCCCGGTCCGCGCCTGTGTGCGCCGGGGCGCCGCAATCGACCTCGTGCTCGATCGTGGCCGAGAGAACCGGTCCCAGTTCGTCTTCACGTTCGCGCGTGGGCGTGAGGTCATCTTCTGGCAGAGCGCGCGCACTGCGAAGCAGGCCCGGCCCGCGGTGGCGTTGCCCACGAGCCGTGCGGCGGGCCAGATCCTCGAGATCGTCGTCGACAGTCACGAGCGCTACGCCTGGAACTTCGCGAAACAACAGGCCACCACCCGACGCGCCGCGTTGATCGCCGGTGACTACGCAGTGCTCGACGGCGACACGCTCGTCGCGAGCGTCGAGCGCAAGAGCCTCGCCGACCTCGTCTCCACCCTCACCGGCGGCAAGCTGCGATACCTGCAAGCCGACCTTGCTGCGCTCCCCCACGCGGCACTGGTGGTGGAAGACCGGTGGTCGTCGGTGTTCAAGCTCGACCGGGTCCGACCGTCGGTCGTGGCCGACGGTCTCGCCGAGGCGCAGGTTCGATTCCCGTCCGTTCCGATCGTGTTCTGCGAGACCCGGCCCTTGGCTCAGGAGTGGACCTATCGGTTTCTCGGCGCCGCACTCGCGCATCACCGCGAAGATCGGCTGGCGCACGACCGGGCGGCCGCGCTCCCCCGCCCGGGCCAAGTGCCTGCAGCCGAACCGACCACGGCCGACGTCCGGGCGTGGGCACGCGGCGCGGGGATCGACGTCCCTGCGGGTGGCCGCCTCCGCCCCGAGGTATGGACCGCGTTTCGTGCCGAGCGCGGTTGACTGCCGCGGGTCGCCGCACCGACAGGCCCTTTCGTTCGCCGGCACGCGCGTTTTCGGGAATACCTCATAGCTATACAGATGTAGAGTTATGAGGTATTTCCGAATTGGATGACGTCCATGGTGGATTTCGTGAGTGCACCCGTGCGACAGGACACCGCGCCAGCGGGTCAGGCCACGGCACCGGCGGATCGCAACTCGGCGATTCGAGCCTCGTTGTAACCGAGAACATCCGCGAGGACGGCGTCGGTGTGTTCACCGACGGTCGGCGCCTTCGTGGGCAGCAAGGGATCGGCGCCCGCGATCTTCACCGGGAACGGAAGCTGTTCGGCCCCGAGCCGGTCGGTGGGGAACCACGCGAGCCGATCCCGGAACTGCGGGTCGTCGGCCACGGTCTTGGGGGTGTGGCACGGCGCGATCGGCACGTCGACGTCGATGCCGAAAGCCACCCACTCCTCGGTGGACTTGCTCGCGAAGATGTCGGTCAACTCCGCCTGCATCTCGCGATTCCCGCGCGCGTGATCGCCGTACTCGGATCCGGGCCAGCGCTCGAACAGCTCGGGCCGATCCACCGCTTCGCAGAATTTCTTCCAGAAGTGTTGCTCGCTGGCCATGAACAACACGAAGCCGTCGGTCGAGCGGTACAACTGGTACCGCACCCCGCCGCGCATTCCCGCGATGGCCGGCTCCCGCCGTTCGAAGTCGTCCGACGCGTTCCCGGTCACCTCGGACTGGGGCCGTTCGTACGCGCGGTAGGTCTCCTCGCGATACCAATCGAACGCGGCGGCGGCATCCGACTGCGCAACCTCCATCTGTGCGCCCTCCCCGGTTGCACGCGCCTGGATCACGCCGGCGAGGATTCCCAACGCGCCGAACAGCGGCGCGGCGTTGATGCCGATGGACACATGGTTCGGGATCGAGGGGTACCCGGCGTCGTCGATCTCGGGTTCGAAGATCCCGGCCCACGCGTCGTACGCGATTCCGTGACTGGCGAGGTTCTGGTACGGACCGGTGGCGCCGTACCCCGAGATCGTGCAGAACACGATGCGCGGGTTGAGTTCGCGCAGCCGCTCGTAGCCGAGCCCGCGCCGAGCCAGACCGCCCGGGCGCATTGCCTCCACCACGACGTCGGCGGTGGCGACCAGCGCCTCCAGGACCGCGATGCCCTCGGGTGACTTCAGGTCGATCGCGATGCTGCGCTTGCCCCGATTGACGTGCAGGTGCATCAACGACACACCTTCGACGATGGGCCACGTCATTCGCCGGACGTAATCACCCGACGGCGGTTCGACCTTGATCACCTCCGCGCCGAGATCGGCAAGTGCGGTCGTGATGGCAGCGGGTCCGAGCATCGAGCATTCGACGATGCGGACCCCGGCAAGCGGTTGAGCGTTCGGCACGGCGGGCGACACTACTGGCCGCGACCCGAGACGCATGAAGCCACCGCGAGCCACAATGACCTCGGCCCAGCGGCCAGGAGGAGATTTCATGCTCGCACCGATCCCCGACGCCGAGACATTCCTCACTACCCGCGCCGCCTGGCACACCCTGGCCGAACGGGTGCTGGCCCCGGCGCGGTACGCCGCGTCCGGCCGGATCGGACTGCAACCGGCACCCGGCGGATTCGGAACTCCGCCGTTCGGAGCGGGACGGAGCCTCGCGGTGGATGGCACCGACCTCGTCGACATCAGCGGCGCAGTCACCAACCGGCATCTGATCACGACGCTCCGCGTGGCCGCGACGGTCGCGGGCGTCGCGCCAGATGCCGAGACCGGCGTCTACACCCCCACCACGCCGAATGATCCCGACTCCACGTTGACCGTCGACCCCGTCAGCGCCGCGCGCCTCGGCGAATGGTTCGCGTTCGGCCAGCGAATGCTCAACGAGTGGGCACAGGTCCATAGCGATGGCGCGCCGTCCGAGATCCAGCTGTGGCCCGAGCATTTCGATCTCGCGCTCGACCTCGGGCCGGACGCTGCCCGCGCGAACTACGGAGCATCACCCGGCGACCCTGGCCACGCCCTCCCCTATCTCTACGTCGGGCCGTGGAACCCGAAGGACGATCCGTTCTGGAATGCCGGTACGTACGCGCGGCTCGGTTACAACGAACTCGCGAGCGCGCCGGACCCGGCGTCCCGAGGGCTCGAGTTCTTCGCCCGCGGTTTCGCCGTCGCCACCGGCGCCTCGGGGAGTCGCTGATCGCTCACGGGACCAAAGTCTTGACAGTTGGACTGTCATTACTTATGGTCGCCCGCATGGGCTCACCGGCGACCGAGCGTCTCATCTCGGCGCCACCGCCGGTGGACCGGCGCCGGCTCCGCACCGAACGCGGGAAGGATCTCGTGGTGGACGCGCTGCTCGCGTACTTCGCCGAGGGCGACCCGGCACCCGGTGCGGCGAAGATCGCCGCCCGCGCCGGCGTCTCGGAGCGTTCGGTGTTCCGCTACTTCGACGATCTGGAATCGCTGGTCGCGATTGCAATCGAGCGCCAGATCGAGCACATCGCGCCGGTGTTCGGCCCGCCGGAACCCACCGGGAATCTCGACGCCCGGGTGGCGGCGCTCGCCGAGCAGCGGCTGCGGATCTACGACGCCACCGCGGTCACCACGCAGGCGGCCGAACGGTTCGAACCGCATTCGCCGGCCGTGGCCGCGGCGTTCGCGTTTCGGCGCGCGGTGCTCCGCAAGCAGGTCGTCACGCTGTTCGCACACGAGTTGGCCCCGATGGCGCCGCGTGTCCGCGCCGAAACCCTCGACGCGGTCTCGGCCGCGGCCAGCCTCGAAACCATTCGGATGCTGCGCACCGCGGCCGGCCACTCCCGCTCGCGGGCCCGCGCGATCACGGTCCGCACCCTCCACGCATTGCTCGCCGCCTGACTCAGGGAGTTCGAAACATGAAGGTCACGTTGCTCGGGACCGGGTCCCCGATCCCCGACCCACTGCGCGCCGGACCGTCGACCCTGGTCCAGGCCGGCGACCGCAACCTGCTCTTCGATTGCGGCCGCGGGGTGCTCATGCGGCTCGCCGCAGCCGGGCTCTTCCCCGGCTTCCTCCACCACGTGATCCTCACCCATTTGCATTCGGACCACACCACCGACTTCAACGACCTCGTGACCACCCGGTGGGCGATGTCGCCGGTCGAGAATCCGCTGCCGGTCATCGGTCCGCCCGGGACCCGGGCCTACGTCGATCGGGTGCTCGCGATGCTCACGGACGACATCGGGTACCGGATCGCCCACCACGACGACCTCAACTGGCAGCCCGGGGTGATCGTGCGAGAAGTGCACGACGGCGAAGTGTTCGACGAGGCCGGTGTCCGCGTGACGAGCGCGCCGAGCGACCACCGGCCGGTTGCACCCACGACGGCCTTTCGCGTCGAACACGGTGGCGGCGCCGTCGTCATCGCCGGCGACACGGTCCCGTGTGAAGGACTCGACCGGTTGTGTGACGGGGCCGACGTGTACGTGCAGACCGTGATCCGGCCGGAGCTGGTGCGGGCGATTCCCTCGCCGCGGCTCCAGGACATCCACGACTATCACTCCACGATCGAGCAAGCCGCGCAGACCGCGCAGCGCAACCGCGTCCGGACCCTCGTGCTCACCCATCCGGTGCCGGCACCGGCGCCCGGCACCGAGTCGGAATGGATCGCCGAAGCCGCGGCCCACTTCGACGGCGAGGTCATCCTCGCGTCGGACCTCACCGTCGTCGAGACCTAAGCCGGATCGTGGTCGACCTCGCCGGCGCGACGGATCTCCACGCGCACTTCGGGCCGGATCCGCACCGCGCCCGCTCCGTGACCGGGCTCGAAGCCGCGCAACAAGCGGCGGCCGCCGGCCACACCGCCGTCGTGCTGAAGAGCCACGACACCCCGAGCGCGGGCCTGGCCGCAGCACTCGATCCCCTCGTGAACGACGTCCGCGTGTTCGGGGGGATCGCGTGTGACCGTGAAGTCGGAGGGATGAACCCCGCCGCGGTGGAAGTCGCGCTGGCGTTGGGAGCCAAGATCGTGTGGCTCCCCACGTTGAGCAGCGGTCAGGACTTCGACACCGGCGTTGCCGCGCAACTCGGGATCCCGGGGCCGGGGCTGCGGATCGTCGATGCCGACGGCAACCTCACCTCGGAGACGCACGAGGTCCTTGCGCTCGTCGAAGCGAGCGGCGCGGTCCTGGCGACCGGTCATGTGAGCGCAGCGGAACACATTGCGGTGACGCGCGCGTTCGCGTCACGCGGGCCGGTCCTCGTGACCCACGCCATGGAGGAACTCGCCGGACCCAACCTGTCGATCGCACAATGCGTGGAGTTGGCGGAACTCGGCGCCCACATCGAGCTCTGCGCGCTCACGTGCATCGGTGCGCTCGCCACCCGTCCGGTCTCGGATCTCCTGGCTTGCATCGGCGCGGTGGGGGTCGACCGCGTCACGCTCGGGACCGACTTCGGTCAAGCGAGCAACGAACCGCCCGCCGCCGGGATGCAGACCTTCGCCGACGCGCTCTTCGTCGCCGGCCTCACCGAGACTGAGATCCGGCGCATGGCCTGCACCAACCCCAACGCGCTCCTCGCCCTGGACGCCTGACCGTGACCCCCTCCGTTTCCGGTTTTGGCGTCCTCAGCTGCTGGCGGAGCGCGCGTGGGGACGCCAAAACGGTGAGGGGGACGACATGAGCGAGCTGTTCGACGTGATGCGGGGGCAGCGAGCCTGCCGGTCGTTCAGCTCGGACCCCGTCACCGACGCCGACCTCGCCGAAATGCTCGATGCGGCAGTGCACGCGCCGAGCGCCGAGAACCGCCAACCCTGGGAGTTCGTCGTCGTGCGCGACGGCGACGCTCGCGCCGCGATCGGCGCATTGATCGCCCGCGGGTGGGAGACCGTGGGTCGGGACTTCTCGACGGGTCGGTTGAGTCCCGCACTCCTCGCCGACGTCGAGACCGGCGCCACGGGTGGCATTGCCGCCGCGCCGGTCCTCATCGTCGTCGGTGCCGACACGCGGCGCGGGTTGGCCTCCACCCGAGCCGAGTCGATCTTCCCGGCCGTGCAGAATCTGATGCTCGCCGCGAGTGCGCTCGGACTCGGTACGGCCCTGACCACCATTGCGGTCGGGTACGCGTCGGAGTTGCGCGCCGTCGTCGGATTTCCCGAGACCATCGAGCCCATGGCGGTCGTGCCCGTCGGCCATCCGACGCGTCCCCTCGGCCCGCCCCGACGTGAATCGTTCACCCGCCGCGCCCACCGGGACCGCTACGGCGACCTCTGGGCGTGACGCGGAGACAGCCCACGATCAGACCTCGACGTGCGCACCCTCGGCGGCGGCCGATTCCCGAATCGCGTCCAACACCCGCATCCCCGGCGCAACATCGGCGAAAGTGGGCACCGGCACCGCGGACTCATACGCCCGGCCTTCCACCCCCGCTCGGAAGACTTCGCTCAGCCGCGTGTAAGGCCCGATCTCGAGATGGGTGTAGGCGTGTGCGGCCTCGGTCGAGGGCGCGGGCGCATCCGGGAGCATCAGGTCGTCCGGTACGTCGAGTTCGCGCGTCCCGTTCGCGTCCGCCAACCAGGTTCGCCCGCCGTCGAGCCATACCGTTCCCCGACTCCCGGCCACGCGCGTCATCCCGACCATAGGACCGAACGCGCCCGCGGTCTGCGCAATCACCACGTCGCAGCCATTGGTCAAGCGCGCCCGGACCGTGAACGAATCGTCGGCGCTCACCGTGCGCTCGCTGACGACGCGCAACGATGCCGACACGGTCGCGAACTCACCGAGCCCGACGCGCACCTGATCGATCACGTGCGAGCCCGACGCGCCCAACCAGCCGCCACCGGCCGGCCCGTCGAACCACCAGCTCGGCATGCGGACGGCAGGATCCGCCACGATGGGCACGAACTGCACCAGGGTGGCCAGGCGAGGTTCGCCGATCAGCCCGGCGGCGATGGCTCGGCCCAGCACCGCGCGATCCGGCGCCCACCGGAACTCGTGGCCCACGAGTGCCGTGACCCCCGCCCGTTGGGCTGCGTCGGTGAGTTCCACGGCCGCGGCACTCCGCAACGTGAACGGCTTCTCACAGATCACGTGTTTCCCCGCTCGGATCACCGCGAGCGCGAGTTCCCGGTGCGTTGCGGGCGGGGTGGCGATCGTCACCGCGTCGACCGCATCCAGGACCGACGCCAGGTCCGTCGCAGCGTCCACTCCCACCGCGTGCGCGCGACGTTCGGTGCGCGCGAGGTCGGTCCCCACCAACGCGGCCACATGAAATCCCGCTGCTCGCAACGCCGGGACGTGGACCCGGGTCCCGAAGCTCGTCCCGACGACGGCAACGTTCGGTGTCCGCACTAGTAACCCTCGGCGACGTCGACGACATGGAGTAGCGGTTCGCCGTCGAGATAGCGGCGGAGATTCGTGCAGAGAATGTCCAACGCGGCGCCGACGAGATCGCGCGACGCCCACGACGAGTGGGGCGTGAGGAACACCCTCTCGTGTTCGTACAGCCAGTGACCGGCGGGCAATGGCTCGGGGTCCACGGTGTCGAGACTGGCGCGGGCCACCCGGCCCGAGTCCAACGCAGCCCGCAACGCGTCCTGGTCCACCAAGGTGCCGCGCGCGATGTTCACGAAATGAACCCCGTCGGTCATGGCCGAGAACGCCGCCGCATCGAACATCCGGTGCGTCTTGTCCGTCCCGGGTGCGGCGATCACCACGTGATGGGCGCCGGCGACCAGATCGGACAGCGTCGTCACCACGTCGACGGCCGCGATCGGACTCGGCGTCGCGGTTCGCCGCAGCGCGCGGACGGTCATCCCGAACGCGAGCGCCCGGGTGGCGATCGCGGTGCCGATACCCCCGAGACCGACGATCGCCACGGTCTTGCCGGCCAGCGTGTCCATCCGTTGGAAGTTCCAGTGGGTGGGTGGCTCCCGCAGCCAGAAACCCGGGAACCCCTTCTCGAACGCAAGCATCGTGGCCAACACGTATTCCGAGATCGGCGTCGCGCTGGCACCGCGCGCACACGTCACCGTGGGCACGCGTGCCAACACCTCCGCCGACACGCCGTCGATACCCGTACCGGGGAGTTGGATCCAGCGCACCCCCCGATCCAGGAGCGGTAACACCTTGGCGTCATCCCATCCACCGAAGAGCACCTCGGCTTCGATTCCGGGCGCGGGCGTCTCCCCCGACGCGTCGATGACGTCGACCTCGGGAAACTCGGCCCGCAGCCGATCTCGCGCCATCCCCATCGTGTCGAAGACCTTCACCAACTCCCTCACGCTTTCTCCATCCGCCTGCTCCGCTCCACGCCACTCATTCGGGTACGAGAGATCAGTCGATGGCGCGGGTCACGGCCCGGGTCGGACCGAAGGAATGCAGCGCGAGGGCATGCAGGTTCGCCAGCCCGCCGTTGACCATGAGCAGCAGATGGTCGGGGCTCTCCACGAGATGCACCATGCCCGCAGCGTCCACCCGCCCGTTGTCCTCGGCCCGGGCGCGGTGCGGCGCGGGCCACCAGCTCACCGGCAAGGCCGCGTGCCCGTGGAGCACCGCCGCGACGTCGGCGAGGTCGGGGTAGGTACGGACGATTAGCTCGGCCCATGGCGGCGCGAGACAGATCAGGATCTGCGCGCCGTGGTGGCCCCCGATGAATGCATTCGTCCCTGCGAACGCGATCGACTTCCCGATCACCTCGAGCAGATCTGCGCCGTTGTCCGCCGCGATGTCGGCGATGTCGATGGTCCCGGTACACCCGTGGACGGTCACCGCGCTCCGGCCCGGCGCGATACCGCGCCGCTCGGACAACGGCGCCCACGGCGATCGCTCCTCCCACTCGCCGACGACGATGCCGGCCACGCGTGCCGGCTGTCCGAACACACTCTTCGACGACACTCCGACCACCTGCCCGCCGACGTTGCGCATCAGGAGTCGCAGGGCCCGGCCGATCGCGGGCGCCGGTCCCGCTGCTCCTCCGAAGCACCCGGCGTCGTACGGGATCCCGATCGCGTCACACACCGGGCCGTTCACGAAGACGCCCGGCACCACACAACTCGTGGTGGTGTTGAGCGCGAACAGATTGAAGTCCGGCTCGCTCATCGCTTCGACCGCGGTGCAGAGCAGCGGCATCGCATCCGAGGGCGCGCCGGCCATGACCGCGTTGATCGCGAGCTTCTCCACGGTGGCGCGACCCTGGCGCGGCGGGAGGTCGGCCAGATGGGTTTCGGGAAAGCGCCCGCTCGCTCGCACGAACGTGCGCACGGTGTCCCCGGTCGGGGGTATCAGCGGCAGTCCGTCGCCCCATCCCGCATCGGTGGCGAGCCGTTGGAACGCCACCGGGTCCGCGTCGACCTCGAAGCGATCGGACACCAACCACTCGATGGTGCATTCGTCCGGACCACAGTCTTCGCGTGGCGTCGTCACGTCACCCGTCCCCGTCCCCGTCCCCGGACTCGGACGCGGCCTCGGACGCAGGAGCGGCGCCGAGGGTGGCGAGGACCAGCGGCCAGTGTGCGATCGCGATCGCGCGCACCTCGGCCTCGGGTCGCGTCTCCAGCGGATACGGCAGGACATGCACGCGCAGGCCGGCGCGGCCGGCGTTCGCGGCCATCGTGTGCGCCAACGCTTCGAACTCTTCGGTCACGACGACGACCGCCGTCGTACCTCGTTGCGCCACCGCGACGGTGTCGTGGACGCTCCACGAGGTGCACGAGCCTCAGTTGCCGAGGCCCACCAGCGCGACGTCCACCCGGCCGGCGAATGCCTCGAGCTCGGCGAACGTGGCCTGGCCCTCGTCACCAACTCGGTTGCCGCTACGCCAGCGGTCCACGGTGGCGCCCGCGGCCTCCAAGCGCGGTTGCCATTCGTCGAGCACCCACTCGTAGCTGCGCCACGTCGAGTCGAATCGCAGGCCGACCCGCCGGCCGCGCAACGACCCGGCATCGGGGCCGGGATCGTTCACCACCACCGGCGGCGGCGCGGTCGGATCGAGAATGGTCACGCGGGTCATGGATCTCCCTTGGTCTTCCGGCCGGTCATTCGACGATGGTGATGGCGCGCTCAGGACAGTTGTCGCGCCCGACGCGCGCCGCGCCTTCGAGCTCGACCGGCACCGCGCCGTCCGCGAGCACCAGCTCACAGTGACCGAAGTCGTCAGGCGCGAAGAGTTCGGGCGCCAGCGCGTAGCACCGGCCGTGCCCGGTGCAGAGATCGGCATTCACGTGCAGCTGCATCACGCAGGTTGCCACACCAGCGGCAGGTACTCGACGCCGCGAATCCCCATGGTGTAGATCGGCGTCTCGCCCGCCTTGATTGCGTACGCCGGAACGCGTCGATGAAGTTCTTCGAGCGCCACCCGCATCTCGAGCCGCGCGAGGTGGGACCCGAGACAACGATGGACTCCACCACCGAAGGCCAGATGACGGTTGGCTTCCCGCTCGAAGTCGACCGATTCGGGATCGGCGAACTCCGCGCCGTCCGTGTTGGCCGACGCGAGCAGACACGTGACCGTCGCGCCGGCGGGAATCGTGGTGCCGGCGACCTCCACGTCCTGGGTCGCCACCCGTACGACGCCCGGGACCGGCGTCTCCCACCGCAACAGTTCCTCCACTGCGGCCGGGATCAGGGCTGGATCGTCACGCAGCGCCTGCTGTCGTTCGGGGTGGTCGGCGAGGTAGGTGACCGCGCATCCGAGCGAGGCGGTCACGGTGTCGAGCCCGGCGAGCAGAAAGAGGTACGAGATGTCGAGGATGTCCTCGGTGGTGAGCACGCTGCCGTCGATTTCGGCCGAGAGGAACCCACTCAGCAGGTCATCCCGGGGCTGCACGCGGCGCTCGGCGATCACCTGCTCGAAGTACGCGTAGATCTCTTTTCCGGTCTCACGGGCCATCGCCCGGCCCTCGGCCGGGGTGGCCGCATCCGGGCGGATGATCCCGTCCTTGAACCGAAGGAACAAATCGAGATCGTCGAGTGGCAGCCCCATGAGCCGCAGGAACACGATGCAGGGCAACGGGATCGCCACCGCGGTGTTGAACTCGCACTCACCGGCAGCCACGAAATCGTCGATCAATTCGACGACGAGCGCGCGCACGTCGGCTTCGAGCTTCTCCATCTCCCGTGGAGAGAAGAGCGGGTCGAGGAGCCGGCGGAACTTCACGTGATCGGGCGGGTCGATCTGGAGCGGGATCAGGGGACGGATGTTGCCGATGTCGATGGCGTCCGACCCCGAGGAGAAGATCTGCGGGCTGCGCAGTGCCCACACCACGTCCTCGTGGCGGGTGATGAGCACCATCTCCTCGACCGGCACCACACCGATCTCACGCATCATCGGATAGAACTGCTGCGGCCGAGCCGAGACCTCCGGATCCGCGTTCGTCCACCCCAGGTCCGGTACTTGTCCTGCTTCACTCATGCGGTGTCCTCCGATGCGAGCCTGCATCTGACCGCATCGGGCCGGCACCGTCAATCTCACGCGGCTTCCTTGTCGGTGCGCTTCCATTGCCGACGGCCCGGGGAATGGGTAGGTTCGCTGCGCAAGTGGGGGGTGCGCCGTGCGGCGACTGGTTCAGCGGGTTGGCATCATCGTGGGCACGGGAGTCCTTTGCGCGGGGGTCCTGAGCGCAGGAGCTGTGGCCGCCGGGAGCGCACCAATCGTGGCGTCGGCCGGGGCATCGGCCGCGCCGCACGCCGCCGCGTTGAGCCCGTCGATCACGGCCACGCCCAACACCGGCCTCGTCCAAGAGGACCAAGTGACGGTGGACGGATCGGGTTTCGTCGCAGGTGGGATCGCGGTGATCGAGTGGTGCCCGAACAACAGCTCATCGTGTCGCTACTCCGCCACGGCGAGAGTCGAGCCCACCGGCGCGTTCTCGGTGGATGTCGCAGCCGAGTTCCGGACCTCTGACGCATCAAGCAATCCGTCGGATTGCAACACCGAGGGTTGCTTCGTCCGCGCGTCTCAAGGAGTGAACGCCGACACGATCACCGCGACCGCACCGGCGTCGTTCGACCCGAACCAGGAGTCGCTGCTCCCGGTGTCGCTGACCGTTTCCCCCGCCACGGCACTGCGCGACCACGACACGGTCCGCGTGACCGGTGCCGGGTTCGAGACGTTCACCCAGGTCCAGCAGTGCGCGTTGAGCGCCGGGTGGTGCCGATTCAATTCCTTCGAACCTGATCTCGGTGCCGACGGCTCGTTCGCGTTGGACATCGAGGTTCGTCGCTACATCACCGGACCGAACCGTGCCCCAATCGACTGTGCGGTGGTCCCCTGCGTCATCCTGGCGGAGGCGCTCAACACTCCCGTGGCGACCATGACCGCGCCGATCGAGTTCGATCCCAGCGCACCATCCACCCTCCCTTCTGTCACCGTGACGCCCAACACGAACCTGCCGGTCGAGTCGACGGTCACGATCGAAGGCCGAGACTTCCTCCCCGGCGAACTCGTCTCCGCCAGCGAGTGTTCGTTCGCCTCGGTCTTCGCGCCGTGTCGCTCGGTGGAGACGCCTCCCCTCACCGCCGACGCAACCGGAGCCGTCACCACGACGGGAACCGTGCGCCGGCTCATTCCGGACACCTTCGGGACCGGGGCGCCAACGGACTGCGCCGCAACCGGGGCGAACTGTGCCGTCCAACTGCTCGGCGACACTTCGGGCGACGCTGTCAGCACGCCCATCACCTTCGATCCCGGGAGTGCCCTGCCCACGATGACGGTCGAGCCGGCCACGAACTTGCCGTTCCGCGGCACCGTGACCGTGCGGGCTCGCGATCTCGCACTCAACACTGCGTACTCGGCTCGCGAGTGTGCCGGCCGGAACTCGAGCAACTCTGCCTGCGGCCCCACCGTCCAGGGGACTTCTGATGGCGCCGGCGACCTCGATCTCGTCGTCCCGATTCGTCGACGGTTGACGACGTACACCATCAACGAACTCGGGTACACGTTCGTCACCTACGACTGCGTCGACGCCGGCGTGAGTTGCACGGTGGAACTCACGCCGACGGGTGGCGGGGACTCCCTGCGCGCGCCGATCACCTTCGACCCGGCGGCACCGATCCCACCACCGCCGACGGTCGCCGTCATCCCGGCAACCGATATCGGCAGCCGTCAACTGGTGTCGGTCACCGGTTCCGGCTTCCTCCCCGATGCCCCGGTCGCGCTCCAGCAGTGCGACAGCCGGCCGACGCAGTTCGGGATCGAGTTCTGTGTGGGCTCGGACCAAACGCAAGCGGATGCCGCGGGCAACATCAATACGACCGTGATCGTCCGCCGGTTCTTGAGCCAGGGATTCTCGAACCCGACCGACTGTTCGATCGCCGTGGGAACCTGCGTCCTGCGGGTGGGCTCACCCGGATTCGCGACCGATCCCACCGAGGTCACCCGAGCGCCGCTCGGCTTCGATCCGGCGGCTCCACCCGCGCCGAGCCCACCCGTCGTCGTGACCCCGACGACCCGTCTCACCAACGGCCAGACCGTGACCGTCGCCGGGTCCGAGTTCACTCCCAACGCACTCATCGGCATCGCCATGTGCAGAGCGGGCACCACGTTCTCATTGTTGGACTGCGAAATCACGAACCCCACCTGGTTCCCCAACGACGCGCACGGCGCGTTCACCCGCAGCTACGACGTGCGGGCGAAGATCACAACCGGGAACGGTCGCGTGGACTGCACCGTCGCCCCCGGAACGTGCGCGCTCGGCGTGGTGAACATCAACGATTACTCCGAGTTCACGCTGGTGCCCGTGTCGTTCAAGCCCGACCGCCACCACCATCACCATCACCACCACGGTCGACACCACCGCCACCCGCATCACCGCCACCCGCACCGCGCTCGGTAGGTCAGGCGCTCGGTCAGTCAGGCCGCTCGGTCAGTCAGCGCTCGGTCAGTCAGGCCGCTCGGTCAGTCAGGCCGCTCGGTAGGTCAGGGCGGAGGCGCGCAACGAGATCGAGCGCCCACGCGCGTGGATCCGCGCACGGCCAGCCGTGCTCGGGCAGGTCGAAGTACTCGACGGAGAGCATGCCGGTGTACGCGCGCGCGTCCAACGCGCGGAGGACCGCAGCGAAATCGACGACGCCCGTCGGATCGTCGACGTGGAGTTGGGTGGCGCCGGGCGCGCCCTGACGGAGTTGCACGTGATCCGCGAGTTGCACGAGCTCGAGCGGGTCTTCGCCCCAATCGGCCACGTGACCGGTGTCGATCAACAGCCCCAACCCCGGCACCTCGGCCATCATCGCCCGGCAGGTCTCGGCTGAGTGCACCACGGCGCCCGCCCACGGCTCGAGCAGCGCGCCCGGCGCGGCGCGGAACCAGCGCACACAGCGCTCCCACATGCCGTCGGCGTTCATCGGCGCCGGAGTGGAACACCACCCGGGGACCGGCTTCGGGAACGCGGTGGGGCACCCGACCGGAAGCGCCAGCGTCGACGGGTCGATCGTCACCAGCGGATCGATGTGGGCGAACCCGTCGTCGCGTGCGAGCCGCGAGCGTGTCGAAACCGACGGCTCCGTTCCGTACACGATGTCGACAACCCCGAGCGGTTGCACGATTACTTCGTGTGCTCCATCCCGCCGGGCATCGTCATCCCAACGTGCTGGATGTGTTGGCCGAGGATCTGGTCGAAGTTCGTTGCGACGCCGGCGACGTCGAAGCCACCCTCGCGGTACATGGACGCCACCTGCTTGGGGTGCTGGTAGATCGTGTACGCAAAGTCGGTCCGACCGAGGATCTGGCCGTTGACGTGGCTCGCGAGATCCGACGCCACCCACGTGACGAGCGGCGCGTTGAGCGCGGGATCGGACTCGGGCGGTGGGGCGGTGCCGGTGCGTTCGAACAGCGACGACGTCATCCGGGTGGCGCCCGCCGGTGACATCGCGTTGACCGTGATGCCGTACTTGCCCAGTTCGATGGACCAGATGAACGTCATGCCCATGATCGCGGCCTTGGCCGCGCCGTAGTTCGTCTGACCGAAGTTGCCGCGCAGACCCGCCTGGGACGTGACGTTGATGATCCGCCCGTACCCCGCGTCCTTCATGTGACCCGCCGCGTGCTGGGCCATGTTGAACGTGCCGTACATGTGCACCTGGACGACCGCGTCAAAATCCTCGGGGGTCATCTTGAGCAGTGATCGGTCACGGACGATCCCGGCGTTGTTCACGAGGATGTCGATCTTCCCGAACTCGTCGATGGCGCCCTGGATGGTGCGGCCCGCCGCCTCGTAGTCCGTCACCGACTCGTAACTCGCGATCGCACCAACACCGAGTGCCTTGATGTCGCTCACCGTCTGCGCCGCCGGATCCTCGTCGGTGCCCTGACCGTCGAGGCTCACACCGACATCGTTGATGACGATATTTGCCCCCTCGCGCGCCATCGACAGCGCGAACTCGCGTCCGATGCCGCGCCCCGAACCGGTCACGACCGCGACCCGACCATCCAAGATCCCCATGGCTGAACTACTCCGCTCTCGAAAACTGAATGCGTACCGACGGGCGAGTGATTACGGCGCGACGCGTGCGGTGGCCGTGCCCGCGAGTTTCTCTTCGCCGTCACCGTTCTTGGCCGAGAGTTCGAGATCCACGAGGCCGTCGTCGCCGTCGGCGTTGACCGCGGTGACGACGGCGGTGAACGTGAGGGTCTCGCCGGGCCACACCTGCTTCGCGAAGCGGACGTTGAACTTCCGCAGGGCCTCTGGACCGAACCAGTCCTTCACCACGCGGGCCATGAGACCGGCGGTCAGCATCCCGTGACCGAACACCGACGGATTGCCCACCTGGGCCGCGATGGTGTCGTCGTGGTGCATCGGGTTGAAGTCGCCGGACGCGCCCGCGTACTTCACGAAATGGGTCCGGGTCAGGTTCTCGATCACGAGCGGCGGGGCGGCGTCGCCCACCTTGACTTCTTCGAGCTTCGGCACCGCCGGACCTTACTTCCTCCGACTGTTTTGGCGTCCTGAGCTGCTGCTGGGCAGCAGCTCAGGACGCTAAAACCGGGGAGTGGGCATCCGGTCAGAATCAGAGGAGGAGTTCGCTGATGTCGTCGAGGGAGGTGGCGGGACCGGTGTGGGCGACCGCGCCGTGGTTCAGCACCACCACATCGTCGGCGATCGCGAGTGCGTGACCCACGTACTGCTCGACGAGCAGGATCGACGTTCCCGCGTCGCGGATCACGGCGAGGTTCCGGTACACCTCGTCCACCACGATCGGCGCCAGACCGAGCGACAGTTCGTCGGCGACGAGCAGCTGCGGCGGATTCACCATGACCCGGGCCAACGACAGCATGCGCTGCTCGCCCCCCGAGAGCGTCCCGGCGATCTGCTTCGACCGTTCACCGAGACGGGGGAACAACTCGTACGCCGTGGCCAATGCCCCCTTCACACCCGACGCGCCCAGCTCACGCCGGAAACTCAGTTCCAGGTTCTCCCGCACACTCAAGGAAGCGAACACCGAGCGACCCTCGGGCGCGTGCACGATCCCGCGCTGCGCGATCTCGAACGGCCGGACCCCTCGGCGATCCGCCCACGCAGCTCGGCTGAACCACCGCTCGACGAACCCCACACCGGTGCGCGCCGGCCAGGCGATCCGTTCACCGGCGAACCACATCTCGCCCGCCGTCGGCCGGACGAGCCCGGTCACGACACGCGCCACGGTGGTCTTGCCGGCGCCGTTGGCGCCGAGGAGTGCCGTCACCGATCCGGCCCGTACCGCTAACGACACGCCGAACAGCGCCCGAAACGGTCCGTAGCTCGCGTCGACGTCGCGCAGTTCCAGCAGGGGCGTCACACCGTCTCCCCGAGGTAGGCCTTGCGCACTTCGTCGGAGCCGAGCACCTCACGCGTGGGACCCGCCGCGATCAGCGAACCGAAGTCCAGGACGTAGAGACGGTCCACGAAGGCCCGCACGAACTCCACGTCGTGCTCCACCAGCAACACGGCCGTGCCCCGCGCGTCGCGCACGTGCCGGAGCATGTCGGCGAGCGCCTCGGTCTCGCTCACATCGAGCCCGGACGACGGCTCGTCAAGCAACAAGAGCTTCGGTTCGGCCATCAACGCCCGTCCGACCTCCACCAGACGCCCCCGCCCGAGTGAAAGTGCTTCGATCGGCGCGTCGGCGACGTCGTCGAGCGCGAGCAACTCCAAGGTGGCCGCGGCGCGAGCGCGCTCGTCGACCGACGGCGCTGAGAGGTTCAACACATCTCTCCAGAAGCGGCCGGTGCCGAGCCGAGATCGTTCCGCGACGAGCAGGTGCTCGCGGACGGTGAGGCCGCTGAACAGTTCGATGCGTTGGAACGTGCGGCCGATCCCAGCCCGGGCCCGGCGATAGACCGGCATCCGCGTGAGGTCACGCCCGTCGAAGCGCACCGACCCGGCGTCGGGGCGGAGCAGTCCGAGCAGACAGTTGAAGAACGTGGTCTTGCCGGCGCCGTTGGGTCCGATCAGCCCTACCGACTCCCCGCCGTCCACGGTCAACGAGACGGCGTCGAGGGCGGTGATCCCGGAGAAGCGTTTGGTGATGCTCTCCGCTTCCAGCAGGCTCATGCATCACCGGCCGTCGAGGATATAGCCGCCGACGGCGCGGCCGCCGAGGATGCGGCCGACGAGATTGGGGCCGCCGACGTTTGCGGAACCGGCGCGACGGCGGTGGGATCGCTCCGCCACCGTTTCGGCAACCGCCGTTCGACGGCCGCCAAGGACTTGCGCTTCTGGAACTCGAGGACGCCCTCCGGGTGACGGGCGTAGGTGATGGCGCCGAGCCCGAACAGCACGAACTGGTAGGCGGCGTCCACGCCCAGCAACTTCAACACCTCGGGGACCAGCGCAAAGCCGAGGCCGGCATTGATCGCCCCTTCGACCGTGCGCGGCATCAGGGTCACCACGAGGACCACGAAGAACAACCCGTAGAAATAGCTGTAGTCGTTCGTCACCGCGATCTGTTTCTGGGTGGCCAGCAGACCGCCGCCGAGCCCGGCGATGCCCGCCGACACCGCGAACGCGAGGATCCGGATTCTGGTGGGGTTGATGCCGATGGCCTGGGCCGCGGTTTCACTCCCGCGCAACGCGTCGAGGTAACGACCCGTCGTTCCCCGGCGGATGAAGATCACGAAGACCGACACCGCCACCAGGAACACCACACAGAGGACCAGGTACGCGCGGTCGTCCACGAAGCCGATCGGACGCGGCACCCGCACCGGGCGCGCGCCACCGCTCACCCAACCGAGCGGGACGATCAGAACCTCGAACACCAGCGCGAACGCGAGGGTCCCGAGCGAGAGGAAGATCCCACCCAATCGCAACATCGGGATCGCGATCAACGCACCGACGGCCGCTGCGAGGAGCGCACCGAGAAACAGCGTGGGGATCACTGCCAGCCCGAACACCGCCACGATTTGCGCGGTCCCGAACGCACCCACCCCGGCGAAGGTGGCCTGACACAGCGAGATCTGGCCGCCCATGCCGGTGATGACAGTGATCGACAGGAAGATGACCGAGAAGATGACCGCGGTGGTGAACACGGTGATCCACTTGGCGTTGAACGTGGTCATCGCCAGCGTGAGGACGATCGCGAACACCACCACGCCGAAACCGCGGGTCCCGAGCGTGAGGAATCGGCTTCGTGACGCGGCCGCCGAGGAGTCCGGCGGAGGGTCGACGCCACTCAGGGGATCCCGGTTGGTCACGGCGGAGCGCAACCCCGGCCAGAACAACAAGAGGAGGAAGAGGGCGACGAACGGCAGCGACGGGCGGATCTGGCGGGTCAGCACACTGGACGGCGGGAGATAGCCGGCCGCGAGCGATTGCGCCACGCCGAGCAGGATCCCGCCCGCCAGCGCCAACGGGATGCTCGTCAACCGGGCGAACGCCGCGGCTGCGATCGCGGCCACCAGCAATGTGTTGAAATTCGTAGGGGCCAGCGACGCGTAGATCGGCGCCAGCAGGACTCCGGCCAGCCCCGCGAACGTGCTCGACAGCATCCACGAGAAGGCCGAGACCCGATTGGCGTCGACCCCGGCGAGTTCGGTCATGCGCGGACTCTCCACCACCGCCCGCATCCGCAACCCGATCGGCGTGAACCGGAACAGCACACCGAGCAGCACAACCGACGCAACGGTACTGACGATGATCGCCATCTCCTTCCCGTCGTACACGTAGTCGCCGAACCGGTAGAGCGCGTTGTCGTTCCACCAGATGCCGACCACGCCGAACGTGGAGTCGGTCCCCATTTGGATCTGCACGAACTGCGGGACCGCCACGAGGAGACCGAGCGACGCCACCAGCTTCGCGATCGGTGACGCGGTCCGAAGATGACGGAAGATCAAGAGTTCGAGAATCAGGCCGATCGCCGGCGAGATGACCAGCACCACCACGACCAACGCGGCCAGCGTGGGCCACGCGTTCCGGACCCGCAGTTCGTAGTAGATGGTCGCGGCGACGAACGCCTGCGCGCCGAACGCCAAGTTGAAAACGCCGCTGGTCTTGTACGTGAGGACGAGCCCGATCGCAACGAGCGCGAAGACACATCCGATGGGGATCCCGTCGACGACGTAGTTGATGAACTCCGTCATCGACCGGTCCGACCGATCAGACGGGTCCGACTGGTCGGGAGGTTCAAGTTGCTGCGCACGCGCGCGCTCCTGACGGGGGCGCTACTTGAACGTGGGCTTCTGATCGACACCGGCACCGCGTTTGAAGCACAGAAACGGCTTCCCCTTGGGCACGAAGGCGGGCACGAACTTCCCCTTGTTCACCTTCACGAACGCCGCGCAACTCAGATCGGTCTGGGTCTCGGTGTGCTGAGTCGTCCAATCGATCCCCGAGAGCAATCCGCCGGCAGTGTCATTGGTCAGAGTGTTCAGCGCATCCACCACCTTCTGCCGCGTGAAGTTCGGGCCGGCGCCCTTCAGGCCTTCGAGGAGCATCACACCGTTGATCCACCCGTAGGTGGTGTATTCGTTCGGTGTGTCGCCCTGCTTCTTCATCTCCGCGAGGTACTCGCGCAACCCGGCCGGCGCAGGCTTGGTCTCGAACGGTACGAAGGGCACGCGCACGATGGAGTCCTGGAAGAAGTCTCCGTTGGCGTCCATGAACGCATGGTCGTACCCGTTGGGCAGGTACTGCGTGGCGTTCAGGCTTTGCGCGCGCGCTTCCTTGGCGATGGCCAGCACCGCGTTGGTGTCGAGACACGTGACGATGAAGTCCACGTTCGCCGCCTTCATCTGGCGCACGTCCACGCTGAAGTCGGCGTCACCGAACGAGTGGCCGTCGGAGTAGAAACCGACCTTGGCGGTCGGGTACTCGTCGAACGACTTCTTCAGG
>JANPMG010000062.1:0-2494 GCA_031422675.1 Acidimicrobiia bacterium | reverse complement strand
GACTTCCCGCTGCCACTGGGACCGACCACTGCGACGAAGCGCCCGCGGGTGCCGTTGACACCGAGCCGCGCGATCAGCCGATCGACGAGCCGCTCACGACCGAAGAAATCGACGGCATCGACGGCATCGAAGGCGCGCAGGCCCTTGTAGGGATTGCCGACTGCACGGTCGACGATCGGGACGACTGGGGTTACCCGTGTGTTGCCGCTCAGCGCCTCTCGCAGGTCGGTCACCAGGTCGTGGACGTTTCCGTACCGGTCGCTGGCATCGACGCGGGTCGCCCGGTCGACGACGCGAGCAACCTGATCCGGCAGCGACCGTCGACGCTCGTCGAGCTCGTCGGTCGTGCCGGTGAGCGCCTCCGCAATGAGAACGCCCAGGCCGTACACATCGGAACTCGGCGACACCTCGGTATCACCGACCGCGATCCCGAAGTCAGACAGGTACGCGTTGCCGTCGCCGTCGAGCAGCACGTTGTCCGGCTTGATGTCACCGTGAACAACCCCCGACCGGTGCGCGGTCTGCAACGCTTCGCCGAGTTGATCGATCATCGTGATCGTCTGCATGGGAGTGAGCGGGCCGCGCTCCAAGACGGTGGTCAGGCTCCCGCGCATCAGACGCGTCACGAGGTATGCCGCGTCCGGCTCGCGCCAGAAGTCGTACAGCGGGACGATGTGCGGATGCTCGAGCGTTGCGACCACCTGCGCCTCGGTCTGGAAGCGACGAATGAAACCCGGGTCGTTGGCGAGATCGGCACGAATGACCTTGACCGCCACCTCACGACCGACAGCGGGCTGGTAGGCCCGAAAGACCATCCCATCGTCGTCTCCACCGAGCTGCTCGCGCAGCTCGTAGCCGCGAACCGCCGGCCCAGGACCGCCAGGCAACCCCGGTACGGACAGCCGGGCTGGGACCTCGGGGGACTCGTCGCCGGTGACGATCCTCGACTCGAGCTGACGAATCCACGACGACGGCTCGATCCCGAGCTCCTCGCCCAGACGCGACTTCAGTAGCCGATACGCCCGCAGCGCGTCGGCCTGCCGCGACGATCTGTAGAGGGCGAGCATCAGCTTTCCCGACAATCGTTCGTTGAGCGGATGCTGACGGACGAGCGACTCCAACTCCGAGATCAGCTCGCGAGCGAGACCCCGGTCGAGGTCTGCATCGACCCGGAGCTCGACCGCCTCGAGCCGCAATTCCTCGAGACGGGCGATCTCGGCGTGGGCGAAAGCCTCGTACGTGAAGTCCTCGAAGGCGCGGCCCCGCCAGAGCGCCAACGCCTCGCCCAGCACGAGCGAGGCCGCCGCCGGGTCGCCGCCGGCCAGCGCCCGTCCCTCGAACACCATCTGCTCGAAGCGGAGCGCGTCGACCTCATCTGGCTGGACCTCGATGAGGTAGCCCGGGGGACGAGTGAGCAGGATCGTGCCCTCGGTGCGCTTCGCGCGCTCGGGTTCGAGCGCCTTGCGCAATCCGGAGACGTAGACCCAGAGCGCGTTCTGCTTGTCGATGCCGCCCTCGGCACCCCACAGTTCGTCGAGGATCCGGTCGGTGGAGAAGACCGAGTTCGGTTCGGTCAGGAGCAGCGCCAGCAATGCTCGTTGCCTGAATGCCCCGAGCTCGACCGGACGGCCGTCCCGCACTACCTCGAAATTGCCGAGTACGCGATACTCCACCGATCCTCCTCGAACCCCGTCCGACGGCCGCGTCGGCCGCCGGGTTCTGCTGAGTCTGGAGTACGCAACTTAGGTCCGACTTAACCCCGCCGTCGACCCTCGATTCATGGTGTAGAGATCTGGATTCCGTCTTCGAGGGTGGCGGCAGGGACGAGGCCGCGCTCGACGAGGTTCCGGATCACGTCGTCGAGGGTCCGTCTTGGGTGCAGGACGAGCCTGGCGACCTGGGTTCCGTCTTCGAGGGTGGCGGCAGGGACGAGGCCGCGCTCCACGAGGTTCCGGATCACGTCGTCCCGCGAGCGTGGCGTCGCCACCTGGTTGGACTCGGCGAGGGCTTGTTCGTCGACGGCGTCATCCGCGGCTGGATCGACCGTCGTAGTTGGAACATCCCGAGAATCGGATGCACCGGAACCGATCACTACCGCGAACGCCGCAGCACCGGCGATTGCCATGGTGGCAGCGCCGATGACGACGACACGGCGTCGCCTCGGCCTACGGCTCGCAGCCCTCACTGCGGCGCTCGACTCCAGCACTTGTTCGTCAATGACCATGACTGACTCCTCACTGTTGTGCGCTCGACTCGTGCGAGCCGTGTCAGTGAGACCGGAGCGACTAAACGACGCCTGTGGGCGGCTTCAGCGTGACTTCAGGGCGTGGAGTGTTTCGAGATACCCAGGTGGGCGCCCCTGTCAGCTTTTACGGCGGCGAATCTCGGCGATGATGGCCGGCACGACCTGATGCAGGTCGCCGATCACTGCGTAGTCGGCCTTGGTGACCATGTTGGCTTCTGGATCGGTGTTGATCGCCAGGATCTTCTTCGA
>JANPMG010000061.1:0-6786 GCA_031422675.1 Acidimicrobiia bacterium | reverse complement strand
CGCTACCGCGGTGACGTCCTCGACGCCCACGCGTTTCGGCTCGTGAGCGTCGGGACGTTCATCCTGGCTGTGGCCGGGTTCGCCCTCGCGCTCGTTCCGGCATGACGACAGACGCGGACACGGTGACGGCTACCGGCCCCGTTCGACGCGCCCATGGTGCGACCGCCGCACGGATCCTTGCCGTCGTGCTCCCCCTCGCCGTCTTGGCGGTGGCCGCGTGGCAATACCGGTGGATGTCCGACGACGGCTTCATCAATCTGCGCGTGGTACGAAACATCGCCGACGGTCACGGTCCGGTGTTCAACGCGGGCGAGCGCGTGGAGGCTTCGACGAGCCCGCTCTGGATCTGGACGCTGTGGCTCGCCGACGTCGTCATCCCCCTCCGACTCGAATGGATCGCGGTCCTGACCGGGATCGTCCTCACTCTCGGCGGCGTGGCCGCCGCAGGCCTGGGCGCGATCAGGCTTCACGATCGCGCCGACCGAGCAGACTGGTGGGCGCCGGTCGGGGTCCTCGTCCTCGTGGCGATACCGCCGATGTGGAAGTTCAGTTCGAGCGGACTCGAGAACGGCCTGACGTGCGCGTGGATCGGCACGTGCCTCTACGCCCTCGCGACGTGGGCGCGCGGGAACGGGCAACTCCGCTGGTGGGTCCCGATCCTGGTTGGGCTCGGACCCTTGGTCCGCCCCGAACTCGGATTGCTGAGCGGGGCGCTCGTCGTCGTTCTGACCGTCGGCGATCGCCCACGACGGCTTCGCACCACGGCACGAGTCGTGGCCGGCGCGTTCGCGATACCGGTCGCGTACGAGGTGTTCCGGATGGGCTACTACGCGTCGCTCGTTCCGAACTCGGCCTTGGCGAAGGAGGCAAGCCGTCCGTACTGGTCCGCGGGGTGGCGGTACCTCCGCGAGACGGTGAATCCCTATTGGCTGTGGATCCCGATCGTGATCATCGTCCTCGGCGTATACCTTCCGCTCCTGGTGCGCGGGATCGACCGGCCCGAGCTACGCCGCGCGCGGCTCGTGCTCGTCACGTTCCCGATCCTCGGACTGGTGACCGGGCTCTATCTCGTGCGGGTGGGCGGCGACTTCATGCAGGCCCGCCTCCTGCTCCCGGCCCTCTTCATGGTGTGCGCGCCGGTGGCGGTGATCCCGATCCGCCGCCAGACCGCGCTGGCCCTCGCCGTCGTGCCGTGGGCGGTCATGTCGATCGCAACGTTGCGCTCCGGCGCGGACCAACCCCGCGCCTTCGGGCCCGAGACTCTCAATGCGATCACCGTCGCCGACTTCGGATTGCAACCCGGCGGGCCGGGCCGCGCCTGGTTCGACGGCCGGGGCGTGTACTTCCTCGACCGTCGACTCCCGGGCACGCCGCTGTCGCGTGACCCCGTGGTGGCGAAGTACGGGGTCGGCGTGGAGGGCTACGCGCTCGGAAGCGAGACGTACGTGCTCGACTTGCTCGGACTCGGTGACGCGTTCACCTCCCACCTGGAACTGGACCGTCGCGGCACCGTCGCGCACGAGAAGCCGCTTCCGTTCCCGTGGATCCCGGCCCGCACGCTGACCCCCGGATCGCCGGTGACCGAAGCCGACTTCGTCCTCCCTGCGTTCTTCCTCGCCCGACCGATCGACCGGCCCGGCGACCAGCCGTTCGCACGGCGGGTGGCCGACGCCCGGGCCGCACTGGAATGCGGTGAGCTGCGCCGGTTCCTCGACCGGATCACCACACCCCTCGACGCCGGTCAGTTCTTCGACAACGTCATCACGGCGCCCGGTAACACCCGGCTGCGGATCGCGCCCGAGCCACGCGCGGCCCGGCGCCAGTTCTGCTGAGGACCGATCAGCCCCGTTGCCGGTCAGCCCGTTGCGGGGCGCAGCTTCGGGAGCACGTCGGTCGCGAACAGTTCCAAGCTCGCCCACGCGAGATGCGGTGGGAGCCCGCCCGCGAGCGGGTTGAACGTGAGCGCGCCACCGGCGGCCACCGTCTCGGCGCGGGCCAACACGTCGGCCGGCGTGCCCACCAACACCTGTGGTGACGCCTTCAGGTCCTCGATGGATTCGGCGCTGACCATCGGCACCGAATGTTGGCCGCCGGTCTGGATCCGGGCGTAGGTCTGCGCCTCATGCAGGACGTACGGGCCGATCTCGGCCCAGGTGCGATCCGGATCGTCGGTGACGTGAATGAATGTGGGTCCGGACGGTCGCATCACGTAGCCGCCCTCGAATCCCACCCGCTTCGCCTCGTCCGCGTACCACTCCGGGAGTTCCGGATCGGCGTTCATCGGCATCATGGGCAGCCGCAGCCGTGCCGCGCGACGAGCCGCGGCCTCCACTCCGCCGCCCACGAGCAGCGGGGGGTGTGGATCCGTGAACCCGCGGGGCGTGACCTGCACGGTCCGGCCCTCGTACTCGAACGGTTGGCCGGTGAATGCCTCGAGCATCACCTCGATGTGGGACTCGAGGATCGCGCCGCGTCGCTTGATCTCGACGCCCGCCATTGCAAACTCCTCGGGCCGGTAGCCCGCACCGACCACGGTCCAGACCCGCCCGCGACTCAGGTGGTCCAGGACCACCAACTGTTCGGCGATGCGGATCGGATCGTGCAACGGGAGGATCACCGCCGACAGCAGGATCGGGAGCCGGGTGGTGGCGCCGACGACGGCCGCGGCCGTGGTGATCGGCGCGGGCATCCACCCGTCGCCGAAGCCGTGGTGCTCGGAGATCACACCGAAATCGAACCCGTGAGCATCCGCCCACCGGAACTGTTCCATGGCCGCGGTGTAGATGTCGGCTTGGGTGCTCGAACCGTCGATCGGAGCGCGGAAGTCGTGACGCATCGTGAGAAAAGGCATGGTCGCTCCGTTCAGCGGGAGAGGTGCGGACCGACGTCGGACCCGAAGCAAGTCATCTGCTCACAGAGCTCGTCGATGGATCGAGATGCGAAACGCAGTTGGAGGTGCGACACGCCCATCGCGCCGTACTCGTTCAGCGATTCGGCGATCCGTTCGGCCGAGCCGGTGAGCGCGTACTTCGGCGTCTTCCAATCCGGGTCGCCGACGTAGATGTGTTCGGTGATCATGCCGATGTCGAACGCGGCGCCCGGCCGGAGCTCGTCGCGCTGCGCGTGCAGATAGGCGATGGATTCCGGCATGAGCTTGCGCGGGGTCCCCTGCGGAATCCAGCCGTCGCCGTAGGCCGCCACCCGGCGCAATGCCGGCTTCGACGAGCCGCCGATCCAGACCGGCGGTCGCGGTTGTTGCACCGGCCGGGGCGCCAGTCCGACGTCACCGACGTACTCCTGGGTCCAGGATTCGATGATGCCGTCGACGGCTTCGTTGGTGATGCGACCGCGCTCGGCGAAGGGGACGCCGAGCGCGTCGAACTCACCTTCCACGTGGCCGGCGCCCACACCGAGGATCACCCGTCCGTTCGACAGGTGGTCCAACGTGGCGAACGCCTTCGCGGTCTCGAGCGGGTGGCGATACGCGGGGACGAACACGTTGGTCATCAATCGCACGGTGGTGGTCTGTCCGGCCAGCCAGCCGAGGGTGGCCACCGGGTGGAACCACGTGGTGGACATCGTCTCGGCC
Source organism: Acidimicrobiia bacterium (assembly GCA_031422675.1). GTDB lineage: Bacteria > Actinomycetota > Acidimicrobiia > IMCC26256 > JAENVU01 > JAENVU01. The sequence goes on along the minus strand of JANPMG010000061.1, from coordinate 3,197 downwards.
TTCTCGCGCGGGATCGCGACGTGATCGCACACCGCGACGTAGAAGAACCCGGCGGCCTCCGCGGCCTGGGCCGCGGCGAGGAGTTCCGCGGGGCCGGCACCGTCGCGTTCCCACGGCATCGACGTCATCACCGACAACGCCTGCACCGGGAGCTGGATGCCGTAGACGAGTTCGCCGTCCGGGACGATCGACACCGTTGCGTGACTCATGGCCGCTGGGCCTCTCGTTGACGGGTGGTGGAGTGGACCGGATCGCGGTCGAACTCGGGGATGATGTCCCGACCGAAGAGTTCGAGTGACTCCTGGGCGATCTCGACCGGAAGCGTGTTGTCGAGCATCCCGAACACCAGCTGATCGGCACCGGCGCGTTGCCACCGTTCCACGGACTTCGCCACATCCTCCGGCGTACCGAGGCTGGTGCGACCCTCCGCCACCGATGCCGCGAGTTCGTCGTAGCTGGGCTCGGGGACGGTGAAGTTGGAACGGTCGATGTCGACGGGCAGCGGAATCGAGTCCAGCCACCGCACGACGAGCGACTGGTAATGCGAGGCGTTGCTGTTCCGGAAGAGTTCGATCGCCCGCTCGCGATCTTCCAGGCACAACAGCATGCTCACGCAGGCCACGTTCTCGTTCTTGTACGCACCCAACGGCTCGTCGCACGCCGCGATCGCCGTTCGGTAGGTATCAATGAGCGGCGCCAGGTCGTCCGGCTCGCCCATCGTGAAACACAACGCGCCCATGCCGAGCCGGCCGGCCTTCTCGAACGTGGACGGACTCCCGCACGCGAGCCACAAGGGCGGATGCGGTTCGGTGTAGGGGCGCGGCAACACGCTGCGCTCGGGGACCGAGAACGAATCACCCTCGTACGAGTACGGATCCGTGGTGAGCATCCGGACGACCTCGGGCAACGCTTCGTCGAAGAGATCGCGCGTTCCGTCGGCATCCGGGATCCCGAACCCTTGGAACTCGGTGCTCGATGATCCGCGCCCGACTCCGAACTCGAACCGTCCGTTGCTCAAGTGATCCAGCATCGCCACCCGTTCGGCGACGCGCACCGGATGGTTCACGGGCGCGGTGATGTTGAAGATCCCCGAGCCGAGATGGATGTTCTCGGTGCGGGCCGCGACGTAACCCATGAACACTTCGTTCGACGAGATGTGGCTGTACTCGCGCAGGAAGTGGTGTTCGGTGAACCACCCGTACTTGAACCCGCAGCGATCGGCCGTGACCGCCACCGCCACTTCGTCGAGCAACCGCTCGTGCTCGTTCGCACCGACGGGCACATGCCCCGAATGGAAAACCCCGAACTCCATCTCTATGGCTCACTTCGCTGGTGTCGCGTGTGAGATCCACCGCGAGTGTTCCCCGACCGCGGCGCTCGGGGTTTGCTCATGCCCAGACCACTGACTGGAGGTCGGAGTAGGCGTGGAGTCCGAACGAACCGCCGTCGCGACCGACACCGGACTGCTTCGTGCCGCCGAAGGGCGTCTCCTGGTTGCGCTGCACCGTGTTGATACCGATGTTGCCGGCGCGCATCCGCCGACTCACCGCCATCGCGCGGGCACTGTCGCCCGAGAACACGTAGTCGTACAGGCCGAACTCGGTACCGTTCGCGAGCGCGATGCCTTCGTCGTCGTCGTCGAAGGGAATCGCGACGATCACCGGCCCGAAGATCTCCTCCTGCACCACGCGCATCCCGTTCCGCGCGCCGGCGATCAGCGTGGGTTCCACGTACCAGCCCTTCTCCATGTGCGCGGGCCGACCGCCGCCGGCCACCACCTCGCCGCCCTCGTCCTTCCCGGACGCGATGTAGCCCTCAATCCGACCGCGGTGGGCCTCGGTGATCACCGGTCCGACCACCGTGTCCCGCTCCATCGGGTCACCGACCTTCAGCATCCCGGCCATCTTGGTGAGCCCCGCCACCACCTGCTCGTAGATGGACCGGTGCACAATGGCACGCGTCGGCGCGGTACAGATCTGGCCGGAGTGGAACGTCCACACGGATCCGATCATGCCGACCGCGTTCTTCACGTCGGCGTCGTCGAGCACGAGCGCGGCGCCCTTACCTCCGAGCTCGAGCAGCTGGCGTTTCATCCCGCGTCCCGCGACCTCACCGATGTGCGCCCCAACCCCGCTCGACCCGGTGAAGCTCACCATGTCGACGTCGGGGGACGCGACGAGCGCCTCACCGCTCTCCGGCGTGGAGCCGGTGACGATGTTGACGGCGCCGGGTGGGAACCCGACGTCCTCCAGCAGCTTGACGAGCTTGATGATCGCGAGGGGGTCCTGGCCCGCAGGCCGCACGATCACCGTGTTCCCCATCGCCAAGGCCGGTGCGATCTTGCCGACCATGTTCACGATCGGGAAGTTGTACGACGTGATGCACGCCACGACTCCGACGGGCTGACGCCGGGCCAACGCGCCGATCAGACCACCGGGAGCGAGCGGTGTCCCCGCCATCTCCTGAGGCGGCAACGGGATTACCGGCGACTCGAAGGCACCGCGCGCATACCGCTGGAACCGAATCGCCGCTTGAGGCACCTGCATCGACTTCCCGACGGTTGCGGTGCAGCCGGTCTCGGCGATGACCAACGGGATGAACTCGTCCCGGCGCGCGAGGAGCGCCGTCCCGGCCGCGTCGAGCAGGTTGGCTCGTTCCTCCGGGGTGGTCCGCGACCACGAGTCGAACGCGTCCCGTGCGGCGGCCGCAGCCGCCTGGGCTTGCTCGGCCGAGGCCTCGGGTGCCTCCCCGACGACCTCCTCGGTCGCCGGGTTGATGATCGGGTACGTCCCGTGAGCGCCGTCGGCCCAGGAGCCACCGATGAGGAGCCGGAAATCGTCGTTGAACTGCGTCGTCGTCATCACCGCCAAGACTAGAACGTGTTCCTATTCTCCCGCTCATGCGACTCCGTCGCAGGCCGCTCGGGCCCCGGCTCGGGGGTCGGCGCGGGCCGCTCGGGCCCCGGCTCGGGGGTCGGCGCGGGCCGCGTCGGTGATGTGCATCCCTCGCCTTCGGCTCCCGCTTATGCGACTCCGTCGCAGGCCGCCCGTCGTCTTCGGTTCCCGCTGACCCACCCCATCGGGTGGCGAGATGGACTTGGGGCGGGTGGGGATCTGGACGCACTTCGAGACCCAGCCGATGGCGCGGGCCCAAGAGCTGGCGGGCGAGATCGAAGCGCTCGGCTACGGCGCGTTGTG
>JANPMG010000060.1:0-9875 GCA_031422675.1 Acidimicrobiia bacterium | reverse complement strand
GGCGACCGCATGTACATCTCGTCGCAACGGGGCACCGATCGCGGTCCGGGTCTCGGGATCACCTACGAGATCAGCGGCCCGTTCAACGCTCGAACCGGCCGGTATCCCGTCCACGCCTGAGTTCCGCGCTCGACTGCGGTGCTGACCCGTTCGATGGAAGCTGGAGGCCCACGGAACCACGTGCGCTGAGTTCGTGCGTCACCCAGCAGGTTCACGGTTCGGATGCCGGACGCGCGGGTACGAGAGATCGACCGTGCCGATTCGCCAAATGGTGGCCGGGACTCCATCGCCGGAGGTTGCCATGACCGAGACATCCACCCCTGTGCAGCAAGCGCGGCACGACCGGGACCTGCGCCGCCGCTCGGCCGGTGAGACATTGCGCCTGGTCCTGGGACTGGTGCTGCTCGCAGCGGTGGTCGCTTTCGTGGTCGATAATCGCAGCGACGTGCGGGTCGGTTGGGTCCTCGGTGATTCCGAGGCACCACTCGCCTTCGTGCTGCTGATCACCGCCGTTGCCGGCGCGGGTGTGGGATGGCTCCTCATGCACCGCCCGCGCCCTCATCGCGATCCGCAGGACTCCTGACTCCTGCGGGTGAACCGCCGCTGCCTGTCGATGGTGGCGGAGTATTCGAAGGTTTCGTCGGGTACCGTGCCCGAACGAGTGTTGCGTGTTGGAGGAGGCTGCAGATGACGGTTCAACCGATCCCGGATGGCTACCCGAGGGTGATCCCGTACCTGTCGGTCGACGGAGCAAGCGCCGCGATCGACTTCTACACCGAGGTCTTCGGCGCCACCGAACGGGTACGGATGCCCGGCCCGGACGGCAAGGTGGGTCACGCCGAACTCGAGATCGGCGAGTCCGTCATCATGCTCGCCGACACGTTCCCCGACATGGGGAACCCCACGCCGGCCGCGCTCGGCGGCACCCCCGTGACGGTGATGGTCTATGTCGAGGACGTAGACGCCGTGTTCGATCGTGCGATCCGCGCCGGCGCAACCGAGGATCGCAAGGTCGAGGATCAGTTCTACGGCGACCGGGCGGGACAGTTCCAGGACCCGTTCGGTCACAAATGGTTCGTGGCCACCCATGTCGAAGATGTTCCGCCGGACGAGATGGAACGACGCGCCGCGGCCGCGATGGGCGGCTGACGTCTCGGTTCCGAGGCGCCGCGGAGATCGCGCCCTGTAGCGCGAGGGTGGTGCCGATCCGCGCTAGTAGCGAAGCTTCATGGCGATGCGGTCGTAGCTGGCGAGGCTGCCGTCGGGGACGATGTGACAGCGACCGCGTTTGGCGAGCACCACCTCGATGATCTCGTCGACGAGATCATCGACAACACCGGGTTGGTCTCGGTCGTCGGCCGCGGTCACCTGCCCGTTGTTCGGGTCCACATGTGCCGGATACTCGAAGCTCTCCTCGACGAGGAGCAGGTCGCCTCGTCCTTGATTGGCGAGTGTCCAGGTCTCGGTGACGCCGGAGATGTGACGCGTGGCTCCGCTCGCTTGTTCGAGCTCGGCGATGGCGCGGGCGGTCTCTGTCTGGAGCATGCGCTCGACGGCGGGCCAGACCCGCGAGTTGAGCTCCGCCAAGGTCGGAAAGCCCATCGCACTTCGCACCGTCCCCGCGATCTTCCCGCGATGTTGGCTGCGCCCGGTCATGGCCGCGAGGCGCGGCTCGGTCCCGACGAGCACCAGCGGGTAGGGATCCTCGTTCAGGCGTTCGGCAAGCGCATCGTCGAGCACGCGTACCATCGCGTCGGCGTCCGCGCCGCCGATACCATCACGGCGGCCGACTCTCGAGACGCGACCGCGTCCTACGAACCGATCGTCCTTCCCGTGCCGTGAGCGATCCGCGCTCAAGGGGAATCCGTCGCAACGTACTTCCGTGAGGTCGAAGCCGACACCCTCGAACAATCGGGTGAGCTTGGGTCCGAGCGCAAGGACCCAGTAGCGGGGGCTCCGTTGGAGGGCACGGACGAGGTCGCGAGTCGCGTACGTGTCGTCGACCACGACCCTTTCGCGGACCCGCACCGAAAGCGGGACCACGGTTGTTTGGTCGCCCACGTACATCGCGATGCCCATTTGGCCGTGGACCAACTCGATGTTGTCGACGCAGGCGGAGAGTCGATCTGCGAACGAAGCAACGTCGCCGGGATCGAGTTCTTCGCCGAGGCGATTGACTGCTTGGTCGACGAGGTGTCGCAATCGAAGCGCCACCTTCTCGGAGCGGTCCCCATCGATGGGGAGAAGAAGCGACACGGACGGATAGCTGGTGGCGCGCGGGATGACTGACATGTCGAGGGTGTCCATCGTCAGCCTCCGAACTCGAAGAGCTCGCCGAGAAAGCCTTCGCGTTTCCGCTTCTTCACATCGGGGCGCGATACTCCGCCCCGACGATCGTCATCGTGGCCGTCGTCGCGCGGCCGGCGGTCGTCGGGGCGATCGTCGTGATCACGTGCGGAGTTGCTCGCGTCACGCTCGATGATCTTGTCGAGCTCGCCGCGATCGAGCCATACACCGCGGCACGTCGGGCAGTAGTCGATCTCGATGCCCTGGCGATCGGACATCAGAAGTTCGACGGAATCGATGGGACACTTCATGGGAACCTCCGGCTCGGACATGGTCGGCCGAAGGTCTCTCCCGCCCGAACTGGGCGGTGGTGCCGGGATCGGGCGGACCCGATGCCGTGATGACGACACCACCAGATTGGGATACTCCCCCTCAGATGACTCAAGATTAGCGATTTATATGTCGTATGTCAAGCAGGACATCGGTTGGGGCCGGAGGTCTCTTCCGCCGAGTAGACCGCCGCCGACACCGAGTCGATACGGCCGGGATGACGATGTCGGCGTTGGGGGATACTCCTCGCCGAGCGGGTGCCGCCGGGATGCCTGATCGCGGTGGTCATAACACGTAGATTTCACGAATGGAATAGCGGGTGTTCGCTATTATCGAGCAGTGCTGACGGATCGCCCGGGAGTCATCGCAGCTGCGAGTCTCGACGTCTCGCTCGGAATCTGGATCGGTTTCATCCTGCTGCTGGCGGCGCTGCTGGCGCTTGACTTGGTCGTGTTCCATGGGCGAGCCGATCACGTGTCGACCGCCAAAGCGGCAGCCTGGAGCGCATCCTGGGTGGTTCTCGGACTCGGTTTCGCCGTCATCGTCGGATTCGTGTTCAACGGCGCGGCGGCACAGAAGTATCTGCTCGGCTACACCCTTGAAAAGGCACTCGCGCTCGACAACGTGCTCGTGGTGGCGCTGGTGCTGCGATCGTGGCAAGTTCCGGGCCCGGCGCGGCACCGGGCGTTGCTCTGGGCGGCGGTCACGGCGGTGCTGCTCCGAGGGGTCGCCACCGGACTCGCCGTCGTGCTTCCCGACGGCAGCGTCGTGGTGCGAATCATCGCGGCGGGACTGTTTCTTGCCATCGCCTTCGAGCTGTGGACGACGCGCCGCCACCAGCCGGACCTCGAGCACCACTGGCTGTTGCGGATCGTCGAGCGGGTGTTTCCGAGCAGTCACGGGTTCTCGGGTGCTCGGCTCCTGGTTCCCCGGGCCCGCGGCGTGGCGGTGACCCCCCTCGTTGCGGTCGTGATGGTCATCACCGCGGCGGACCTGCTGTTCGCGTTCGGCGTGACGTTCGCGACGACGACGGTGAAGGACCCGTTCCTCGTGTTCTCGTCGTCGGCGTTCGCGGTTCTCGGCTTCCGGGGGCTCTTCTTTCTGGTCGGCAGCATCGTGGTGCGGGTCGAGCGGCTCAAGACGGGGCTTGCGATCGTGCTGGCGCTCTGGGCACTGGAGCTCATTGCTTCGACGGTGGTCTCGGTTCCGGCGGCCACGGTGTCGATGGTGCTCGGCGTCGTCGTCGTGACGCTGGTGGCGTCGGTGAGCTCCGGTGCTCGCCCCGCGGAGGAGCAACCGCTCGCCGACACGTGACATCCGATTCGGGGCTCGGCACCTCGGCTGCTTGCAGAGGTGCGTTCACGAGGCCAAGTCTGCGCCGTGGGTCGGAAGACTGGTCGAGTGGGTGGCCCACCCGGAGCCGGTCCGGCGCTGCCAGGGAGATCGGGGGTCGGTGCGGGCGACGAGCGAGATCCACTCGTTGGCGACGAGCCGGGCCAGCGTGATCGATCCGGTGATCGCGGCGTCGATGTGCTCGAGGTTTCCTTGTACGACCGCAAGGAGGCGCACCGGTTCGTGGAGGAGGCGCGAGCCGGCGCGTACCGACTGCAGCGGGAGCCCGCGCCGCAGATCACCGCTCGGTCCGCTCAGCAGCCCGACGTCGCCCAGGATGTTGTGGACCGCCTTCGTGCCGGCGCCGAAGAGATCAGGGTCGGTGGTGGAGAAGTAGTACTGCGCGTTGATCCACTGCGCCACGACCAGGGGCGCAGTCAGGATGCCGGCCAGGACCGAACCGTCGCGGTCGCCGGCTGCTTCGTAGGAGTGAAGGAAGACCCGCCGAGCGAGGTCGAGTCCCTCGGTCATCGACCGGGGCCCGACCACGAACGCCATGTTTCCGGCCAGCCCGAGCTCGGCCACCGGCTCAGCCCAGTCGCGTCCCCGTGCGCGGGTCCGATCGAGGAGACGACGGGGAGATTGCGACTCGAGTGACGTGAGGTTCCCGCTATCGGGCAACGTGAAGGCTCGCTCGAGGGCTGCTCTATCGCCGGCGCGACCGAGATCCCGTTGCAACTGATCGAGCAGATCGGAATGAGTAGAGGGCACTCGGTCGAGGTCGAGGAGCCGTACCCGGTCGGTCGTCGTGTCGTGCACCGCGGGTATGAACCAGGTGGCCTCGGGGATTGTCGTGCCATTGGCGGCGAGAGTGGCGCGAACCGCTGGGTCGTTGGCCATGGCCGCCACCGCCCGGGCGTTGGGCGCGCCGCCATTGCCGCCACACGCACCACAGGCCAGGCCGGACTCCAGCGGGTTGTTGTCGACCCGTGCGTGGTGGCCGCAGAGGACGACCATCGGCGCCATGCGTTGCCCGAGCCCCAGCCCGATGATCGCGGCGACCGTCGCCGCCTGCGTTGCGATATCGAGATCGCGACGGTCGTAGGTCGTGGGGGCGTTTGACGTCCACCCCCCGGGGAGCCGGTCAGCGACCGTGGCGGACATCCGGGGCATCAGCGTCCGTATCGCAGCGACCGGACCGGCCAGCCAACCGGCCCCCTCGGCGAGCGCGAGTGGTGCGATCGGGTGGTACTTCGCCGCCCGCCACGCGTCGTCGAGGCCGGCCGCAACGCGCTGCTGTTCCACCAGGTGGGCAGCGTCGCGATGATGCCCCTCGACCGCCACCTCACGCAGTGTCGTGGCGGCCTGCAAGAGCACGGGGTACTGCTCGGTGGCTACGCCGCCCGTGATCGGCTCCATGCGTGCGGCCAGCCCGAAGAACCCGGCGTAGCCGCAAGTCTCATACGCGCCCACGGCCTCGAGGTGCCGTCGGAGCCCTTCGGATCGAACGTCGATACAGCAGACCACTTGTGCGTCGACCGGCCGATGCGGTTCATGTGCGTCGAGATCCGGCGCGGCGAGTCGCACCAGGGATCGAAGGAACGGGTCGCGCACCGCCCACTCGTAGGCATCGAGCCAGACCATCGCGCGCTCGGAGTCGGAGAGGAGCGCGAGAGTGGCAGTGACGTGGGCACGATCCGCATGCTCGCCGACGTGGCGCGCCACGGCTTCGACGCGTGCCTTCGTAGTCGGCGCGGGCGGGGCCGGGTCGGTGCCGGACTGGTACGAACCCACCCCGTCGAGCAGGCGGGTCTCGAGCGTGACGCACCGCGCGAGATGCCCGAGCATGATGTCGCCGCCGAATCGTTCTTGGCGCCAGCGGAGATGGGCCGCCCACCCGGACAGCGCAGCGAGGTGTCGCTCGAGATAGTTGCGATGGTCCGATTCGGGGACACCGAGGCGCGCCAGTCCCTCGAGGAGAGCCGCGGCCGGATCCCGAGGGAACCCGCCGGCTTCCCGCTCCTCGGTCCACCACGATGTCCAGAGATCCCCGGGTTCGGCTCGCACCGACCACTCGGCGCACCAGTCGGAGACCGCCAGGTCGAGCTGCGCGCGCAGGTCGGTGCCGTGATCTCGGTCGAAGCGCTCGACCAGAGTGATCTGGACGCGGACGGGCTCCGCTTCGTCGCCTCCGTGCACGAGATCGATGAGGAGCACGTCGATCTGTGGTTCCGAGAGATCAGGGATTCGACGGACCAGCGCCGCGACGAGATCGTCCCGCCGCATCCGGCCGGCATGAAACTGTTCACGAAACTCGGTGAGCGTGAGGTGGCCACGCGCACCGAAGCGTGCCCGGCCCTCACTCACCGCGGATTCGAACGGGTGATCCTCGAATCCCGAGAGCGGATTCACGGCGATCGTCGAGGAGAGCGGCCAACTCGGGGCGACGACGGTGGTGGCGTGGGCGACGTCGTCGCGGATGCGGATCAGGTCATCGCGTTTCATTCGTCATGCCTCCGTGAGCTGTTTGAGCGTCGGTTCCACTTCCGGGCTCAGCGGAGGCACGGGTGGCCACGTGATCCGGCCGGTCACCGTGGCGGGCTTGGGGGCGGTGGGCCGCCCGGCATTGCGTGCGATCGACCACGCGCGAGCCAATGCGGGGCCGCTCCGCCGCGACGGAGAGCGAGTGAGCGCCACCAAAACCAGCCCGACCAGTACGGGCAGTACCCAGAAGACCGACAACGCAACGTCGGCGGTCTTGATCGAGGAGGCGACTCCGCGCTCGAGCGAGGCGGTGAAAAGCAGGAACAGCGACGCCAACCCGGAGACCGTGAGGATCGCGACCAGCCGTTGACCGATGGTCCCGGCCCGCTCGAGCCACGCGGCGGTGGCACAGCTGGCGGCGACCCAGGCCAGCCCGACGGGTACGACCAGATTCGCGTTGGCGTCAACGCCGGCCAGCCGACCGGTCGCGAGCATCGTCACGCCGACTGTCGTGAACGAGCCCACAGTGATCCATCGTCGTATCGCGACGGTTCGATCGATGCCCGGTGGCGCGCGGCGTTGGCGCACGAGCCCGCGTACCGCAGTGCCGGAACCGAGGAACAGGGCGCCTTTGTAGAGGCCGTGGGCCACAAGATGTAGCGCGGCGGCGAGCGTGAGGCCGAGCCCGCACAGCATCATCGTGAAGGCCATCTGTGCGATCGTCGACCAGGCGAGTCGCCCCTTGATGTCGGGGCGGGTGAGCATTGCGGCTTCGGCGAAAACGCAGGTGATCCCGCCGATCAATAGTGCGGTGGTTGCGCCGGGAACGGTGCCCGCGACCGCTGGCGTCAGCTTGATCATCAGCACGGCGCCGGCGTTGACGATGCCCGCGTGCAACAGGGCCGACGATGGCGTCGGTGCGCCCAGGCTGTCGGGCAGCCAGCGGACGAACGGCCCCGCAGCGGACCGAGTGGCTGCGGCCAGCACCAACAGGATTCCGGCGCCGCCCAGTACCGGACCGGGTGCAGATCCAATGCCGGCAATCGATGTGTCGCCGGTCGTGGCCGCGAGCCCCAACAATGCAGTGACGAGCATGATGTCGCCGAGCGCGAACGCGCGACGGGACCGCACCGAGCGTGCATCGCATCCGGTCTTGGGGCCGGTACGGATCAGCGCGACGGTCAGGAGACTGGTCGCCACCCAGGCCGCCGCGAGCAGGAGCAGGTTCGTCGTCAGCGCAAGCACTGCGCCCGTGCCGACCAGACCGGCACCGATCACGGCGAAACGCTCCTGATACGGCTCGTCGCGCAGACTCCGGGAGGCGAAGCCCATCACGGTCGCGCCCATTCCCAGTACGAGGACGAGGACGAGACCGGAGAACGTCGTGACCGCGAAACCCGGGATCGCGGTCGGGGTACCGGCGAGCGCGTCGGCCTCCAGCCCGAGCGCGGTGAACGCGCCGATGGTCAGGACCGCGGCTGAGCGGCGGGCCCTGGCCGCAGGAGTGGTCCCGCCGAGACGGGCGACGGCCATCGCGGCCGGGGCGACGACCAGCGCGACCAAGAGAACGGCGTCAAGAGGTTCGGACAACATGCGTAGCAAAATAACGGAATTCAGATTCGTATGTCAAGTTCTCGAAGTCGTCACCCGGCTGAGTGGCTTCGGTGCGTCCTGGTGACGATTGGGGCGTCATGTACAACGCCCCCTCTGCATGCGATGTACGATTCGTGCATGACGAGTCGTGTCAAGACTGCCGCGCTCGCCGCGCCCGGCGAATGGACGTTCCTGACCAACCACGCACACGTGCTCATGTGCATCGTGGCCGATCCCGAGATCCGTCTCCGCGATGTTGCGGTCTCGGTGGGGATCACTGAACGAGCGACCCAACGCATCGTGATGGAGCTGGAAGAGGCGGGGTATCTCGAGCGGGAGCGAGTCGGGCGCCGCAACCGTTACCGGCTTCATACCGACCGACCGCTGCGCCATCCGATGGACCGAAACCATTGGGTGAGCGAACTCCTGACGGTCCTGTCCAAGGAGCCGCCGCACCGGCAACGGTCGGCAGCTCGGAAGCAGGCTGCGCGGCCAAAACCGAAGAAGTCGGCCGCGCGCGCGAAGAAGTGACCGACGAGTGTTGACGCCGGGTCCAAGGTCGGACGGCTAGCGCCTCCGAGCCAGGGTTCGAGGTGACAGATGGGCTCTGTGGTTGGGGGTCATGGTGCTCGTTCCGTGTGGGCGCGTGAGGACTTCGGTCCGGGTGCGTCCGACCATTGCCGGCGATTGCCGCCGCGTTCAGGGGTGCCTCCTTCGTTCGCCGCACGAGGGCCAAAGGTCCCGTGAGGTGGAGTCCCAGGACCGTATCCAGCCAGCCTCGATGCAACTACCGTTTGTCGTAGAGGAAGTGTTCCTGGCCGACAGGAGTGGTCATGAATCGCACGAACACTGCATTTGCATTCGTCCGGCCGAGCGTCAAAGTCAGACCGTTCGAACGCATCGGGCGAGTCGCCTCGGGTCTCGGGGCACCGTCGCTGAGCGGACAGTCATGAAGCCGTCGCCTGAGCAGGGGATACGCCGCACGGGCGACCACATGCGGGCTGGTCATGGCGGTCATGGTTGGCTGATGATGCTCTGCTGCATCCCGATGCTTGCGATCGCGGTCGCGCTGGTTGCGGCTGGCGCGGTGAGCCCAGGGTTCTTGTTCCTGGCGGTCATGTGCACCGTGATGATGGCGATGATGATGCGAGCCATCGGCGGTGGAAGCGACGGGCACGCCTAGCGCGTCCGTCGAACTGTCAGCCACCACAGTGGGCCATCCGGTCCGCGCCTATGAAAGGAAGCACACAGTGAAACGAATCCTGACGACGGCAGCCACGGCGGTCGGTCTGGTCACCTTCCTCGTACCGATCGCGGCGTCGGCGCAAACGACCGGCGCGGACTTCGGCCGGCATGTCCGTAATTGCGCCCAAACCATGGGATTCAGTGGCGCTCACAATCCCGGGATGCATCACGGGTTCGTGGGCTGGGACGGCGAGCGTTGCGAGTCGTAGCGCGAGCATCCCGCGCGGGGTGGATCGGCGCACCAGGTGTGTTGGCGAGTTCGACCGACTGAAGGTCGTCGCCCCTCGATGACGTTCGATCAGGGCAGATGACTGGTTCCGCTGGTGAGATACCGATTGGGCTGGGTACGGAAGTCGTCGCGGCACGCGGTGGAACAGAACCAGTACCTGGCGCCAACGTGTTCGAAGTGTGGTGTGCCGTCGCCGGGCTGAACGCTCATGGCACACACCGGATCTGTGACCATGGCGTCGAGTTCCTGGAAGGCACCGTCCTCAAACGCGCCCTTGTAGAACCCCGCGCCGCCGATGAACTGCACCGGTGTCACGAGGATCATGATCCACGCGCCCCAGGTGAACCACGGAAGCGCGTCGATCGGTGCCCACGTC
>JANPMG010000059.1:0-37388 GCA_031422675.1 Acidimicrobiia bacterium | reverse complement strand
CAACCAGAAGCTCCAAGCCGCCGCCGCCTGGGTGTTCGCCGGCGGACTCCACCCGGCCGACACGGCGTCGGTCGTGCGCACGGGGTCCGGCGGTCGCGTCGTGACAGATGGTCCGTTCAGCGAGGCGAAGGAACAGATCGGTGGGTTCTGGGTCATCAACGCCCCGGATCTGGACGCCGCGCTCGATTGGGCCGAGCAGGCCACCGCGGCGTGCATGCAGCCAGTGGAGGTGCGGCCGTTCCAGGGGGAATGAACCCAAGACGACGGGATCGCGACCGGAAGGTTCGGAGACATCCGGTTCGGCGGTACGCGCGCGTCGGCTGGTACTCAGGTCGGAATCAGCGTCAGTAGGTATGGCTCGATGCGGGAGCGGAGCTCAGAGAAATTGTCGGGCGGCGCGGTGAGCGTCGCAAGACGGGCTTGTCCGTTCAGCAGCCCGTACACCGCCAAGAAGCGGAGATCGCGCCCGCCGCTTCGGCCGGTGAAATCCATCCATCCCAACGTGCTGCCAGATGGACCCTTGACGACGCCGGAGTCGATCAGCTCGAAGTTCTGCATGACCCGATCGCCATTCTTGATGCTGAGGTCGCGATAGCCCTGCAGGTCGATTCCGGGCGCCTTCTGAGTCAAGACGTTGACGTTGGCTGCAAAGCCATCAGATGGAGGTGCCACGATCCACGCCTCGATCTCGGCGACAACTGTTCCGGACATCTCTTGCCAGTCGTGACCGATTGTCATCGTGTAGGTGTCTTGAGGATCTTGAAACGATGCGCCGGAGACCGGCGTCGTCGACGACGGAGTGCCGGTCGGAGGAGCGCGTCGTGCGGTCTTTGCGCTGCTCGCGCCGCATGCCGCGACCAGCGAAATGAGCGCGAAGAAGAGCACGCAGCGACCGGTTCGGCTGAGCATCGCTCGGCATCATGCCAGCGCGCGGCTCAGCCGGTCGGCTCGCGGCGCTGCGGACGCAGCGCAGAAGTGGCGGTGCCCTCGGCCGGGTTTGGAGCCGCGCGGGTGCGGCGTCCGGAGAAGCCTCGGAGCGACGCAGGAGCGATTCGAGGTTCGTAGGGGGCTCGCCGCGCTGCGGATGCAGCGCAGAAGTGGGGGGTGCCCTCGGCAGGATTCGAACCTGCGCACACGGCTCCGGAGGCCGATGCTCTATCCCCTGAGCTACGAGGGCGGGGCGGGGGACACTACCAACTGGGGTCGTTCCGACCCCGAGCGCCCGTAACCGAGTGCCCGGCGCGGCCGAGGTCAGCGCAACCGAGATCAGGGCTCGGGGACCACCAGTGATTCGAGGGATCGGTTCAGACTTTGGAGCGTGGCGCGGGCCGCGGCTTCGATGCGGCTGACGCCGGCCGAGATGCCGAGCCGGGGGCCGGCTTCGACCTCGATCGAGCAGGCGACGACGAAGGTGGAGTCGTCACTCTGATCGGTGAGTTCGCGCGCCCAACCGAGTTTGGCGTCGAGATGGGGGGCGAACGACGCGAGACCTTCGAGCGTGGCACTGGCGGCGGCACCGACGCCACCGCTCGCGCGTTCCCGTCCGATGATCCGACGCCCCCCGAACGTGAGGTGCACCTCGAGTTCGTCGGTGTCGGGAAAGGTCAGCACGGCCAGGAGGCGGACGCGTTCGTGCGGCTCATCCTCGTCGGCGGTACCATCCGCGGCGGTTGCCACCGGCGCGACGACGGTGTCCGTACTCCCCGCGATCGGGATCGGCGCGGCCGCCGCCTGGATCACTCGCCACCGCACGATCTCGAGCGCGACCGGCTTGTCGGCGTGGCGGTACGCAATGCGCGCGGCTTGCTGGGAGATCGTGGCCGTCGGTTCGTCACCGGCGACTTGCACCTGGACGAGCAGCATGTCGTCTCGATCGGTGAATCCGGCGGCGCGGACGCCGGGCAGCTTGCGGAGTTCGAGTTCGAGGTCGTCGAGGTTGGTGGTTTCCACGTCAGGGTCCTTCGTGGCGAGCGGCTTTGGCCTCGTACAGCCGCTTGTCGGCGAGGGCGACGAGGGCTTCGGCGCCTTCGGCTTCGGTCGGGCACTGGGCGACGCCGTAGGAGAACGGCGGACACGGGCGCTCGGCGATCCGGGCCGAACCCACCCGTTCGAGGAGCGGCGGAACGTCCTCGGGATCGGTACTCGGGAGGATCAACGCAAACTCGTCGCCACCGATGCGCGCCGCGTTGTCGCCGTAGCGGAGGATCCGGCGGAAGCGCTCGCCCAGGGCCCGGATCGCTGCGTCGCCGGCTTGGTGTCCGTCGCGATCGTTGATCTGCTTGAGGTCGTCCAGGTCGATGAGCACCAGCGTGAACGGCCACCGGTAGCGGACGCTGCGGGCGATCGACATGTCCAGCAGCCGGTCGAACGTGCGCCGATCGAACAGCCCGGTCAACGGGTCGTGCCACGAGTCATAGCGCAGCACTTCCATCCGGAGTGCGACGACACAGAGACTCGTGACGAGAGATGCGTCCACGCTGTTCGCGTTGAGCGCCGGGTCGGTGTAGAGCCCGGGTGGCGCGTCGAGCAGTGCCTCGCCGCCGGCATCGTCGAGTGGTTTGCGCCCGGCCCGAAAGACCTGCCGGCCGAGGCCGGGTTCGTCGATGATGACTGCGGCGTCGTCCAGCTCGTGCTCGGAAACGAGTGCATCCAGGGCGTGGTAGATGATCGCGAGCCCGCTCTGACTGGTGGTCAGCTCGCCCACCATCTCGGCGCCGAGATCGCTCACCGGTTCGCTGCCCGGGATCGGTGCGAAGAGATGACCGGCGGGATGGTGCTCGGCCTCGGTGGGCAACAGCGCAGCCAAGCCGCGCCCGAGTCCACCTTGTCGTGCCACGAATCGTCCCCCCGTCGGCCTGGTGATACCACGCTCCGCCGCCCCTCGGATTGCGCTGTCGGACCCTTCTGTCCCGGGTCCGGCAGGTTGTGCAGATTATCGGTCACGCGCGGTGTTCGCCCGATCGCGACCGAACACAGGATATCGACCAAATGCGGCCGCGCTTTTTGTTCGCGGGACGACGGGGCGCGGTGTGCGATGCTGCCCGCCCCCTCGCCGACGTTCTGACTGATCGTGATTGCCGACGACCTCGCTGCCGCCCTCGATGCCGCTCTCACCGCCGCCGGGCTCGAACCGCCGGGGCCGGGCATCGAGATCGTACCCACCAAGAATCGCGACCACGGGGACTGGCAGACCAACGTGGCGATGGTGCTGGCCAAGACCGTCGGCGCACCACCCCGCGAGGTGGCCGCCCGGATCGTCGCCGCGCTCGAAGCCGCCGCGCCCCGTCACGTCGCCCGGGTGGAGATTGCCGGTCCGGGGTTCATCAACTTCGTCCTCGCGCCCACGTGGCTCTACGACGTGATGGCCGCAGTGATCGCCGAACCGGTGACGTACGGCCACGGCGACGCGTACGCCGGTCTCGCGGTGAACCTCGAGTTCGTGTCGGCGAACCCGACCGGGCCGCTGCACGCGGGCGGCGGCCGGTGGGTTGCGGTGGGTGATGCGATCGCGAACCTGCTGGCGGCGCAGGGCGCGCAGGTTCATCGCGAGTACTACCTGAACGACGCCGGCCGACAGCTCGACACCTTCACCGCGTCACTGCTGGCTCGCTATCGCGACGAACCCCTGCCCGAGGACGGCTATCAGGGTGGATACCTGATCGACATGGCGGCGGCGATGCGCGCGGAACTCGGTGACGACGTGGATGCCGAGCAGGCCGCCGATTGGGGCTATCAGGCGGTCGTTCGCGAGCTCCGAGACGATCTCGCGCGCATCGGGGTGCACTTCGACACCTGGTTCTCGGAACGGACGTTGCACGAACGGGGCGACGTGGCGGCAGTGCTGGCGGCACTACGGGCGGGTGGTCACACCTACGAGCGCGACGGCGCCGAATGGCTCGCGAGTGAGGCGCTCGGCGACCAGCGGGACCGGGTCCTCGTGCGAAGCAACGGCACCACCACCTACCTCACGAACGATCTCGCCTACCACCGGGACAAGCTCGCGCGCGGCTGGACCCACCTGATCGACATCTGGGGCGCGGACCACCACGGTCAGGTGAAGTCGCTGCAGGTCGCCATGCGGGCGTTGGGCATCGGCACCGAGGCGGCCCCCGAACCCGAGATCATGCTCGGCCAACTGGTGAAGCTCGAGCGCGGCGGGGTGGTGGTCCGGCTCTCGAAGCGGACCGGCACGGTGATCACCCTCTCGGACATCCTCGACGAGGTCGATCCGGACGTCGCCCGGCTCACGTTCCTGCTCCAGGGCATCGACACCTCGCTGACGTTCGATCTCGACGTCGTCACCGCTGCGTCGATGGAGAACCCCGTCTATTACGTGCAGTACGCGCACGCTCGGGTGTCGTCGATCGCGCGGCGGGCCGCCGCCGCCGGTGTGGCGCGGCCACCGTTCGCCGAGATCGATCCGTCGGTCCTGGTGCACGAACGCGAACTGGACCTCCTGCGCAGCCTCGCCGAGTACCCCGAAATGCTGCGCCATGCCGCAGCCCTGCGCGCGCCCCATCGAGTGACCACGTGGGTGCGGGATTTCGCGTCCCGCGTGCACGGCTTCTACCGCGACTGCCGGGTCATCACCGACGACCCCGAACTCACCCACGCTCGGCTCTGGCTCGTGGAGGCAACCCGGATCGGACTCGCCGGGTCGCTGACGATCCTCGGCGTCAGCGCGCCCGAATCGATGGCGCGCCTCGAAGCCGACGAAGACGAACCCGACGCCGCCGGATGAACGGGCCGCCGTTCGACCCCACGCTGTTGCCCGCGGGGCTTCGTGACCTCGACCTCGAAGCGCTGGCCTCGGAGTTCGGGACGCCGCTGTTCGTCTACGACGAGGACCACGTGCGCAACCGTGCGCGCGAGTACGTCGGCCAGTTCGGTCCGGGAAACGTGGCCTATGCAGGCAAAGCGTTTCTCTGTCGGGCGATGGTGCAGTTGATCGACGAAGCCGGCCTGCACCTCGACGTCGCCACCGGCGGCGAGCTGGGTGTTGCGCTCGCCGCGGACTTCCCGCCGGCGCGCCTCGTCTTTCACGGCAACAACAAGAGCGACGCCGAACTGACCGCCGCGCGTGACGCGGGCATCGGGCGCATCGTCGCCGATTCCTTCGACGAGTTGGATCGGCTCGAACGCATCGGGTTCGGCGGCGAAGTCCTCGTGCGCGTGACCCCCGGCGTGGAAGCCCACACCCACGAGTTCATCGAGACCGGGACCGACACGTCGAAGTTCGGGTTCACC
Organism: Acidimicrobiia bacterium; assembly: GCA_031422675.1. GTDB lineage: Bacteria > Actinomycetota > Acidimicrobiia > IMCC26256 > JAENVU01 > JAENVU01. The sequence goes on along the minus strand of JANPMG010000059.1, from coordinate 32,141 downwards.
GTGTCCACCGGCGCGGCCGCCGACGCCGTGGCGCGAGTGGTGGCATCGACGAACCTGCGGTTCGGTGGCGTGCACGCCCACATCGGTTCGCAGGTGTTCCGGCTCGATTCCTACGCCCGGGCTGCGGCGGTGGTCGGCCGGTTCGCCGACGAGTGTGAGCGCGCCACCGGCGCGTCCATTCCGCTCGTGAACCTCGGTGGCGGACTCGGCGCCCGTTACCTCGCGTCCGACCCGGACCCCTCGGTGTCCGAGTACGCCGCCGCGCTGCGCACCGGCATCGGTGACCGACCGATCATGGTGGAGCCCGGTCGGTCGATCGTGGCCGTCGCCGGGATAACCGTCTACCGGGTGGGAACGGTCAAGCCGATCCCCGGCGGTCGCACGTACGTGGCGGTCGACGGTGGGATGAGTGACAACCCGCGGCCGGTGCTCTACGGCGCCGGGTACGAGGCCTATCTGCCGGCTCGGCGCGCCGAGGCCCGCCCGTTGCGAGCCGCGGTCGCGGGGAAGCACTGCGAGCAGGGCGATGTGATCGTCCCCGACGCGTCGCTGCCGGCCGAGGTGGCGGTGGGCGACCTGCTGGTGACCCCGGTCACCGGCGCGTACGGATACTCGATGGCCAGCAACTACAACAAGGTTCCCCGACCCGCGGTGGTGTTCGTCCGCGCGGGTGCGGCCCGACTCGTGGTGCGGCGCGAAACCCTCGACGATCTCGTGCGTTTGGACGCGTGATGGTGCCGTCGCCATGCGAGACTCGGGTGCTATGACGAACGAACCGGTCAAGATCGGGCTGCTCGGCTGCGGTCACGTGGGGTCTGCGCTCGTCCGCCTCATCGCGGATCACGGGGACGAGATCGAGGCGCGCAGCGGAGTGAGACTCGAAGTGTCTCGCATCGCCGTGCGCAACCTTGCGCTCGATCGGGACGTACCGCTCCCGGCCTCGGTCTTCACCCACGACAGCGCGTCCGTGGTCACCGACGAAGACGTCGACATCGTGGTCGAGGTCATCGGTGGCATCGAACCCGCGCGCGAGCACATCGTCGAAGCCCTGAAGGCCGGCAAGCCCGTCGTCACCGCGAACAAGGAGTTGCTCGCGAACTTCGGCAAGGAGCTGTTCGACACCGCAGCGGGGGCGGGCGTCGACCTTTTGTTCGAAGCGTCGGTGGCCGGGGGCATCCCGCTCATCCGGCCGCTGCGCGAGTCGCTGGCCGGCGATCGCATCCGCCGCGTCATGGGCATCGTCAACGGCACCACCAACTACATCCTGAGTCGCATGTCCGAGTCCGGCGCCACCTTCAACGACGCCCTGGCCGAAGCCCAGACGCTCGGGTACGCCGAGCGGGATCCCACCGCCGACGTGGAAGGGTTCGACGCGGCCGCAAAGGCGGCGATCATCGCGACGATTGCGTTCGGCGCGCGCGTCGTTGCCGGTGACGTCTACCGCGAGGGAATCAGCCAACTCACGGAGGCGGACATCGCGTCCGCACGCGATCTCGGATACGCGGTCAAGCTCCTGGCGGTCGCCGAGGAATCCGACCGCGGGATCGCGGTCCGAGTTCATCCCACGATGTTGCCGGTCGCCCATCCGCTCGCATCGGTCCGGGACTCGTTCAACGCGTTGTTCATCGAGGCTGACGCCGTCGGCGAGCTGATGTTCTACGGGCGGGGCGCGGGGGGACTTCCCACCGCGAGTGCGGTACTCGGCGACGTGATCGACGCGGCGAAGAACCTGGTCAGCGGCGCGCGTGGCGCGACCGTCGGCACCCTGGCTCGCAAGCCGATCCGTCCGATCGACGAAGTGGAGAGCCAGTTCTACCTCCAACTCGAAGTGGCCGATGAGCCCGGCGTTCTGGCCGCGATCGCCGAACAATTCGGTGCGCGCGGCGTGTCGATCAAGTCGATGCAACAGGCCGGTATCGGCGACGACGCGCGGTTGATTTTCATCACTCACCTCGCCCGCGAGGCCGATCTGCGCGCCACCATTCACTCGTTGCGTGAAGTCGATGCCGTGCATCGCGTCGGTTCAGTGCTCCGGGTCATGGGCGACGAAGGGTGACGATGCGCGCCAGCGGCTGGCCCGGTCTCATCGAGGCCTACCGGGAACATCTTCCGGTGAGTGAGACGACGCCCGTCGTGACGCTGCTCGAAGGCAACACGCCGCTGCTTCCGGCGCCGCGTCTCTCCGAGCAACTCGGACTCGACGTGTTCCTCAAGGTCGAAGGTGCGAACCCGACCGGCTCGTTCAAGGACCGCGGGATGACGATGGCGATCACCAAGGCCCTCGAAGCCGGCTCGAAGGTGGTGGTGTGCGCGTCCACGGGGAACACGTCGGCGAGTGCCGCCGCCTATGCCGCACGCGCCGGGCTCACGTGTGGTGTCGTCATCCCGGAGGGCAAGATTGCGCTCGGCAAGCTGGCGCAGGCGCTGATCCACGGCGCCAAGGTGGTCCCGATCCGAGGCAACTTCGACGAGGCGCTCAGCATCGTCCGCCAACTCGGCGAGGTCGACGGTGTGGCGGTGGTCAACTCGATCAACCCGTTCCGCATCGAGGGCCAGAAGACGGCGTCGTTCGAGATCATCGAGGTCCTCGGCGATGCGCCGGACGTCCACTGCTTGCCCGTGGGGAACGCGGGAAACATCACTGCGTACTGGAAGGGCTACGCCGAGTACGAGGATCTCGGCCGGGCGACGCGCCGGCCGCGCATGCTCGGCTGGCAGGCGCAGGGATCGGCGCCGCTGGTGTTGGGCGAGCCGGTGCGCCACCCCGAGACGATCGCCACCGCGATCCGGATCGGCAATCCCGCGAGCTGGGACGGCGCCATCACGGCCCGGGACGAGTCCGGCGGCGCGATCGACATGGTGAGCGACGACGAGATCCTCGCGGCGTACCGGTTGCTCGCCACCACGGAGGGCGTGTTCGTCGAGCCGGCATCGGCGGCGTCCGTCGCCGGGCTGCTGCGGGCCGGCGATCTCGGTCTCGTGGAGCGCGGCGAACGGGTTGTGTGTACCGTGACCGGCCACGGGCTCAAGGATCCCCAACGCGCCATCGACGAGGTGGCCGTTGCCGCGCCCGTCGATGCCACACTCACGGCGGTCGTCGGCGAACTCGGCCTCTGACCGCAGCGGTGCCCGGCGCGCCGCATCGTCACGAAGGAGTTCATCCCATGTCTCGACCGATTGCTCTCGTCACCGGCGCGTCCGCCGGCATCGGCCACGCGTTCGCCCACGGCCTGGCTACTCGCGGCTACGACCTCGTGGTCGTGGCCCGAGACACGGCGCGGCTCGACGCGCTCGCCAAGGAACTCGAAGCCATGCACGGCACGAACACCGAGGTGCTCACCGCGGACCTGCTCGACCCGGCCGCGGTTCGTACCGTCGAGGCGCGCCTGGCCGACGCGGACCACCCGGTCGAGCTGCTCGTCAACAACGCGGGCTTCGGCACGCTCGGCAAGTTCAAGGACCTCCCGCTCGATCGCGAGGTGCAGGAGATCGAGCTGAACGTCATCGCGTTGACCCGGCTGATGCACGCCGCGTTGCCCGCCATGCTCGAACGGCGTGCCGGCGGCATCATCAACGTGTCGTCGATCGCGTCGTTCCAGCCCACCCCGGGCAACGCAACCTACGGAGCCACCAAGGCCTTCGTGACGAGCCTCAGCGAGGGCGTGCACGAGGAACTGCGCGGCACCGGGGTGACCGTCATGGCGCTGTGCCCCGGCTTCACCCGGACCGAGTTCCAATCGCGAGCGGGCATCGACTCCAGTGAGGTCCCCGATTTCCTGTGGCAGGACGCGCCCACCGTGGTCGACTACGCCATGAAGTCGTTCGGGAAGGGCAAGGCGATCTGTGTGCCCGGTCCGCTGAACCAGGCGACCGCGAGCTTCAGCTCGGCCGTCCCGTCGAGCGTCAGTCGGCGCATCGCCGGACTCATCGTGAAGCGGGGCGACAAGTAACTGTCGCGACCGGTGACGAAGCGGTGAGTGCTCAGGCCGGGTCGATGCGGAGCACGCCCGAGTCCTTCGACAACACGTACAGCTCGCGCGCCTGGTCCTGGCCGAAGGAGTTCACGCTCTTCGCCTCGACCCCGAGGTCGATGTCCTCGCCGCGCACTCCCGCCCCCACCGGTGTCCCACGCAGCGTGTCGTCGCAGTAGTCGGCGAACAGGAAGGTCCCGACGAGGTCGGGGATCTTGGTGCCGCGGTAGACGTAGCCGCCGGTGACCGAACAACGGCCGTCGTGGGGGTACTCGAGGATCGGCTCGATCCCGCCCGCCGGGCGCTCCCCACTGAACTCGTGGTTGGCCTCGCGGAGCGGCCACCCGAAGTTGAGGGGCGGTTGGGTTCCGGGCGCCACCCAGTTGATCTCTTCCCACTCGTTCTGGCCGACGTCGGCCACGACGAGCGCGCCGGTCTCGGCGTCGAAAGAGAATCGCCACGGGTTCCGCAGGCCGTACGCCCAGATCTCGGGGAGACCGCCGCCGGCGACGAACGGGTTGTCCGGCGGCACACCGACCTTCCCACCGGCGTTCTTGGTCGGGTCGATGCGCAGCAGCTTGCCGAGCAACGTGCGCAACGACTGACCGTTGCCGCCGGGCGCATGTCCCTCACCGACGTCGCCGCCCCCACCACCGTCGCCGGTGGCCACCCAGAGCATGCCGTCGGGGCCGGTCACGAGGTTCCCGCCGTTGTGGTTCGGTTGCGGCTGGTCGATAGCCAAGAGTTCGCGTCGCGCGCGGCGGTCGGCGGTGCGGTCGGCGCGCATCGGATACGCATCAACGCGGGTGTCACCGGCAGTGTTGGTGTAGTTGACGAACATCGTCGCGCCGTCGGGCGAGAACGCGAGTCCCAACAATCCTCGCTCACCCCCGGCGGCGATCGTGTCGCGCAGATCGATCACCGGCGTTGGGTCGAGCGCGCCATTGCGCACCGCGACGACACGGCCCACGTGCTCGGCGAAGTACAGGCCGGGGTCTCCAGCGCGGACGGCCATCGCGATCGGATCGTCGACGTCCGCCACCGGAGTCAGCTTGAAGCGAGCGTTCCGCGGGTTCGGCGGCGCCGTCGTCGTCGACGCACCGGGAGCCGGCGCGGTGGTGGAGGCCGTGGTGGTCGACGGTTTCCGCTCCGTCTTGGGCTCGTCCGAGCCGCACGCGGTGAGCGCGACGGTGAGCGCGACGAGGGTGACGGGGACGGTGGTGAGAGTTCGACGCATACGCCCCACGGTATCGAGCGCAGGGTGACCGGCTCGCTTCACCTACGATCCCGGGCCGTGAAGTATGTCGTGCTCGTCCCCGACGGTTGTGCCGACGAACCGGTCGCCGCGCTCGATGGGAAGACGCCGCTCGAAGCCGCGCACCTCCCGCACTTGCAGGCGCTCGCCTTGCGCAGCGAGGTCGGCCGCGCCGCAGTGATCCCGGACGGCCTGCCACCCGGCAGCGACGTCGGCAACCTGTCGATCCTCGGCTACGACCCCACCGTGTTCCACACCGGCCGCGCGCCGATCGAGGCGGCGGCGATGGGGGTGGATCTCGCGCCCGGCGAGGTCGCGTATCGATGCAATCTCGTCACGATCGGAGCCGACGGCACGATGGTGGACTTCGCCGCCGGTCATCTCAGCAGCGAACAGAGCCATCCGATCGTCGCCGCGCTCGACGCTGAACTGGGCAACGGTCGCGACGGCGTGCGCTTCTATCCCGGGGTCGAATACCGCCACCTCCTCGTGGTGCCGGGGGAGTGGGCCGACGCGGAATGCGTCCCGCCTCACGACCTCACCGGCAAGCCCGCGGTCTGGCCCACCGGCGCGGCCGCGCCGCGCCTCCAACGCCTGATGGACGCGTCGCGTGCGGTGGTGGAGCGAGTCGGCGCCGATGTCGGTTCGACCGCAACGCAGGTGTGGCTCTGGGGTCAAGGCACTCGGCCTCAGCTTCCCGAGTTCTCGAACCGGTACGGCGTCGCGGGCCGGCTCACCTCGGCCGTCGACCTCGTCCGTGGTCTCGGTGTCCTGGCCGGCATCGAGGTCCTCGACGTTCCGGGCGCGACCGCCGGATTCGACAACGACTACGTCGCGCAGCGCATGGCGTGCATCGACTCACTCGGTGATCGCGACTTCTTCCTGCTCCACGTGGAAGCAACCGACGAGGCCGGTCACCAGCAGAATGCGGCCGAGAAGGTGGCGTCACTCGAGGCGTGGGACCGGGACATCATCGGCCCGTTGCTCGACGCGCTGCCCGCCTTCGGGCCGTTCCGAATCCTGCTCCTCCCGGACCATGCCACCCCGGTCGAACTCGGGACGCACACCTCGGATTCGGTTCCCTATCTCCTTCATGACAGCGAAGCCGTCGTGACCGGTCGGGCGTATACCGAACCGGCCACCGAGGAGTGCGATGCGGTGGCTGCGCACACCCTTTTGGCCCGGATGGTCTCCTCCGCTTGAGATTCGGCCTATGATGCCGGAGGCGTCACCCCGTCGGACCCCGAGCTTGAGTACCTGAACTGAGTACCTGAACAACGGTCTCATCGCTCGGATCCCGCCGAAGTGCGTGCGCCGGCTCTGTATCCAGAGAGCCTCTCCTCGTTCCGGTCCGAGACCGAAGTTGGCCTCGTCCCGGACGAAATCCTTCTCATCGCGAGGCGGAACCCTCGCACCGGACCGGTCTCTCCGGACCGGCTCCATCCTCAGCGGTCCCCCCGACCCAAGGAGTACGAACCAATGGCCGAGCAGCAACTCGAACGCTCGATGCTCGACGGCAAGGATCGTGAGCAGTTGCACGCGATCGCCGGCGCAATGGGCATCAAGGGCATCACCCGGCTGAAGAAGGCCGACCTCGTCGACGCCATCCTCGGCGCGGCGGGTGGGAACGGCGCCGCGAACGGTGACGACACGAACGGCACGGCCGCCAAGGCGCCGAAAGCGGCCAAGGCGAGCAGGGCCACGAAGGCCGCCAAGCCCACGAAGCCCGCGGCGGGCGACCCCGATTCCGGCGAGGGCCCGTCCGGCGACGCCGGGTCCGGGAACGCCGGGTCCGGGAACGCCCGGTCCGGTAACGGGGCGTCGGCACCCCGGAAGGCGGTGCGCTCGAAGCGAGCGTCCGAACTCGCGGCCGAGGAGCCCGACCTGGCCGCGATCGCGGCCGAGGAGAACTCGCTCGGCGGCGGCGGTGATCCCGAGATCGCGCCGCGTCCCATGCGCCGCAGCGCGCCGACCACCGGGTCGGGGGGCGCGTCCGTCGGAGCGTCGGACCGGTCAGCTGGTGATTCGAACGCGGCGTCTGGGTCGAGCTCCTCGCCATCCTCGAGCGCCGCGGCACCGGCGATCGATACCGAGGACCAGCGGGCATCGTTCGGCGAGGGCAACACGGCCGGTGCCAACGCGCCCGGGACCGGGCGTCGGCGTCGGCGTCGGGGTCGTGATCGCGCCGGTGCTCCCGGCAGTGGCGCCGGTGGCAGTGGTGGCGGAGGCGGCGGCAACGCCGAGCGCCAGGGTCGTCCCGAACGCGGCAACGAACGCGGCAACGAACGTGGGAACGACCGAGACCGCGGCGGGGATCCGGACCAGCGTGAGATCACCGGCGAGACCGTCGATGTGCAGGGCCTGCTCGATCTGCGGGACGAGGGCTACGGCTTCATGCGTACCACCGGCTATCTCGCCGGCCGCAACGACGTCTACGTCTCGGCCTCCCAGGTCCGACGGTTCGCGCTGCGCAAGGGTGACTTCGTCAAGGGTCAGACGCGCCCGCCGGCGAGCAACGAGAAGTATCCGGCACTGCTGCGGGTCGACGAGATCAACGCGCTGCCGCCGGAAGCGGCCAAGAACCGGCCCCGGTTCGAGGACCTCACCCCGCTGTTCCCGGACGAGCGGCTGAGCCTCGAGATCCTCGACGACCCCACGTTGTTGACCGGCCGGATCGTCGATCTCCTGTCGCCGATCGGGAAGGGGCAACGCGGTCTGATCGTGTCGCCGCCGAAGGTGGGCAAGACCACGATCATGAAGCAGATCGTCGCGGCCATCGAACGCAACAACCCCGAGGTGCACCTCATGGTGTTGCTCGTGGACGAGCGGCCTGAAGAGGTCACCGACATGCGTCGCCACGTCCAGCGCGGCGAGGTCATTGCGTCCACGTTCGACCGGCCGTCAGACGAACACACCCACGTGTCCGAGCTCACGATCGAACGGGCCAAGCGGCTCGTCGAACTGGGCAAGGACGTCACGATCTTGCTGGACGGCATCACCCGTCTTGCGCGCGCGTACAACCTCGCGGCGCCCGCGTCGGGCCGGATCATGTCGGGTGGTATCGATGCCGGCGCGCTGTACCCACCGAAGCGGTTTTTCGGTGCGGCACGGAACGTGGAGGAAGGTGGGTCGCTCACCATCATCGCGACTGCGCTGGTCGAGACCAACTCCAAGATGGACGAGCACATCTTCGAGGAGTTCAAGGGCACCGGCAACATGGAGCTGAAGCTCGATCGCAAGCTTGCGGAGCGGCGGCTGTTCCCGGCCATCGACGTGAACGCGTCGAGCACCCGTCACGAGGAGCTGCTCTTCGACCGGAACCAGCTGAGCCAGGTCTGGAAGCTGCGCCGGGTGCTCAACGCGCTCGCGCAGGAGGGTTCGGCGGCGTCCGGACTCGAGCTGCTCATCGACAAGCTCAAGACCACCAAATCCAACGACGAGTTCCTCGCCGAGATCGCCAAGGCCCCCAGCGGCTAGCCCAATACCGTTCAGCCCGGGAATAGGGCGCTGTTCTTCACCCCGAGGCGACATTTCCTAGAATGGAACGATCATGAAGACTGACATCCATCCCACGTACTCCGAATGCAAGGTGCACTGCTCGTGCGGGAACGAGTTCGTGACCCGTTCCACGGTGAGCGAGCTGCGCGTCGAGCTGTGCTCGGAGTGTCACCCCTTCTACACCGGTAAGCAGAAGCTGGTGGACACCGGCGGACGGGTCGAGCGCTTCAACAAGCGGTACGCGAAGAAGAAGTAGATCTCGTGAGCGAGGCCCGAGGAAACCGATGTCGAGCTGCCAGCGGGCCGAGCGTGGCCCGAGCGGCCCGGCCCGCAGGGCCAGGAGCGGGAGAGTAATGGGCGACCAGCCGCGGTACATGGGTGGGCAAGCCGTCATCGAGGGTGTGATGATGCGCGGCGCCACCACCTGGGCGGTCGCAGTGCGTACCCCCGACGGCGAGATCGACGTCGCCGTCCACGACGTGCCCGGATGGGCTGAGCGCTACAACAAGATCCCGCTGGTGCGCGGGGTCATGAACCTCGCCGAATCCATGGGGCTCGGCATGCGCGCGTTGTCGTGGTCCGCCAACCTCCAGATGCCCGAAGACGAGCGACTGTCGAAGAAGGCCATGGCCGGCGCGATGGCGGTCTCGTTCCTCTTGTTCATGGGCATCTTCATCCTTCTGCCCGCGGTCAGTGCGCGCGGCCTTGGCAACCTGTTCGGGATCACCGGGGTTGCCTTCCACGCGCTCGAGGGTGCAATCGTTCTCGGCCTCTTCCTCGGGTACCTCACCGCGATCGGACGGATGAAGGAGATCCGGAAGGTGTTCCAGTACCACGGTGCGGAGCACAAGTCGATCGCCGCGTACGAGAACAACGTGCCGCTCACCCCGGAGTCGGCGCAGACCTTCACTACGGCGCACGTCCGGTGCGGAACGAACTTCCTGCTGATGGTGCTCACGATGGCGATCGTCGTCTATTCGATCATCGGCCGGCCGTCGCTCCCGTACCTGATCCTCTCGCGCATCGTGCTGATCCCGGTTATCGCCGGACTCGCGTACGAGATGATCCGCTACTCCGCCCGCCATATGGACAAGCGCTGGGTGCGCACGCTCATGATCCCGGGTCTGGCCTTGCAGAAGTTGACGACGCGCGAACCGACCCTCGACCAGCTCGAGGTGGCGATCACCGCGTTACGCGCGGTCTTCACCGCCGAGCAGTCGACCGAGGTCGATGCGCGCGCCGCCGCCTGATCGATGAAGTCCTGAGTCGATGAAATTCGGTGTCTTCTACGAACACCAACTGCCGCGGCCGTGGGATGAGGGCAGCGAGCACCGACTGATCCAGAACGCGCTGGAGCAGATCGAACTCGCCGACGCGCTGGGCATCGATTACGTGTGGGAAGTGGAACACCACTTCCTGGAGGAGTACTCCCATTCGAGTGCCCCGGAGGTCTTCCTCGCCGCGGCGTCGCAGCGCACGAAACGCATTCGCCTCGGTCACGGGATCGTCCAGACGCCACCGCCGTTCAACCATCCGGCGCGGATCGCGGAGCGGATCTCGATGTTGGACTTGGTGTCCAACGGCCGGGTCGATTTCGGAACCGGCGAGTCCAGCTCCGAGGCCGAGCTCGGTGGTTTCCTCGTCGACCCCACGGTGAAGCGAGAGATGTGGGAAGAGGGTCTGCGTGTCGCGTTGCGGTGCATGAGCGAAGCGCCGTTCACCGGCCACGCCGGGGAGTACGTCACCATGCCGCCGCGCAATGTGGTGCCGAAGCCGATGCAGCGCCCGCACCCGCCGGTGTGGGTGGCGTGCAGCCGGCGAGACACGATCCTGCTCGCCGCGCAGAAGGGGATCGGCGCGCTGGCCTTCGCGTTCGTGGACCCCGAGGAAGCCCATCAATGGGTGACCGACTACCACCGCACCTTCGAGGCCGACGCGGTCCCGATCGGCGATGCGGTCAACTCCGAGTTGGCGTGCGTCACCACGTTCATGTGTCACGAGGACGAGGAGACCGCGATCGCTCGCGGGCTCGCCGGCGCGAACTTCTTCGGCTACTCACTCGCGCATTACTACGTGTTCGGCCGTCATCAGCCCGGCGTCACCGACGTGTGGGCGGAGTACGAACAACGGCGCACCGAGGCCGGATTCGATCCGGAAGCAGTGGCCGCCGCGGCGGTGAACGCAGACCGGCTCGGCGCCAAAGTGGTGGACGAGGGCGCGGCCGGTCTGCGCGGCGCCGTCGGTACGCCGGACCAGGTTCGGGACTATCTCCGCCGGTACGAGGAGGCGGGCGTGGACCAGGTGATCTTCACCGCCCAGGCCGGCAAGAACCGCCACGAGGACATCATGGAGAGCCTCGAACTGTTCGGCCGTGAGGTGCTGCCGGAGTTCATGGAACGCGAGGAGCGGGCCGTGAAGGACCGCCGCGCGCGGAACGAGCGGATGACCGACGTCGTGATGCCCCGCAAGCCCGCCACTGATCATCCGCCGCTGCCGACCGCCGACTATTCCTTCCCCGCGATCCCGCGCCTCATGGCCGACCGCTCCGGTTCGGACGACTTCCACGCCTGGCTCGACTCCTTCGCCGAACAGTCCGCCGCCGGCGGCGACCAAATGCGCGACCTCATCGGCTGATCGGCGGGCGGTCAGCGGGTCGCTGACCTGTTCACTGGCCCCGCAGCCACCGTATCGGTGGCTACCGGGCCAGCGAACACGATTCACCTGATCCGCGTGCGTTGACAGACGGGTGGCCGATTACTAACCCGCGGTGCGGCCGCCGTCGATGCTCAAGATTGCGCCGGTGAGATGCGTCGCGTCGTCGGACCAGAGGTGCACGGCCAGGGCCGCGACTTCCTCGGGCGGTACGAGTTCACTGAGCCGAACGCCGGGGAGTCCGGTCTCGACGTGACCGGGGATGGCGTGCACCATCGGAGTGTCGGTCAAGCCCGGAGCGATGACGTTGACGCGGATTCGCCGCGGCGCGAGTTCGAGCGCTCGACCCACCGCGTGCACCCCGGCCTTGGCCGCGACGTAGGCGAGGCGACCTTCCCGCGGTCGGATGGCGAGTGACGAACCGTTGAGGATCAGCGCCCCACCGTCTCGCACATGAGGAACGGACGTCACCAACGTCATGACTGCGCCAGTTAGGTTCACCGCTAGGACACGATCCCACTCGGACGCATCGAACGCCTCCACCGGTCGCGGCGGCGGGAGAATGCCGGCGTTGGAAAAGACCCCGTCGAGCGAGCCGACATCGCGCACCAGCGACGGGATGGTGGTGGCGAGCGCGTTCTGGTCCGCAATGTCGATGCACGCCGACCCCACCGTGCCACCGGCAGCGCGGGCGCCCTCGACGGTGGTGTCCAGTCCTTCGGGGTCCTCGTCGACCGCCGCGACCCGAGCCCCCTCGGCGACCGCGCGCAGGACCGTGGCGCGCCCGATGCCGCTGGCAGCGCCTGTCACCAACACGCTCGATCTTGGAGGCGTCCCGACATCCGGCCACCGTAGGACGCGCCAGACCCGGAGGTCGGGCCGTTGCACCGAATCGAACGTTGCAACGGAGCGGGCCGAGGACATCTAGCTTGTCCGGCGATGTTCGAACGCCTCGGAGACCTCGAGCAAGAACTCGAGCGGCTCGAAGCGCAGCTCGGTGACCTGTATGCGACCGGTGATCAGACCGCGGCGGCGGCGAGTGGCCGGCGGATGGCTGAGTTGCGGCCCATCGTCGATGCGTTTCGCGCCTGGCGAGACGTGAGATCAGACCTCGACGACGCGCAGGCGCTGGCCGCGGTCGAGGCGGACGCCGACATGCTCGGGTTCTTCCGCCAGGAGATCGAGGAGAAGACCGAGCGTCGGATCGAGATCGAGGCGCAGATCAAGGAGCTGCTCGTCCCCAAGGATCCGAATGACGGCAAGAACGTCATCGTCGAGATCCGCGGTGCCGAGGGCGGTGAGGAAGCGAATCTCTGGGCGGCGGAACTTTTCCGGATGTATCAGCACTACGGCGAGACGCACCGTTGGAAGACCGAGACCCTCTCCAGTCAGCCGTCGGACATGGGGGGACTGCGCGAGGTCACCTTCGTCGTGCGCGGCAAGGACGCGTGGGCTCGGATGAAGCAGGAGGCGGGCACGCACCGCGTCCAGCGCGTGCCGGTGACCGAGACCCAAGGTCGGATCCACACGAGCGCGGCGACGGTGGCCGTCCTGGTCGAAGCCGAAGAGGTCGACGTCTCGATCGACGTGAACGACCTCGATTTCGACACCTACCGTTCGACGGGCCCGGGTGGTCAATCCGTCAACACCACCGACTCGGCGATCCGGATCACCCACAAACCCACCGGACTCGTCGTCACGTGTCAGGACGAGAAGAGTCAGCTCCAGAACAAGGACAAGGCGTTGCGGATCCTGCGATCGCGCTTGCTGCAACTCGAACAAGATCGCCAAGCCGCCGAGACCGCCGACGCGCGGCGCAGCCAGGTGGGTTCGGGCGGTCGGTCCGAGAAGATCCGCACGTACAACTTCAAGGAGAACCGGGTCACGGACCACCGCATCAAGCTGACGTTGCACAGCCTCGACGCGATCCTCGCCGGCGACCTGGACCCGATCGTCGACGCGTTGATGGCCGAGGAACGCCGGCGCCAACTCGAGGACGACGGGACATGAGCAAAGCGTCGCGGGCACGCGCGTTCAGCCGGTTCGCCAGCGGCGCGTGGCCCGAGCGGCCGCGAAGCGAGCGGAGAGGAATGCGGACCGAGGCCTTCCCGTTCAGCGAGCGCCGCCATCGTGGTCGCCCGAAGGGCCAGGAGCGGGGAGCGTGAGCATCACCTGGGGTGAGCTCCGGCGCGACGCCGAAGCGCAGCTCCGAGCGATGGGCGTGTCCGATCCCGCGGCCGAGGCCCGGTGGATGATCGAAACGGTGTCCGGGATGGACGCGGCGGAGCAGTTGCTCGAATCCGGCGCGCTCGTCACCCATCGGCCCACTGCCGGTCTCGACGCGTTGCTCGCGCGCCGGGCGGCGGGGGAGCCGCTGCAATACGTCCTGGGTGAGTGGAACTTCTGCGGTCTCGATCTGCTCGTCGACCGGCGAGTGCTCATTCCTCGTCCGGAGACCGAGGTGGTGGCGGAGGTCGCGATCCGCGAGGTCGAGCGCCTCGGCGAACGCATCGGTACGCAGGACCCGTGGTCGGGCGGGCTGTCCCACTATGCGGTGGCGGACCTCGGAACCGGGTCGGGCGCGTTGGCGCTCGCGCTCGCGGCGTCGTTGCCGGATGCCGAAGTGTGGGCCACCGATTCGAGTGACGACGCGCTGGCCGTGGCGCGCGCCAACGTCGCCGCGGCGGGCTCGATCGCGACGCGCGTCCGAGTGGCCGGTGGCTCGTGGTTCGACGCGTTGCCGTCGCAGCTGACGGGCCGGCTGCTCGTGGTGGTGTCGAACCCGCCGTACATCGCGGCGGCCGAGGAACTGCCCGCCGAGGTCCTCGATTGGGAACCGACCGGCGCGCTGTACGCCGGGCCGACCGGGCTCGAAGCAATCGAACACCTCATCGCGACCGCGCCGGAATGGCTCGACGCCGCCGGCACCCTGGTGATCGAGTTGGCGCCACACCAGGCGGCGGTCGCCGCGGAATCGGCTGAGGTGGCGGGTTTTGCCGAAGTGCTCGTCCGGCCGGACCTCACCGGGCGGGATCGGGTGCTCGTCGCCCGCCGGCGCGCGAGCTGATCGGGTTCGCGTAGCTTCGTTCGATGCCCAGTGAAGCAGCCGGTGAAGAAGCCGGGAAAGAAGCCAGTGACGAACTCGATGTCGACGCGATGTTGGCGCGGTTCCAAGCCCGGGCCGCGGCTGTGCAAGATCGTCCCCTCCCGCCCGTCGCCGGCCCCCAGCGCGAGAATTTCGTGCGCCAGGCCCAGTTGGATTTCCAGGACTACGCAATGGTGGGCGACGCCACCTGGGACTTCACCGACGGCATCCTCACCCTTCGGATCGACCTCACCCGATGACGGCTCGCGCGCTGAGGGTTTCGCGCGCTCAGGGCTGGTCGGGGATCTCGTTGGGGTCGAGTCGTTGGAGAAAGGCCCGGTCCACCGCGACCCACACCGTCTTCGAGAAGGGGTAGTAGACGATCGGTCCGAACAACGCGATCGGGACTAACACGATCAGGAGGGGGATCACCGGCACCTTCGGGATCGTGGCGATCAGCAGTGCGACGAAGACCACGGTGAACAGTCCGCCGGTGGCCGCGATGTTGATCGCCAATGCCCCGGCCCAGTATCCCTGTTCCCGTTCGAAGTGCAGACCACACTGCGGGCACTCGGGAACCATCTTCAGGTACCCCGTGAACAGGTGGCCGGATCCGCAGCGGCCACACCGTTTGGTGAACCCCCACCAGAAGACCTGGCCACGAGTTGGTGCACCGGTCGACACGATCGGCCAACATAGCCCGCCCCCGATCAGAATCGACTTTCGATGACCGCGCTGGATCTCACTGCGATCGACCATGTACTCGCCACCACTCGTTCGGTGCGCAAGCGGCTCGACTTCGAGCGGCCGGTGCCGCCCGCCGTGATCGAGGAGTGTCTCCGACTCGCCATCCAGGCGCCCACGGGCGGCAACACCCAAGGATGGCGCTGGCTCGTCGTCACCGACGCGGCGAAGCGACGCGCGTTGGCGGAGCTGTACCGCGAGATCGCGACGCCGTACCTGAAGGCCGGCCTCGGTGACGCGGGTGAAGTGAGCGCGCAACAGGGTCGGGTCATCGACTCGGCCACGTACCTGTCCGAGCACCTCCACGAGGTGCCGGTGCACGTGATCCCGTGTCTGTACGGCGAACTCGATTCGTTGCCGAACTTCGCGGCGGCGGGGAGCTACGGCTCGATCATACCGGCGATGTGGAGCTTCCAACTCGCGTTGCGCAGCCGGGGGCTCGGCTCGGTCCTCACCACGCTGCACCTGCCGCTCGCAGACCGGGCCGCCGAACTTCTCGACATCCCGAGCGGGGTCACCCAGGTGGGCCTGATTCCCGTCGCCTACTTCACCGGCGAGGACTTCAAGCCCGCGGTCCGGCGCCCGGTGGAAGAGATCACCTACTGGAACGGCTGGAAGCAGGCCCGCTGACGCCGAGGAAATCTCAGGCGACCGTATTGGTGTCGCCGTCGGCCCGCAGGCTGATGGTGGTGCCTTCCCACGGCTCGGCGCACATGGCCCGCAACGTGTCGGGGTCGGTGGAGTTGGCGAGCGACCGTCGACCGTCGTCGAGCAGCACGCTCACGATCCCGATCGTCGGGGTGTCGTCGCGATCGAACGCGACCGACGTGGCCTCGACCCGCCCGATGGCGTCGAGCACGCCGGCCGGCTCCCGCTTCGGGAGTGCGTCGACCTCGGTTTGCGTCACGCGCGGATCGATGGCGCGAAACCCGTGAACCGGTGGGCGCGTGGAGTACAGCCCGACGCTGTGTTTGGTGGTGTACCAACCGAGTCCGGTCACGTATCCGATCGACCCCGGGTCCGTCCGACACGCTTCGACCATCGCCGCGATTGAGTGGGTCACGTAGTTGTTGCCCGGTCCGCCCGCGTACGCGAGACCGCCGGTGACCGACAGCGGCCGATCGTCGCCGTCGTGCGGACCGGCCAAACCGAGTGAGTGCAGCGCCATCTGGACCGCAGCCGGGAAACACGAGTAAAGGTCGAAACGCGCGACGTCGTCGAGTTCGATTTCGGCGGCGGCGAGCGCGGCGCGCCCCGCGATGCCGATGGCGGTGGACCGGGCGAGTGCGTCGCGTTCGGTGACGTAGGGGTGATCGTGCGCGTCCGCGCCGGCGAGCGGGAACACCATCTGGTCCGCACCGACCCCGGCGGCGGTGGCGGCCTCGTACGAACACAGGACGAGCGCGGCGGCTTGATCGACGTCGAGGTTGGCGCACATGCGCTTCGTGTACGGGAAGCAGGCCATCCGATTGTCGGCGGTCGGTACGCGGATGTCGTCCGGTGAATACGCGACGGGGGACCAGGCATTCGGATTGGCGGCGGCGACGGCGGCGAGCCCGGACCACAACGTGGCGATCAGCTGCTGGTGCTCATCGATCGTGTGACTCGCCTCGTGGCGCAATGCGGTCTCGAACAGTGGGTAGACCTGGGTCGGCGCCAACGCCCGGTGCGCCATCTCGTACTGCGTGCTCCCGGGGCGCGCGTCGCCCCAGACGTTCGGGCATTCGGGATCGTCGGCCTTGGTCCAATCGAGCCACGCCTTGGGATCGATCCGGCGCGCCCGCCGCCGGCTGTACATGCACTCCACGCCGCCGATTACCGCCACGTCGTGGTCCCCGGCCTGGATGCCGGCGGCGATGCGGTTGAGCAACATCTGCGGGCTGTTCCCGCCCGTCGAGGAGCGAATCGTGGTGCGCGGATCCATTCCGACGCGGCGCGCGAGGAGCGCGCCCGGGTCCGGGTACCGCCAGGAAATGATGTCGGCCACGGCCACCGTGTCCACCGCGAGCCCGGGCGCGCTCGCGTCGCTCAGGGCGGTTCGCGTCGCGTCGCCCAGGAGATCGACGGGCTCGGCGCCGGCCGTGGGATCATCGAGCTTCTGGGTCACCTGCCCGACACCGACGATGACGGGCGTACGGGGATCGACGGTCATGGGGCGGGGAGCCTACGAGAACCCGTGATCGTCGGGGAGGGGCCAGGTCGGTTGCCCGGTCACCGCGCTGTCCGGACAGATCGAGCGGTAGCCACACGGACGACACGTGTCCGGCTCGCGGACGCCCGTGAACTCTGATCGGCCGGCCGCGTCGCGAATCTGGTCGACGATCGTGCCGAGTTCCGCCTCCACCCGGGCGAGGTCTTCGGCGTCGGGCTCGTACTCGAGCGGGTCCAGGTCGGCGGCGTCGGACAGATACTCGTACCGGACCCGCACCTGGAGATCGCCGGCGAGCGGCTGCGCGAGCCAAGCCTGGAACCGGGCCCGAGAATCGTCGGCGAGATCACCGTCACGTGCCCGGCCGGTCTTGTAGTCGCGCACGTCGAGCACCCCATCGTGGACCCACACTGCGTCGAGTCGACCGGTGCCGATCCACACCCGACCCCGGCGGCTGAGTCGCACGACTTCGAGTTCATGGCCGAGCGCCGTCGCCGCCACCGGACACCGCGACGCGTGGCCCGCCACCATGGCGCGGACCGCACTGTTCTCGTCGACCCCGTGGTTCTCGAGGGTTGCCGTCTGCAACTCCTCGTCATGACAATCGCCGAGCCCGTGCAGGTACCGGAGCAGATCGTGGACGAGGTTCCCGGTGCGCGCCGTCGCCCCGGGATCGCTCGCGGGGAGTCGGAGCACGTGACGGTTCAGGTACAACCGCGGGCATCGTTCCCAGTCGTCGAGCGAACTCGGTGAGAGCGCCAGGATGTCGGGCAACAGCCGTTCTCGGCTCACGGGCGGAGCGCCGAGCAGCCGGCGATGTACGGACAGCGCGCACATTCCCATCCCGCGCGCGGCGACCGACGATCGGCGTGCGCGCGCACCACCCCGATGCGCTCCACCAACCAGTCACGCAGCGTGGCCCAGACCTCGCGGCCGTCGACCTCCGCCTCGACCGCCGAACCGCCGAGGAGATCGACGCGCACGATCCGCAGCGGACCCAGCCGGGTCCATTCCCGGCGCCGGAGGAGCGCGAACTTTACCGACGCAGACTCGAGCAGCTCCTCGGTCGACCGATCACCGATCGCAAGCATCCGCAGCTCGCGCGCGCCGGTCTCGGACTCGAGCGCAAGGCCCGCTTGGCCGATGAGCCGCACCCCGAGTGACGCGGCGACGGTCTCGAAGTCGTCGCGATCGGTATCGGCCGCGATCATCGGATGATCTCCGAAGAGGGCGACGTACCAGGCCGCCGCCACTTCATAGACCCGGCGCTCTTCCGGGTACAGGTCGTCCGTCGGACGGAAGTGGTCGGCCCGGGGCGGTCCCAAGCGGGTGTGGGCCAGCTGCGCGTCGCCGGCGATCTGGGACGCCACTCGGTAGCCGCGATTCGCGCCCCGGTTCGCTTGATTGCCGAGATGATCCAGCGCCAACCGCCGCGGACACGTCTGCTCCGCTCGCGCGAGTTGGCGCACCGTCACCTTCGCCAGCTCCTGGGTTGCTTCCATCTTGCACGCGCTTCGGTGGTGGGGGATCGGTGCTTCGGCACGCTATCGAGCCCGGTCTTCCCCTGGGCCGGTATCCCCGTCGGGCCGAAGCCGCGCTCAGGGTCCGGCGAGGGTGCGCCGAGGAACGATGGGTGAGCACCTACGATCGGGACGTGTCCCTTCCGGCCGCTGGTGGTGCGGTGCCGACCCGTCGGCGGAAGTGGCGACGGCGTCTGATCTTCCTGGGAGTCCTGGTCGTCCTGCTCGGTTGGACGGCAACGGCCGGGTACCAGCTCGTCTCGGCCAAGTCCGAAGCCCAGGCCGGACTCGACCGGCTCCGGACTGCGCAAGAGGGTCTCGGCGCCGCGGAACTGATCCGCGGCGACGCGCTTCCCGCGATGCGCGCCGCGCGTGCCAACTTCGACCGCGCCGCGAGCGACGCCGACTCGTTGCTGGTCACGCCGTTCGAGGTTCTGCCGTTCGTGGGCCGCCAGGTGAAGTCGGTCAAGGCGCTGACGTCCGGCGCGTCGACGGTGGTGAACGTCGGCGTGTCCACGATGGAACGTTCGACCCGCGAACTCGATGCCGAGACGAAATCGGGTCCGGAGCGAGTGGCGCTGCTGCGCCGACTCGGAGTGATCGGCGGCGACGCCGCCTCCGAACTCGAGACCGTGTCGCTCGGACCGGGGAAGGCGTTGGTCGCGCCGCTCGCCCGGGCGCGGAGTCGGTTCGCGCGGCAGTTGCACAAAGCGCGACGCGCCGTGGCCGACGTCGAAGCCGCGTCCGACGGCATCGCCGAGATGGCCCAGGGACCGTCGAAGTATCTCCTCCTCGCAGCCAACAACGGGGAGATGCGGGCGGGATCGGGAATGCTGCTCTCGGTCGGGGTCCTCACCGTGGATCAGGGTCGGTTCTCGCTCGGTGAGATGCGCCCGGTGGGCGAGTTCGAACTCGAGCCCGGTGTGGTTCCGGTCACCGGCGATTTCGCGGCGCGGTGGAGTTGGCTCAAACCGACCGAGGACTGGCGCTTTCTCGCCCTGTCGCCTCAGTTCGACGTGACCGGAGCACTCGCGGCCCAGATGTGGAAGGCGAAGACCGGCGAGTCGGTCGACGGCGTGATCGCGCTCGACGCCCTCGCGATGCGGGCGCTCGTGAAGGTCTCGGGCCCGGTTGACGTCGAGGGCACCCGCATCGACGCGGACAACGTGGTCCAGGAGATCCTCCTCCGCCAGTATCAGGACTTTCCGGACGGTGTGCTCGATCCCGGGTCCGAACTCCCTGCAAACCGAGCGCGTCGGGAACGCAACGGGGTCATTGCGCGGGCCATCGTCGATCAGCTCGATCGGGTGGGCTGGAACATCGCCGATCTCGTGGACGACCTGCGGAGCGCCGCCCGGGGGCGCCACATCCTCTTCTGGTCGCCAGATCCGGAGCAGCAGCGGGGGTGGCGCGCCGCCGGGGTGGCGGGGATTCTGCCGCGCGACGGTCTGCTCGTGTCGCTCGAGAATCGCGGCGGGAACAAGCTCGATCAGTTCCTCGCCGTCGCCACCACGATCAGCCATCGGCCGGTCGCAGCCGGCTCCGAGGTCACGGCGCAGGTGACCGTCACCAATCTGGCGCCGAGCGTGGGCGTCGGTCGCTACGTCCAGGGGCCGTTCCCGTTCTCGGATCTGGTGGCCGGCGAGTACCAGGGCATCCTCGCCGTCAACGTGCCCGCGGTATCGGGCTCGATGCGGCTGGACGGCGTATCGAAGATCGTCGCGGCGGGCGACGACGGCTCCACTCGGGTCATCGCCGGGGACATGCGGGTGTTGCGCGGCGAGACCAAGCAGTTCACGCTCCGGTTCACCCTGCCCACCGGGTATGAACACATCGAGGTCATCCCGTCGGCCCGGTACCCCGCGATCCAGTACCGCGCCGGAAACGAGAAGTGGGACGACGACGCGCCGCACCGCCTGCGCTGGTGAGTCGAAGGGCCCGGTTTGGTGTCGGGGCCGGCGGAAAAGATCCGGATGGCCTATTCAGGAGTCCCATTTCGGCGCTTTGAATGCTTGCATACCCCTTCGTCACACTGTACAGTGGCGACTCCACCCTCGCACTTGGGGCAGGGTTTTCGATTCACTACCGATCCGGTCTCACCGGCGGTCTGCGTGGAGGTCAATGTGAGCAAGCAACTGACGATCGCCGGACGGGTCCTCCGTGTGGCTGCGGCGAGTGGCATCGCCCTCGTGGCGCTGGCTCCGGCCACCGCGGGTGCGGACTCGCACTGCTACCCGAACGAGTGTGAGGTCGACCCGGCGGGTACGCCGAAGGACCCCGAGGTCCTGGGCAAGACTGCGGCCCGGGCGGCCACCCTGCCGTTCACGGGCGGGGACGCCACCGGCCTTGCGCTCATCGGCGCCGGCGCGGTTGCGGCTGGTGTGGTGTTCGTGCGGCAATCGCGTCGCCGGGTCAACGCCTGAGCAAAATGTGGTGTGCGAAGAGAAAGGCGGTCGGTTCTGCCGGCCGCCTTCTTCGCGTCTCCTAGCCTGGTGCGCTCACGGAAATCCGAATCAGGTCGTCGGTACATGTTGTCGAGAAGATCAGATATGACCCCGGAACCGGTCGGGAGCCCGGATCCCGACGCGTCGTCGCACCTCTCGTTCGTCGCGCCGCCGCGGGGTTTCTACGTACGCGTCGGCAAGCCGATGATCGATCGGACGGTCGGGACTGCGGCGCTCGTGTGCGCGGCGCCGCTGCTCGCGCTGGTTGCGGTCGCGGTCCGGTGGCGTATCGGGACGCCGGTGTTGTTTCGTCAGCGTCGGACCGGCTTGAACGGTGAACCGTTCAGTGTGCTGAAGTTCCGTACGATGCGGGCCGACCGCCGGACCGCTCGGGCCCCAGTCCCGGTTGACCGGCGGGTGACACATAAGAGCGAGGCTGATCCGCGTCATACCGACGTCGGCCGGCGGCTGCGCAAGTGGAGCCTCGATGAGCTTCCCCAGCTGTGGAACGTGGCCAGAGGAGAGATGAGCCTGGTGGGGCCGCGGCCCGAGTTGGTAGAGATCGTGGCGCGCTACGAGCCGTGGCAGCACCAACGCCATCTCGTCCGGCCGGGGCTCACCGGCCTCTGGCAGATCTCCCGGCGCGGTGAAGGCCTGATGCACCTCTACACCGACATCGATCTCGAGTACGTCGCGACGGTGAGCCTGCGGACGGATCTGAAGATCCTGTTCCGCACGATCCCGGCTGCGCTGAGTCGCTCCGGCAGCTGAGTTCGCACCACCTCGCTGACCTCGTCGCTCGACCGTGCCCCGCGCCGGAAACCGTCGGACTCGACTTTCCCAGCTAATCCGATAAGCTTGGTCGAGTATGGAACAGCTGCTGCTCGTCGGCCTCGCCGGCTTCCTCGCATCGATGGTCGACGGCGCGCTCGGTATGGGGTTCGGGCCCACATCGTCGAGCGTGCTCCTCAGTACCGGTTTGAGCCCGGCGGCGGTGTCGACCACCGTGAACTTGGCCAAGGTGGCGACCGGGATCGTGGCTGCGATCTCGCATTGGCGGTTCAGCAACATCGATCGTCGGCTCGTGGTCCGGCTCGCCATCCCCGGCTGCGTGGGAGCCGTCGTCGGCGTCACCGTCTTGGCGAATGTCGACGCGGCCACGATCAAGCCGATCCTCGCCGGCATCCTGCTGCTCGTCGGGATTCGCATTCTCCTGCGGTTCAGTCGACCCCTCCCGGTGACCGCGCAGTCCGTTGACGACGAGCTCGACGGCGTCCCCACGTTCGAGGCGCGCGGGACCGAAGTCGCGGCGGCCGCCGGCGGGATCACGAACGGCATGGTGGGAGCGTGGGGCCCGGTCGTCACGCCGTTCCTGCTCCACCGCGGGGTACCGCCGCGCTTCGCGATCGGATCCGTCAACACCGCGGAGGTCGCCGTCGCGTTCGTCGCGGCAGGTTCTTTGATCGCCTCGGTGGGCAGCGAGGGCATCGACATCGGTGTCGTCATCGCGATGCTCGTCGGCGGGGCGGTGGCGGCACCGCTGGCCGCGTGGTGCATCCGCTTCATCCCGGCCCGAGGCCTCGGGCTCGCGGTGGCGGCCTTGCTGCTCCTCACGAACATCCGGGAACTCTCGACGTGGGCCGGGGTCGCCGGCGGTCGATGGGGGCTCTACGGATTCGCGCTCGCCTCGGTGGCGCTGGCCGCCGGGGCACCGACGATCCGGGAGCGGAGGAACCGGCGCCGGGCTTCTGTCACCGCGACTCCGTAGCCGTCGTCCTGGGGCCGCCGTTCACGGTGCCGCCGTTCAGAGTGCCGCGGTTTCAGGACGCTGCAGGTGGGGTCCGCGCGATGAGCGCGTACTCCTGAGGCCCGAACAAGACGTCGTTCAACCGTTCGAGGGCCACGTTGATCTGACCGACCCACTCCGGTGCATCCGCGGTCGCCGTGACGGGCTCGAGGCGATACGACTCGGCGGGTGAATAGAACTGGAGATCGACGTCGCGGAATCCGGCTCGCTCGGCGAGGAACGTGAGGAGCGACGGGTGGAGCGGCCACACGTGGGTGGGGTCGAGGATGTAGGAGTTGCCGAGCACGATGAGCGACATCGGGTTGGGGGTCTCGGCAACGAAGATCCCGCCCGGCGCCAGCGCCGCGCTCGCGAGTTCGAACAGTTCGACCAACACCGGGAGCGGGAGATGTTCGGCCACGTGGATCGAGATGACCGATCCCAGCGACCGCGGTGGCACCGAACGCAGATACTCGAGCCCGTCGCCGAGGTGGACTGCGCGGCCGTGACCGAGCGCCTCCTCGATCATGCCGGCATCTGAATCAACCCCGGCCGCATCGACTCCCGCGGCGGTGAGGACCTCGACGAGCTCCCCGCGGCCACAGCCGAAGTCGAGCACGGGTTGGTGGTCGGCGAGGAGTGACCCGTACCGCTCGGACAGGGTCTGGAGAATCGTGTGGGAATCGCCGCGGAACCGGCGCTCGAACCCGATGTAGTCGAAGCCGGCGACGGGCGTACCGAGCGGCTCGGCCTCGGCCGGCCTGGTCTCATCAGTGCCAGTGCCAGTGCCAGTGCCCGGCGGGGCGGTGGCGGTGGAGCGGGCCGCCCGCAGTTGGCGGTCGAGTGCGTTGACCTGTTCCCGGAGCTCCGCGAAGCGAGTCGGGACGCCCGGGAGGCCGGCTGCCGGCGCAATTGCCTGCCCGAATCCGTCAAGGGTGGCGCGGAAGGCTCCGAGTTCGCCCTTCAGCAGCTCCGCGTTGGTCTCGAGCGCGCCCATGCGATGGGCAGCCGCTCCCGACGCCAACACGTTCGTGCCCCCGAGTGATTGGGCGAGCGCACCGAGCTCCGCCCGCATGAGTTCCATCCCTGCGGCGAGCTCGTCGGTCTCGGATCGCAGGCGCTGGCGGATGCGGCTCGCGACGATCGCGGTCAGGCGGTCGAGCATCGGTTCCGCAATCGGGAGCACGGTGGCGCGCGCCCGCTGCGCCAGCGCAGCCTTGCGGCCCCGTGGAGCCATGGCGGCACCGGCGGTCTCGCCGGTGCCAGGCGCCGGCCCCGGGATCGGGATCGGGATCGATGGCGCGGGTTCGGCGGGGACCGCGAACGCGCCGGTCAGGCGCGCTTGGGCGGCGGCGTCGAGGTCCGGGTGGCTCATCGGCGTCTTCCGGTCAGGTCGGCCCAGTCGGCCGGACCGGCGACGCCGCTCGCGCGGCGCAGCGCGCGGTTGGTGACCGGCGACCCCGTCGGTGTGCCGAGCGCCGCCAGTTCGGCGTCGAGGTGGGCGAGCGGCGCCGCAGCGAAGGACGCCGGTCCGAGATCGAGCGCGTCGACCAACTCCGACGCAACGGTGGCCAGATCGAAGCGCTCCTCCACGAGCAGCCGCCCGCCCCAGCCAAGCGCCGCGGCCCGGGCCGGATCGGCGGCGAGTTCGCGAGCGATCCCGGGGGCGGCGGGCGGCTCGGCGACACCGACGTGGACGAACGGGGTGGCGCCGATGTGCGCGGCCGACGCAGCGTCGGTCACGACCGGGGTCCCGAGCGCCAGCGCGGTGACGAGCTGGGGTCCGTGCACGACCGCGGCCGAGCAGGTGGCGAGCGCCGCCGCAACGAGCGATTCGTCCAACGTGGTGGGGGCCCGGGTGCCGATTTCGATCACGAAGTCCCGGGGGAGTCCGAGTCGTGCGCGCCAACGTTGGCGGACGAACGGCGAGAGGCTGGGGTGCTGCGACGCGTGCAACGCTTCGCGCGGCCACACGATCGCGGTGTCGCCGATCTCGTGCGCGAGGCGCTCGTCGCTCACGATGATGGCCGTGGCCTGATGCACCACGGTGTCCGTCAGCTGATCCGGTTCGTCCACGATCACCCCGACCGCCATGCGGCCGGCCAACGCGGCGGAGAGACCGATCGCGGTGGGGGACGTGGCGAGCAGCGCGACCGGGACCACGCCCGGGCTGAGCGCCACCGGCGTGCACCAGGCGCGCAATGCTACGAGCAGCGGAACGATCGACTCGGCGTCCTCGTGGCCGGCGACGAGGCCGAGGGTGGGCAGCGTCACGGCGCAGTGAGGCGCGCGACCACCGGCGCCCAATCGAGGTCGGCGACGCGCTCGCGTCCGGCCTCACCCATCTTCTCCGCGAGCGAGCGATCGTTGGCCAGCCGATCGATGGCGTCGCCGATCGCCTCCGGGGAACCGTCGGTGACGAAGCCGGTCACGCCGTCCTCCACCCACTCGAGCACTCCGCCCGAGTCCGCCGCGGTGATCACCGGTTTTCCGGCGCGGAAGGCCTGGAGCGTGACGTAGCCGTAGTCCTCGTCGTACGGCGCGTACACCACGGCCAGCGCACGCGCGAAGTGTTCGACGAGCGCGGCGTCCGAAACGAAACCGAGGAGGTCGAGCCGATCGGCAACGCCGAGCTCGTCGGCGCGGGATTGGAGCGCCGCTGCGAGGGATCCCCGGCCGGCGAGTTCGAGGCGAGTGCCGGATCTCACGTGGGCCAGCGCCTCCACGAGGAGCGCAGGGCGCTTGTTGCCCTCGAGCCGCAGGGGGCTGAAGACGGCGTCGCCGGTGGGCCCGGGCGTGAGTGACTCCCACAGCGGTGCCGGGTGGTAGAGCGGCTCGGATGCCAACCCGTTGTAGCGCGCCAGTCGACCGCTGACCACGCCCGACGTGGTGAAGATCCGCTTGGCTTCCGAGAGCGCGCGCGTATCCCATTCGGTGAGTAACCGCTGGAGTTCGAGGCCTTCGTCGTCGAGACCGAAGTCCGACCACGGTCCGCCCGCGCCGTCGTACGCGGACCGATGTTGGTGCGCGAGCCACACGACCTTGTTCGGATGTTGCACGAAGTAGGACGGAAAGTTGATGGGGATGACCAGATCGGCATCGATGGGCACCATGCGCCACGCGAGGGCCGCGTCGAAGATCCGGTCGCGGTCCCAGACGGTGGGAATCTGCACGAGTTCGGCACGGTGTCCCGCTCGCTGGGCGGCATCGACGAGGTTCTCCATGTGCTGTTCGGCGCCACCGCTCATGAACGGAACTTGGGCGCCACACACACAGATGTCCATCGGCGGATAGTACAGCCGAGTCTCGCGATCATCCGAGGTACCGGCCGGCGCGCCGCCGCGCCAGTAGGGTCTCTCTACCGTGGAACCAAAGGGCCGACTCGGTTTTGTCCCCGCTCGATACGGCGACGGTGTGGTGGGCGGAGCGGAAGCGGTCCTGCGCGAGATGGCCCACGGTCTGGCGCATCGCGGTTGGGACGTCGAGATCCTCACCACGTGCGCGACGGACCACTTCACCTGGGACAACGTGTTCGAGCCCGGGGTCTCCGAGACGCCGGACGGCGTGACGGTCCGGCGATTCCCCACCGTGATCTCCACACCGCGCGCGGAGCGCGCGGTCTTCAACGCCGCGATCAACGCCGGGTCACCGTTGCGCCTGGCCGAGCAAGAGCGTTGGATGAACGACGACGTCCGCCTGCCGGGTCTGTTCCATCATCTGCTCGACGAATCGCACTCGTACCGCGCGTTGATATTCGCGCCGTACCTGTTCTGGCCGGCATTCGCATGCGGCCAGGTCGCACCGGATCGCACGATCTTGATGCCGTGCCTCCACGACGAACCCGAGGCTCACCTGGACCTGTTCCATCCCGTGTTCTCAGGGTCGCGTGGTCTGTGGTTCCTCTCGGACCCCGAGCGTGACCTCGCCCGATCGATCCACCCGCGTCTGGCCGAGTTCGAGGTCATCGGATCGGGACTCGACGTCCCGACGGTGTACGACCCTGCGGGGTTTCGCGCCCGTCACGGCATCGAGGGTCCCTTCGTCATGTACGCCGGCCGGCGCGAAGGCGGCAAGAACTGGGATCAGATGTTGCGCGCGTTCGCGCGCGCGGTGGTCAATGCCGACCTCCCGTTGTCGATGGTCACGATGGGCCATGGCGTCGTCGATCCGCCCCCCGAGATCGCCGATCGGGTGATCGATCTCGGATACGTCACCGAAGCCGAACGAAACAACGCCTACGCCGCGGCCGCCGCGTACATCCAGCCGTCGGCCTTCGAGAGTTTCTCGCGCACGATTATGGAGTCGTGGCTGGCGGGCACGTTGGTCATCGCCACCGGCGCCAGCGCGGTGAACCGTTGGCATTGTGATCGCTCGGGCGCCGGTCTGGTCTATGACGACGACGACGAGTTCGAGGAATGTCTCCGGTTCGTGGCCGAGGCTCCCGACCGGGCCGACGCAATCGCTGCGCCGGGCCGTGACTACGTGTTGGAGCACTACACGTGGCCGCCGGTCCTCGACGCGGCGGAACGCACGATCGACGCCTGGCTACCGTGGAGTTGACGTGCGGATCCTGATGGTCAGTCCGTATCCGCCCACCCGCGACGGGCTCGCGAACTACGCGGTGCAGGAAGTGAAGGACCTGCGCGCGCGCGGAAACGACGTGGAAGTGCTCTCGCCCGGTCCGTCCGCCGCGCACCACCACCTCGATCTCGAAGGCGTGCGGGGCGGCCTGGCCCTGGCTCGGCGCGCGCGCGGCTACGACCGGATCATTGTGCAGTACCACCCCGCGATCTTCTTCGGCGAGCATTCGACGCCGGCCCAACGGACCAAGATCTTCGCTGCGTACGCAGTGGCGTTTCGGGCCGCACGGAGCGTGGAGGTTCGGGTTCACGAGTTCGCCCATGCGGGGACGAACTCCCGCTCGGAGGCGCTTGCCGCGGCGCAGATGTGGAACGCAGTGGAACAGATCTCGGTGCACACCGAGCAGGAGCGCACCGAGTTTGCGCGGGCGTACGCGCTCCCGCCGAGTCGAATCCAGATCTCGCTTCCTGGTGAGCATTTCGAGAAGCGGACCAACCTGGACCAAGCGGGCGCGCGAGCGCGCCTCGGTCTCGCAGTCGACGGATTCCTCTTTCTCTCCATTGGTTTCTTGCAGCCCCACAAAGGGTTCGATCGCGCGGTGCACGCGTTCGCCGGGATGGCCGACGCCGGCGCTCGGCTCGAGATCGTCGGGTCGGTGCGGGTCGAGGATGCGGACTACGTCGCCTACGTCGAAGACCTACGCGCGCTCGTGGCCGCAACGCCGGGCGTCTCGTTGCGTGAGCAGTACGTGAGCGATGCCGAGTTCGACATCTGGATCGTCGCCGCCGACGCGCTCGTCCTCCCGTACCGGCTGATCTGGTCGTCGAGCGTGTGCGAACGGGCCGCGCTCTACCATCGGCCCGTCGTCGCGTCGCGCATCGGCGGACTTGCCGACCAGGCGGGCGGTACCACCCTGTTGGTCGACGACGACCGCGAGCTCGCAGCGGTGATGCGCAGCGTCGCCGGGGTCACGGCGGAGGCCCGGGTGTCGGGGGCGTGGCCCGATGGCGGACGCAACGAGATCATGGCTGAGATTCGTTCTCGCGCAGCTCGACGCAGCGGGTTTCTCGGCGCCACCGGCGCCGGGCGCGGTGGGCCGCTTCCGATCGGTGCGACCACGGCACCGCTGCGCCGGCTCCGTCCGCTCGCGATGCCGGAGGCCAGCTCGGCGCGGCCGGGCGCGTCGCTCATGAAGCGGGTGATCCGGCGACTGACGGCCTGGCAGATCGATCCGATCATCGGCCAGGTGAACCGGCTGCAACACGCAACCCTCGAAGCCGTCGAGCAGACCTCCGGCGCAACCGATGCCCCGAAGGTGACCACCAACCGCTGAATCGGGCGGTTTCGCTCAGTTTCACCCCGATCGGTGCCGATACCCCCTCCCAGGAGCATTCCTCGAGGAGGTGGCGTGATCGCTCGGTGTGCTCGACGGTGCGGTGAGATGTTGGCGGTGCTGATTCTCGCGGCCGTCGCGTGCGGAATCGCCGGGTCGGCCCCGAGGCCTGCGAGTGCGGCCGGACCGGCGGCGCTCATTCCAGCCGCGCTCGTTCCGGCCGCGCTCGTTCCAGCCGGCCGGGCCGCGATCACGTACACGTCCTTCTCTCCCGGCCGGGGGCCGCACGCCGCGTTCTCGTCGCCGGCGGTGGCCGACGTCACCGGTGACTCGGTTCCCGAGGTGGTCGTGGGTGGGATGGACGGATGCGTACGGGCGTTCTCGCTTGCGGGCGCGCCGCGGATCGGCTGTCTCTGGGTCGGCAACGCCGCCGTCCAGAGCTCGCCGACGCTGGTCGACTGGGACGGGGACGGCGTCAAGGACATCATCGCGTCGAGCGTCGGGGGTGGGGTCTACGGCTGGCGCGGTGACGGGACGCTGCTCTTCAATCTCCCGACGAGCGGCGGGGTGCTCTCAACCCCCGCCGTTGGTGATGTGGACGGTGATGGGCAGCTCGACATCGCCGTGTCCACCTGGGCTCACCGCATCACGGTGTTCCGCCACAACGGGACCGAGATGTTCTCGCGACTCATCTACGACACATCGTGGTCCACCCCGGCCTTGGCCGATCTCGACGGCGACGGCAAGCTCGAGGTGATCGTGGGTGCGGACATGGACCCGATCAATCTCGCCACTCGGCTGTCGCCCGAGCTCGCCGCCGGCGGCATCATCTGGGCGGTCCATTCCGACGGTTCCGACGTACTCGGGTTCCCGCGTCACCTGTCGGATCAGGTGATCTGGTCCAGCCCCGCGGTGGTGGACCTGAACGAGGACGGCGCGCTCGACATCGTGGTCGGTACCGGAGCGAACTTCGGTCGGGCGGTCGGCAGGACGCTGTTCGCACTCGATCGACGCGGCAACGCGCTGCCGGGATGGCCGGTCGCGATGCCGGGGGTGACCATGGGCTCGCCCGCCATCGCGGATCTCGACGGTGATGGCCACCTCGACGTCGCCCAACAGGCCGGCGACGGCAGCATCTCGTACATCAACCGAACGGGCGGGATCTGGAAGCAGTGGTGCAATCGATCGTGGGGCCCGTGCCAGCCGGCGCCATTCGACGGCGGACCTTCGGTCGGCGACATCAACGGCGACGGTGTCCAGGACGTGGTCTCCGTCACCGAAGCGCACTTGCGCGTGCACAACGGCCGGACCGGCGCGCTCGAGTACGAGAATCAGCTGCCCAACACCTGGGTGCCGGGGTCGCATCCCACCATCGTGAGCTACGCCGGCGACGCCTACGTGGTGGTCACCGTGACCACGGACGCCAACGGCAACGGAGCCCAAGACGTGGGCGATCAGCAGGTGACGTCGATCTTCCGCACCGGACAGGCGGCAGGACACCTCGCCTGGCCGATGTTCCATCAGAATCTCGCCCACACCGGTACGGTCGACGACCGGATCCGGCCGTCGGTGTCCGGGAGCCTCGCCGTTCCCGTCCTCGATACGACCAAGATCCAGGTCAACGTGGCCGGCGTGGACAACGAGACCGGGATTCGCAACTTCGACGTCGACGTGCGCACCGACGCCGCCGGACCGTGGGCACGTTTGGTCAACGGGAAGGGACCGCGCGGCGCGCCCGGGATCAGCGTGACAATGGCACCAAATCTCTTCGGGTTGCCCGGCCATGGCTACGAAGTCCGGGCCCGCAGCCGTGACGCGGCGGGGAATCGGTCGTCGTGGCGCGTCCTCGGATCGATTGCGATTCCGGCGAACGCGGTGCGGAGCCAGCCGTTCCGTGCGGCGTACGCCGGTTCGGTCTCCGGCGCGGTTGCGGCGGTCTCGAGTCCGCCGGTGGTGGGCCCGGGAATCATCGGCCGGCTGGGCCGGGGGATCGCGGCGGCGGCGGCCGGCGGCGGGTACACACTCGACGGTTTCGGGGGCATCCACCGATTCGGTGGCGCACCCCAACTGGTAGGGACGACGTACTGGCCCGGATGGGACATCGCACGCGGGATCGCGCTCGACGCGAGCGGCGGCGGAGGGCTGGTCCTCGACGGGTTCGGCGGTCTGCACCCATTCGGTGCCGCGAAACTTCCGGCCCGCTGGTCGGCGCCGTGGGTCGGGTGGGATGTCGCACGCGGGGTGGTACTCACGCCAGACTCGACCTTGGCTCGGCCGCGTGGCTACGTCCTCGACGCGTTCGGGGGCGTTCATGGGTTCGGCGGCGCGCCGCGCGTGAGTACCGGCGCGTACTGGCCGGGATCCGACTTGGCGCGCGGCATTGCCATGGACCCGGCGGGACCGGGCGGCTACGTCCTGGACGCCTGGGGCGGCCTGCACGCCTTCGGTGGCGCGCCGGCGCGAACGCCGCCTGCGTACTGGCCCGGCCAGGACATCGCGCGCGGCGTTGCGCTGATCGGCGGCGGACTAGCAGGCCGGGGATACGTGTTGGATCACGCCGGTGGCATCTGGCGTTTCGGTGGCGCCCCGCGGGTGGAATCCACGGCGTATTGGGGCGTACCGGTGGCGCGCGGTTTGTCCATCGCCCCGTGACGGAGCCGGGTTTCCTGGTCCGGTCGCCCTAGACTCAGGAGGCGGTTCTGCCTCGGCGCGGACCCTCTCTCTTACTGTGGCCACTCTCTCGGAACCTCACGCGACGCCGCGGTCCATGGACCGATCGGACGTCTCCCGCCGTCCCGGTCCGTTCCGGCGGCTCCACGACGTGTGGGAGTACCGGGAGCTCCTCGTCAACCTGGTGCGCAAAGAGCTGAAGGTCAAGTACAAGAACTCGGCGCTCGGGTTCGTGTGGTCGCTCCTGAACCCGATGCTGTACCTCGTGGTGTTCTGGATCGTGTTCACAAAGTTCATTCCCGCGTCGATCGAGTCGTTCCCGATTTTCCTCCTGTGTGGGTTGCTGCCGTACAACCTCTTCTCGGCCAGCCTCGGCGGGGGTACCGGATCCATCGTGAACAACGCCGGCCTCGTGAGCAAGGTCTGGTTCCCGCGCGAGATCCTGCCGCTCGC
>JANPMG010000058.1:0-4193 GCA_031422675.1 Acidimicrobiia bacterium | reverse complement strand
CCACGACGACCTCGCCCGCCGCCGCAGCAAGGCCGCCGACGACGGCTCCGGTGCACGATCGCTCGGCGGCAACCTCACCCATCTCGGACGCGGCGCTCGGCTCGACCTCGCCGGAGTGCAGGCGGTCGTGTGCGGTGGCGCTCACTCCATCGATCGCCAGCTCCGGGTCCCCGGCCGGTCCTGGTTCGAAGCCGAGCGGATCACGGACACCGATATCGCCCGCTGCATCGCCGGTGGGCCGGCCGACATCCTCTTCAGTCACGACGCGCCAGCCGGATGGGACATTCCCGGACTCATCCCCGACGATGTCCTCCCGCCCCGCCTGCGCGCCGAACTGCCGGCCTGCTGGTCCCATCGGCGCGTCCTCGGTGAGGTGTTCGAGGCGGTTCGGCCCGCGCTCGTCGTGCACGGCCATTACCACTCGGGATATTCGACGACCGTCGCGCAGTCGTGGGGTGCGGTCACGGTCCGGGGGCTCGATTGCGACGGGACCGCCGCCAACCTCGCCCGCCTCAACTGCGACGATGGGGCCTGGTCCGTGACCCCGATCACTCCGTCACCCTGAGCGGACGGGGACGGGGCGGGACAGCAAACGGCGCCCCGGAGGTGATCCCCCGAGGCGCCGAATGGTCAGTTCCGGTGTGCTCAGCCCTGGGTCTCGAGCTGGCCGCGGATCGCGCCGCTCGGGTACTTCTCGTTGTGCTCGTTCACGTAGTAGTTCTCCGGGTGGTTCAGGATCTCGGCGACGGTCTGATCGCCGACGAACTTGCCTGCTTCACCTTCGGTCAGACAGTCGGCGGCGTTTCCATCCGCCGGGGCGGCGAGGTTGACGACGACCGGACCGTTCTTGCCTTCGACCGCTTCGTGGATGTGCGCGGCGGTGGCGGGACGAATCCGGTCGACAGTCAGCACGTAGCAGAGCGTCTTGGCGTCGCCATCGATGCCGAACACGTACGCCTCGCCCGAGCCGTCGGAGTCGCCGACGCTCCGGCTCGATCCGGTCATGCTGACTTCCTGGCGACCGTCGAGTTCGGCTTCCAGTACTGCGTTGGTGTGTCCGGCCGACGCGATGCCGACGCCGCCCAACGTGAACGCGGCCGCGAGCGCAGCCGCTCCGGTCATGACCCGAGTACGTCGTTTCATGGACTTCTCCTTCTGAACTGTCGTGGGTGTTGACGGGGTACGTGGGGGGTTCGTCCCCATCGTCGAACCCGGATGACGCGAACCCGAGACTGCCCCGAAAATTCGCGCGGAGCGTGGGCTGTTGCTTCGAGCAACCTCACCTCATACCGGTCGCGGCCGCTGCGTCGGCCAGCTTCTCCCAGGGTCCGGGCGCAAGATCGAGTCGGATGCCTCGATCTTCGGGCTGTGGCCGTCGCTCGCCTGTTCAACCGCTCGGACAGGCACAGTGGACGACCTGGCAACCCATCAGACAACCCATCAGACAACTTAGCCCTGTACAGTCAACTCGTGGTTGTGAGAAGAGTGGCCTGATGGCAAGCCTCCAGGAGCCGTTCGAGGCTGCGCTGGACCGCCTGCGGCGGGCCAACACCGACCTCCAGGACGTTGAAGCCAAGGCCGCTGCCGGGGGTCTTCCGCGGAGTGCCATCGAGACGGTCTCCGCCTTTGCGAACGCAGACGGCGGTCTCCTGATCCTCGGGCTCGACGAAGCGAACGGGTTCCGCCCCGTCGAGGTCGATGCTTCAAAGTTGGCAGCGGATCTCGCCTCGGCGTGCGCAGGCCAACTGGAGCCGCCCATCCGGCTGGAAATCGACATCGTCGCCGCAGACGAGCACCCAGTCGTTGTCGCCGTGATCGATCCTCTGCCGGCCGAGCGAAAGCCGTGCTTCGTGAAGACGCGGGGGATCGAGCGGGGCTCGTTCCTGCGAACCCACGACGGCGACCGTGCGCTCACGACCTACGAGGTCCACGTCCTCAGGTCTTCGCAGGGCCAGCCGCAGGACGACACCATGCCGGTACCGGAGGCGACCCTGGCCGACCTTGACCCCGACCTCCTGTCGCGGCTGCTCCGGCGTCTCCGCGATACCCGTGGCCCCGTGTTCGCGACAGCCACCGACGACGACATCCTCCGAATGATGGGGGTGGTCATCGCCACCGACAAGGGACCCGCGATCACCCTCGGCGGCCTGCTCGCGCTCGGGCGCTACCCGCAGCAGCACTTCCCACAGCTCGACATCACATTCGTGGTCTACCCGACCACGACAGGCGAGCCACTCCAGGACGGGACGAGGTTCACCGACAACCAGTCAATCGACGGGCCGATTCCGGCGATGGTTGCCGGCGCCCTCGCCGCCATGCGCCGGAACATGAAGCGTCGCTCGGTCGTGGTTGGGCTCGGCCGAGAAGACACATGGGAGTACCCGGAGGAAGCGGTGCGCGAGGTGATCGCCAACGCGCTGATGCACCGCGATTACCACCCCCTCGCGCGGGGCGCGCAAGTTCGGGTCGAGCTCTATCCCGATCGCCTCGAGGTGAGCAGCCCCGGCGGCCTGTACGGGCCGGTCGCCCGCGAGGACCTCTTGGCCGAGTCGGTTTCGTCCTCTCGCAACGCCGTCCTCGCGAAGCTGCTCGGAGACGTCGAGGTGCCGGACACCGGGCGCACGGTTTGCGAGAACCGCGGGACCGGCCTTCTCGTCGCCGCGGCAGCCTTACGAAACGCGGGGATCGAGCCGCCGCTCCTCGTGGATACCGTGCGCGAGTTCCGAGTTCTGATTCGCAACCACGGCCTCCTCGACGAGGAAGCGCTGGCATGGCTCGCAAACGTCGACACCGCCGGACTCAATGACCGTCAGCGGCTCGGCTTGGCGTTCGCGCGCCGCCATTCGCCGATCACGAACCAGCAGTACCGCACCCTCACCGGGTGCGATGCCCTCACCGCAACCCGCGACTTGACCGGCATGGCCGGCCTCGGCCTCCTCGAGAAGAGTCGCGACCGACGCTGGGCACGCTGGCATCTCGCGGGAGTCAATCGCGACGACGGCCAGAGGCCGCTTCCGTTTGGCGACGAGAGCCCGGCCTCGCCGCGCCGAGACCGGCGTCCTGACATCCTGAGACTCCTCGTCGGCGGACCCCGGAGTTCGAGGGAGCTGGCCGCCAGCCTCGGGATGACCAAGGAAGGTGTCCTGAAGTGGTTGAGGAGGATGGAGACCGACGGAGAAGTCGTTACAACCGGGTCGCGTCGTAAGAGCCGTGCCAATAAGTGGCGGCTCGAACCCGCCCGAGGCGAGCGGCGCTAGCACTCCGCGAACACGGCAGTGACATCTGCTGAGCGCTCCGAGGAATGGCACGACGTGATCGCGCACGCATCGTTCGTAGGAGACCGACGTCGTCGGCCGGCGCGTCGGTTCGGACTGCACCAACCAATCGGTCAAGAACTCCGCGACGCTCGGTCCCGAACCACCGGCCGCGATCTTCGCGGACTCATCCTCGAACTCCACGAGGAACCGGCGTTCCGCCGCGGCCGCCTCGGCCTTCGTGCGGTACCCGCCGCGCCAGACCTGTCGTCGACCTGGGCCGTCGGGAACCCAAGCTGCGAACGACCAGGTCCGACCCCGTCTCATCGCCGTCATCGCGTGCCTCCTCGGAGTGCATATGCGCAACGAGGACCTGGTTTCGCGACGCGGCCCTGACGAAGTTGGTGAGCAAATCCGACCCATCGAGCCCTGCCGACGCCTCCCGCTCAGGTCGTCAGCGGACGTGAAACCCGCTGTGACCTGGGGAAACGTCAAGTGCGCTCGGAGGGAATCGAACCCCCAACCTTCTGATCCGTAATCAGATGCTCTATCCGTTGAGCTACGAGCGCCGGCCAGCGAGTCTACGGGATCCGCCGTCACCCGCTCGGAGCGTCTCTGCCACCTCGGGCACGGGCCGGCACCACCACCGTGCGACGATGACGGCGATGTCGGTGGCACCTGAGGAGATCATCCCCCCGACGCGCGCCGCCCGGATGATGGGCGCCGCCACGCTCGCCTCCCGCGGTGTCGGCCTGGTCCGCATCGGAGTGGTGGCCGCGGTACTGGGGACCACACCGCTCGGCGACACGTACCAGTCGTCGAGCGCGGTCTCGAATGTCCTGTTCGAACTGCTGGCGGCCGGTGCGTTGTCGGCCGTGCTCGTTCCCACGTTCGTCCGCCACATCGAACGTGAGGATCAGGCCGAGGCCGAGCGCCTCG
>JANPMG010000057.1:0-7247 GCA_031422675.1 Acidimicrobiia bacterium | reverse complement strand
CCCACACGAGGGCAGGCCCGATTCTTTGTGCCCATCCACTCCCGTTGGAGGTTGTGTGTTCACCAAAACCCTGCGTCTCCTGGTCCCGGTGCTGTTGGCCGGCATCGCGACGGTCGGCTGCACGAGTAGCCGGGCCTCGGTCGCGGAGTACAACCGGGACCGGCAACGGTTCACCCCGGCGGCCACCGCCACGGCCAAGCAGATACTCAAACGGATTGGTGCCGCCGGGATCCAGTGCACCGAAGTGCAAGCCGAGGTGTTCGATGCGCTGGTGCTCTCATACACCAAACAGGACCTTCCCCTGCCCCTGGGTTCGGCGAGCTGCGTCGGGCCGAACGATGAGAACCTGCTCGTCGAAGTGTTCGCCCGGGAGTTCCCCAATGCCGACACGTTCATCACCCGCAAACGCGAGCTCATCTGTCAGAAGGCCAAGGACCTCGGTCGCTTGGAGGATGGAACGAGCGGGTTCGATGGGATCCCGTACGTCAAGGCGGCCGATGACACCTGGCTGGTCGAGCCCGATTCTCGGCTCGTCAACCAGGAAATTGCCAAGGCCCTGCATCGACCTGCGCGTGATGCGTGCGCGGGTATCAAGTAAGTAGGAACGCCCAGCGGTTCAGGCGCCGCGAACCCAGCGGACCCCCTACCGGACGCGTCCTTTCAGAATCCAGGTGCGCCGAGCAGGTTGGCCAGATCCTCCGGCAAGCAGTTCCACGGTTGTCCCCGTATCGGGCCGCCGAGGGATGGATCGGGCGTCTCGGCTCCGAGGGCGGTCTCGGCGAGATCCGCAAGCACGGCGGCGACCCCGGCGAGGTTGTTGATGCTGCCGGGACCGCACACGAGCTTCGTACCGTCGGGGGTGGTCGCCTCCACGAGGAGCGCAACATCGGCGGCCGTGTCGGCGTAGTACGCGAGGCCCTGTGGGGAGACGGCCATCGGTTGCTGACCGGCGAGCGTGGTGATCGAGGCGGTGGTTCCGGACGGGAATACGATCCCGAGGAGTTCGTACGGGAGCGACCCGGCCGCGTCGAGGGGCACGGCGAAGGCTTCGTTGTCTGAGCGGCTGGCCGTGACGGGCACCGAGCAGTAGCCACCGCTCGGAAGCGGCGCCTCGATGCCCACGAAGGCCGGAACGGACTCCACCTTCCAGCACTCCCAGCCGCGATCCGCGTCGGCGCGTGAGATCGTGACCGCCGTTGATCCGATGGTGGCGGTCACGACCGTGACGTACGGCCCGATCGCATCCGGCGGTCCCTGCCCGGTGACCTCGACCTGCTCCGCAGGTGGCGGTACCACGGCCAAGGGCCCCGAAAAGTCGCGCACCTCGTATTCGGTGCGGCCGCCGATGAGCGTTTCGAACGCAATGCCGACGGGTCGATTGCGGGCGGACACCGCAACGGTCGCGGCACGCAATCCCGTTGCGCTCGCCGCCTTGGTCCCGAGCCGGGCTCGGTAGCGCCGCCGGGAAACTCCCGCAACGGCGGCGTCGGACATGGGGGAAAAGGCGACCCCGGCGCGGGCAAGCTGTTCGAGCAGCAGCACCGGGTCGAAGGGTGTGGCTAGCCTGCCGAAGACGCCGGCGTCCGGCGTGGTGGTCTCCAGAAACGGCGGGGATGCCGGGGCGTGGTACACCAAGACTGCGAACGTGAGTTCGGCCGTGGTGGATTGCTTCGGGACCTGCCGCTTGATCCAGGCGGTGTCGCCGGTGCGGCGATACCGGACCCGGGCGAGTTCCGTGGAGCTCGCGGCAACGCTCAGCGCGGAGTCCACGGCGTACGGGTCGTAGTTGATCCGCCCCGCGATCGGACCGCTGAGCTTGGCCACCTTGGTCTCGCCGGTGATCTGGGCGCCACCGCGCGCCCGCAGCCACTTGGCGGCGGCCGCGGGGTCAAATGGGCTCGGTGGCGTGTCTTGCGGGCGCGCCGAGCCGGACTCGCAGGCCGCCAGAGCGACCGCAGCAAGAGTGACGGCTGCGACGAGTCGAAATGATGTGATCCGCATAGCGGGAATCGTGCCACACGAGGCCGGTGGGCGAACGCGCGCAGATACGCTGTCGACCCAAAACGGGTCAGACGGAGGAAGGCGAGTTGCGTGCGGGGGATCGTTCTTGCCGGAGGGTCGGGCACTCGGCTCGCGCCGATGACGTCGGCGGTCGGCAAGCAGTTGCTCCCGGTCTACGACAAGCCGATGATCTACTACCCGTTGTCCACGCTGATGGCGGCGGGTATCCGCGAGATCCTGGTGATCTCCACGCCGGAGGACCTGCCGCGGTTCGAGCGACTCCTGGGTGACGGCACCCGCTGGGGCTGCCGGTTCGAGTTCGCCGCGCAGCCGCGTCCCGAAGGGCTCGCGCAGGCGTTCGTGATCGGTGAGGAGTTCATCGCCGGCGAGCGGGTGGCGCTCGTACTCGGGGACAACATCTTCTTCGGGACCCAGCTCCGTGAACGACTTCGCGCCGCAGCAGCCGCAGCCGGCGCCACGGTCTTCGCGTACCACGTGGCGGATCCGGAGCGCTACGGCGTGATCGAGTTCGATGCTGATGGTCGCCCGAGCGCGATCGTGGAGAAGCCGGATTCGCCCCGTTCGAACTTTGCGGTGCCGGGCCTGTACTTCTTCCCCGGCGACGTCGCCACGGTGGCGCGCGCCGTGCGGCCCAGTGATCGCGGCGAGTACGAGATCACCGATGTGATCACGCATTACCTCGCGGCCGGCGAACTCTCCGTCGAGACGCTCGATCGCGGCACCGCCTGGCTCGACACCGGGACCTTCGAGTCCCTGATGCAGGCGGCGCAGTTCGTGCAGGTGGTCGAACAGCGTCAGGGACTCAAGGTCGGTTGCCCGGAGGAGACCGCCTGGCGGGAAGGCTTCATCGACGACCTCTCGCTCGGGGCGCTCGCCGAGCCGTTGCGCAAGAGTGGCTACGGCGACTACTTGCTCGGATTGCTGCGCGACCGCTCGTCATGAACCCGGGTTCGGTCGACGACCTGTTGCCGGCGAGCGCGGCGCGAGACCGGTTGGCACGCCGTCGAGACCGCCAACGACGACGGTGGGTGATTGCGGGTGGTGTGGCTGCCATCGTCGTGGTGGTCGTGGTGATGGTGGTCGTCTTCGGTGGTGACGACGACTCGCCTCGATCTCGAACGCGCGCCGCCGATCGTGCTTCGACCACGTCCAGTCGCGCGGCCCGGACCACCACCACATCGCTCGGTGACCTCGGGACGACCACCTCCACCCTGCCCGACGACGGCACCGCCCCTGACCCCGATTCACCTTTGGCGTCGGCGCCACCGACTCCGGGACCGCCGGACACCTCACCCCCCGTCGTCGATCCCGGAACTGGGGTCACCGTGACCGAGGATGGCGGCGCCTGCACATTCGATGCATCCCTCGAGGAACTGGTGGACTCCGGAACGATTCAGAACTCCGGACCCGAGGAGGTCGTCGTCGAGGTCCAGGTCACCTGGTTCGACGATACCGGCGAGCTCGATTCCTGGAGCGATCTCCAGGGGGTAGCGAGCGGTGACACGGTCGCGTGGTCGGTGGCGACCGCCTGGCCGGACCCGATTCAGGGCACGCTCCGCTGCGAGATCGCCCAGCTCTAGGGCGGGATTCGTGGATCGCGGCGGCGACCGGCCACGATGTCCCTTGGGCTCGGAACCCGACGGTCCCTTCAATTGTGTTTCCGGGCCGGTCGCGGCTAGATTGACCGGTCGCCCCGCAGTACCTCGGCGTGCTTTCCGCGCGCCCCAACCCCCGGTGGTGCACCGTAGCCAAGCCCAAGGACGACACGATCCTCGTTGAAGGAACAGTGGTCGAACCACTGCCCAACGCGATGTTTCGCGTCGAGCTCGAAAATGGACACAAAGTTCTTGCTCACATCTCCGGCAAGATGCGGATGCACTACATCCGCATCCTTCCCGGGGACAAGGTGCAGGTCGAGCTCACTCCGTACGACTTGGCCCGTGGCCGTATCACGTATCGCTACAAGTAGCAGAGGCTCGCGTTGAAGGTTCGTCCGTCAGTCAAGAAGATCTGTGAGAAGTGCAAGGTGATCCGCCGCCACGGTTCGGTGCGGGTCATCTGCGAGAACCCGCGCCACAAACAGCGCCAGGGTTAAGCCGCGTTCGGTAGGAAGGTCCAGGCACACGTATGGCTCGTATTTCCGGTGTCGACATCCCGAGGGAGAAACGCCTCGAGATCTCACTCACCTATGTGTTCGGCATCGGCCGGAACACCGCGACGATGATCTGTCAGCAGACGGGACTGTCGCCCGACACGCGCGTCCGGGACCTCACCGAAGAAGAAGTCGCGCAGCTGCGGAACTTCATCGAGGCCAACCTCAAGGTCGAAGGTGACCTGCGCCGCGAGGTGGCCGGTCACATCAAGCGCAAGATCGAAATCGGGACCTACAGCGGGATCCGTCACCGCCGCGGTCTGCCGGTCCGGGGCCAACGCACCCGTACCAACGCCCGGACGCGCAAGGGTCCGAAGAAGACAGTGGCCGGCAAGAAGAAGGCGAGGAAGTAGTGGCAAAGCCTCCTGCAGGAGGACGGCGTCCCCGTCGTCGTGAGCGCAAGAACATCACGCACGGGATCGCGCACATCAAGTCTTCGTTCAACAACACGATCATCACGATCTCGGATCAGCAGGGCAACACGATCGCGTGGGCCTCGTCCGGCAACGTCGGATTCAAGGGTTCACGCAAGAGCACGCCGTTCGCGGCGCAGCTCGCAGCCGAGACCGCAGCCCGCCGGGCCATGGAGCACGGTGTGCGCCGGGTCGACGTCGTGGTGAAGGGTCCGGGTTCCGGTCGTGAGACCGCCATTCGCTCGATTCAGAACACCGGCATCGAGGTCCTTGGCATCAAGGACGTCACGCCGATTCCGCACAACGGTTGCCGCCCTCCGAAGCGGCGGAGGGTCTAACCAGTGGCAAGGTACACAGGTCCCGTGTGTCGGCTCTGTCGGCGCGAGCGCATGAAGCTCTTTCTGAAGGGCGCCAAATGCGACACGATGAAGTGCCCGATCGAACGCCGGCCCTACCCGCCGGGCATTCACGGTCGGGGCCGTATTCGTGAGAGCGAGTACATGCTCCAGCTGCGCGAGAAGCAGAAGGCGAAGC
The DNA here is from genome assembly GCA_031422675.1 of Acidimicrobiia bacterium. Classification (GTDB taxonomy): domain Bacteria; phylum Actinomycetota; class Acidimicrobiia; order IMCC26256; family JAENVU01; genus JAENVU01. Next base: position 2,126 of record JANPMG010000057.1, on the reverse strand, counting down.
GCATCTACGGCGTGCTCGAAAAGCAGTTCCGCAACCTGTACGCGGAGGCTTCGCGCCAAAAGGGCATCACCGGTGAGAACTTGCTGCGGATGCTCGAACAGCGGTTGGACAACGTGGTGTTTCGCGCCGGCTTTGCGTCGAGCCGCAGCCAGTCCCGCCAGTGGGTCCGTCACGGGCATGTGCTCGTGAACGGCAAGCGGGTCACGATCCCGTCGTACATGGTCCGTAAAGAGGATGTCGTCGAGTTCCGGCCGAAGTCGAAGGACATGATCGTCCTGCGTCACAACCTGGACACGATCGATCGTCTGGTGCCGATGTGGCTCGACGTCACCGATGGCAAGGCCACGGTCCGGGATCTCCCGCTGCGTGACCAGATCGATATCCCGGTGCGCGAACAGCTCATCGTCGAGCTCTACTCCAAGTAACACCGAACCCGTTCACCCCCGACTTCGGGCGCGCACGCGCCCGATTGTGAGGAAGCGTCAATGCTCATCATCCAGCGTCCTGAGATCGAGGCCGAAGAAGCCGAAGGCAACACGCAGCGGTTCATCATCTCGCCGCTCGAGCCCGGTTTCGGCCACACCCTCGGCAACAGCCTGCGGCGCACGCTGCTGTCGTCGATCCCGGGTGGTGCCGTCACCCAGGTGCGCTTCGACGACGCGCTCCACGAGTTCGACACGATCGCGGGCGTCAAGGAAGACGTCACCGACCTGATCCTGAACCTCAAGGACCTGGTGCTCCAGTGCCTCTCCGAGGAGCCGGTCACCCTGCGCCTCGACGTACGCGGCCCGGCCGACGTGACCGCGAGCGCCATCCAGACCACCGCCGATGTGGAGATCCTGAACCCGGAGCTGCATCTCGCCACGCTCACCGAGAAGGGTCGCCTCGCGATCGACATCACGGTCGAGCAGGGTCGGGGTTACGCCCCGGCCGAGAAGACCAAGCGGCCCGGCGCGCCGATCGGCGTCATCCCCGTCGACGCGATCTTCTCGCCCGTTCGGCGTGTCGCCTTCGACATCGAACCCACCCGCGTGGAGCAGGCCACGAACTACGACAAGCTCGGCGTGGAGATCGAGACCGACGGTTCGATCACCCCACGTGACGCGCTCGCCTCGGCGGGCGCAACGCTGCGTAGCCTCGTCGGTCTCGTCGCCGACATGTCGGAGGAGCAGAAGGGGCTCGAACTCGGTGAAGTGTCGCCGACCCTCGCCACGTCGCCGGACCTCGAACTTGCGATCGAGGAGCTGGACCTGTCCGAGCGGCCGCGGAACTGCCTCAAGCGGGCGCGGGTGGACACCATCGGCCAGCTCGTCATCAAGACCGAGGACGATCTGCTCGCGATCACCAACTTCGGACAGAAGTCGCTCGACGAAGTGATCGTGAAGCTCGACGAGCGCGGCCTGTCGCTGCGCATGAAGGACTGACCTGCGATGCCTCGCCCCAAGAAGGGTCCGCGTCTCGGCGGCGACCCCCACCACCAGCGTCAGCTCATGGCGAACCTCGCGATCGCGTTGTTCGAGCACGGGGGCATCACCACCACGGTGTCGCGCGCGAAGGCGCTGCGGCCTTACGCCGAGAAGCTGATCACCAAGGGCAAGAAGGGTGGCCTTCACCGGCAGCGCCAGGTGGTGGCCACCTTGCACGACCAGTCCATCGCGCACGAACTCTTCGCGACGATCGCGCCGAAGTACCAGGATCGCAACGGTGGTTACACCCGCATCCTGAAGCTCGGCCCGCGCCCGGGGGACCAAGCCCCCATGGCGCGCATCGAACTCGTCTGAAAGAGGGCGAGCGAAGACGCAATGTCGGCGGTTCGACGTTCGCTCGCCCGTGGCCCGAGCGGCCCGGCGCCGCAGGCGCCAAGAGCGGGAAATCGGTCGAGCTTCGGGCTGATGCCGTGACCCTGTTCGACGCGACCGCGTCGGATGTCGTTACGTCCATGATGGAACCACCTCGGGTGTACCGGCTCGTCGTTGCGTACGACGGGACGGACTTCCACGGCTTCGCGAAACAGGTGGATCAACGCACCGTCGCCGGGGTCGTGCTCGACGCGCTGACTCGCGTGCTGCGGACCGACGTGGAACTTGCGTGTGCCGGTCGGACTGACGCTGGCGTGCACGCCTGGG